>NZ_JAUSWJ010000001.1:2400000-2700000 GCF_030815145.1 Kaistia geumhonensis | reverse complement strand
CGCCCAGGCCGCAGCCGCCGGCGCGGCCGCCACGGTCCGGAGGCGCCGCGTGAGCGGCGCGGTTCCGATCGCGGTCGACCTCCTCGTCGAGGCAGGGGACTGGCCGGGCGAGGACGTGCTCGCCGCGCTCGTCGCGCGCGCCGTCGAGGCGAGCTTCGCGGAGGCGCGGCTCGAGGTCCTGGATGGTTCGGAACTCTCGATCGTCTTCACCGACGACGAGCATATCCGCCTCCTGAACGAATCGTGGCGGCACAAGGATAAGGCGACCAATGTCCTTTCCTTCCCCGGAACGCCGCCCGGAGCCGCTGGGTTCGGCCCGATGCTCGGCGATATCGTGCTCGCCAGCGAGACCGTGCGCGCCGAGGCGAAGGCCGTGGGGATCGCATTCGACGACCACCTCACCCATCTTCTCGTGCATGGCTTGCTTCACCTCTTCGGCCATGATCACATGGAGGATGAAGAGGCAGAGCGTATGGAAGGGCTGGAAACGGCCATTCTCGGCCGGCTCGGGATCGCGGATCCCTATGCCGAGCCGGCGGCCTGAGGCGCGCGAGCGGCGCGACGAAGACGAAACCAGGAACCGATGACCGACACCGACACGTCCGGCCAGGGCGCCGACAACGCCCCCGAACCCTCAAGTAGTCCCGCCTTCGCGCCGACCGAGCGCGAGGCCGAGAAGCGGGAGGACAGCTGGTTCGACCGGCTGCGACAGGCGGTCGGCTTCAAGCCCGCCGGCTCTCTTCGCGACGAGATCGAGGGCGCGCTGGAGGGCGAGGACGCGGCGGCCGACTTTTCCGCTGAAGAGCGGTTGATGCTGCGCAACATCCTCCGCCTGCGCGACGTGCGCGTCGACGATGTCATGGTGCCGCGCGCCGACATTCTCGCCCTCGACCGCGACATGACCCTCGCCGAGGTCATCCGCGCCTTCCGCGAGAGCGGCCATTCCCGCATGCCCGCCTATCGCGAGTCGCTCGACGATCCGGTCGGCATGGTCCACATCAAGGATCTGATGGATTTCCTGACCGGCGTCGCCTGCGCGGCGGGTAGCGCCGTCGATTTCGCCCGGGTCGATCTCTCGGTGAAGCTCGCCGACACGGATCTCATCCGCAGCGTCCTGTTCGTGCCTCCCTCGATGCCGGCCGCGACCCTGCTCTCGACGATGCAGCAGAGCCATGTCCAGATGGCGGTGGTCATCGACGAGTATGGCGGCACCGACGGCCTCGTCTCGCTTGAGGATGTCGTCGAGATCGTCTTCGGCGAGATCGAGGACGAGCATGACGAGGACGACGCGCCGCGGATCACCCCCGAGGCAGACGGTGCGCTCGTGGTCGATGCCCGCGCCGATCTCGACGATCTCGCGGCCGCGCTCGGCACGCCGATCGAGGTCGACGCGGAGCACGACGACGTCGACACCGTCGGCGGCCTCGTCTTCACGCTGCTCGGCCGCATCCCGGAAGCCGGCGAGCATGTCACGCTGCCCGGTGGCATCGCCCTCGAGATTCTCGAATCGGACCGCCGCCGCGTGAAGCGCCTGCGCGTCCGCCGCGAGGACGCCGCCGCCGCTTGACCCCGCGACGGCGGGACCGCAAGTCTCGCTCCGGTCCCGCATTCCCCTGATTCGCGAGCGACGCCATTTCGAGCCCGATGACCCGCCGCAGCCGGTTCGCCGCGCCGGCCGATGCCATCCTCATCAGCTGGGGCTGGCGCCGGGCTCTGATCGGCATCGGCGCCGGAGCCGTCTCGGCGCTCGCGCTGCCGCCGCTCGGCTTCTTTCCCGTCCTCTGGCTCACCGTGCCGGTGCTGGTGCTTCTGGTCGACGGAGCGGCGCCGGCGCCACGCGCGGGCTTCCTTGCCCGCCGCCTTCCGGCCTTCGCGGCGGGCTGGCTGTTCGGCTTCGGCTATTTTCTCGGCGGGCTGTGGTGGATCGGAGCCGCATTCCTGGCCGATGCCGGTGCCTTCATCTGGCTGATGCCCTTCGCCGTCGTGGCGCTGCCGGCGGGACTGGCGCTGTTCTGGGGCCTGGCCACCGCGCTCGCGCGACTCTGGTGGCCGGAGGGCTGGCGCCGCGTCGTGGTACTGGCGCTCGCTCTTGCTTTGGCGGAATGGCTGCGCGGCCATGTTCTCACCGGCTTTCCCTGGAACGCCTTCGGCTACACGCTGATGCCCGTCCCGCAGCTGATGCAGGGTGTCGCCCTGGTCGGGCTCTGGGGCATGACGCTTCTCGCCTTCCTCGTCTTCGGCGCACCGGCGATGCTCATCTCCGGGCGCCATGCTCGTATCGCCGACAAGCTGGCGGTCGCCGTCGTCGCAGCCCTCTTCCTCGCCAATCTCGGCTATGGCGTCATGCGGCTCACCGTCGCCGCCGACGCGAATGTCCCGGGAGTCGCGCTGCGTCTCGTCCAGCCCGTGCTGGCGCAGGACGAGAAATGGACGCCGGAGCGGGACAGCACCGTGCTGCAGCGCTACCTGTCGCTGAGCGGCCAGGGCCTCCGCGACGGCGCCCCGCCGCCCTTCACCATCCTGATCTGGCCCGAGACGGCGCTGCCCTTCTTCCTGACAGACCAGCCGAACGCGCTGGCGGCGATCGGAGCCCTGCTGCCCCCCGGCACGACGCTCGTGACCGGCGCCGCCCGCGACGAGCCGGGGCCCGATCCGGACGCAGAGGGCCGTGTCTTCAACAGCATCTATGTGATCGGCGAGGACGGCGTCATTCGCGACGCCTATGACAAGGTCCATCTGGTGCCGTTCGGCGAATATCTGCCGTTCGACAGCTTCTTCTCGCGTTTCGGCCTGCACCAGATGGTCGCGCTGCCAGGCGGCTTCTCGTCCGGCCGGCGGCTGCGGACGATGGAGATCGACGGAGCCCCACCCTTCGGCCCGCTGATCTGCTACGAGATCATCTTCCCCGGCGCGGCGATCGACGGCCGCCAGCGGCCTGCCTGGCTGCTCAATGTCACCAATGACGGCTGGTTCGGCGACACGCCGGGTCCGCATCAGCATCTGCAGCAGGCAATCGTGCGTGCCGTCGAGGAGGGCCTGCCGCTCGCCCGCGCCGCCAATACGGGCATCTCGGCCATCGTCGATCCCTATGGGCGCGTTCGCGTTTCGCTGGAACTCGGCAAGGCCGGGATCGTCGATGGCGGCCTGCCGGCAGCTCTTCCGCCGACGCTTTATTCCCGGTGGGGAGATCTCGTTTTCCTGGTCCTGGCGGGCCTCGCACTTATGCTTGCGCTTGTCTCTGGTTTCACTCCTGCTAAAACCCGGAATTGACAGGCTGCACGTTGCCCTCCATTTTGGCAACGTGGGCCGGTTGGATGGCGCCGGGAGCAATGCCGTCCAGCAAAGACTGGAATCAGTTCTGCGAGCGACAATTGATGTTCGCCGCCGGGACGAATTGTGCATTTCCGGAGAAAAGAGCCCTCGATGGTCAATAAGAAAGTGCCGAATCCCATCGATGTTCACGTGGGAGGTCGGGTTCGTCTGCGCCGAATGATGCAGAACATGAGCCAGGAGAAGCTCGGGGAGAGCCTGGGCATCACGTTCCAGCAGATTCAGAAATACGAAAAGGGAACCAACCGGATCGGCGCGAGCCGGTTGCAGCACATCGCTTCGGTGCTCCAGGTTCCGGTCTCGTTCTTCTTCGAGGATGCGCCGGGCGCACCGTCCGAGATCGGGTTCGAGGAATCGCGTCCGGCGGCCTTCGTGACGGACTTCCTCTCGTCTTCCGAGGGGCTGCAGCTCAACCGCGCCTTCGTCCGCATCAAGGATCCGCGCGTGCGCCGAAAGGTCGTCGATCTCGTTCGCGCCATCGCAGGCGACGAAGCCGAGGACTGAAACGCACCATTCTTCGGTTCCGGCGCTGCGCTGCTTGCGCGGCGCCGCCGGACGTTGGAATCTTTTTCCGGCCCGCCCTGCATTTGCGCATCGGCCCGCAGTTGCGCTTGACCCCCCGCGCCATCCTATTAAAAACCTGTCCACATTCGCCCCGGGTCAGCGACCCGGCAAAAGATGCGGGGACCCCCGATTGTCTAGAACATCCTATCTCTTCACCAGCGAATCCGTGTCTGAAGGCCATCCGGACAAGGTTTGCGACCGTATTTCCGACGAGGTGGTGGACACGTTCTTCCGCCTCGGGCCGGAGCAGGGGTGGGACCCGAGTCATCTGCGCGTCGCCTGCGAGACGCTCGCGACGACCAACCGCGTCGTGATCGCCGGCGAGACGCGCGGCCCGGCTTCGATCACCCGCGATTTCGTCTCCCATATCGCCCGTCTCGCGATCCGCGACATCGGCTACGAGCAGGACGGCTTCCACTGGGAAAAGGCCGAGATCGACGTTCACCTGCATGCGCAGTCGGTCGACATCGCGGTCGGCGTCGACGCGGCGGGCAACAAGGACGAAGGGGCCGGCGACCAGGGCATCATGTTCGGCTATGCCTGCTCCGAGACGCCGGAGCTCATGCCGGCACCGATCTACTACGCGCACCGCATCCTGAAGCGGCTTTCGGAGGCGCGGCGCTCGAAGGAGACGCTGGTGCTCGGGCCCGATGCCAAGAGCCAGGTCACCGTGCGCTACGAGAACGGCAAGCCGGTCGGCGTCACGCAGCTGGTGCTCTCCACGCAGCATCTCGACGAGAACCTCTCCTCGCAGGATGTCCGCTCGATCGTCGAGCCCTATATCCGCGAGGCGCTGCCCGACGGCTGGATCTCGCCCGCGACGGTCTGGCACGTCAACCCGACCGGCAAGTTCGTGATCGGCGGACCCGACGGCGATGCCGGGCTCACCGGCCGCAAGATCATCGTCGATACCTATGGCGGCGCGGCCCCGCATGGGGGCGGCGCCTTCTCCGGCAAGGACCCGACCAAGGTCGATCGTTCAGCCGCCTATGCGGCGCGCTATCTGGCCAAGAACGTGGTCGCCTCCGGCGCGGCCGAGCGCTGCACCATTCAGCTCTCCTACGCCATCGGCGTCTCGCAGCCGCTCTCGATCTATGTCGACCTTCACGGCACCGGCAAGGTCGCCGAGGCGGCCGTCGAGCGGGTGCTGGCCGAGGTGATGGACCTCTCGCCGCGCGGCATCCGCGAGCACCTTCAGCTCAACCGCCCGATCTATGCCCGCACCTCGTCCTATGGCCATTTCGGCCGGGCGCCGGAGGCGGATGGCGGCTTCTCCTGGGAGAAGACCGACCTGTCGGATCGGATCGCGGCCGCGCTTTGACCGATCCCGTCGAGGGCGGCCGGCGCGATTCCTTCTACGGCCGCCGCAAGGGCCATAGCCTTCGTCCGGCCCGGGCGGACGCCCTGACGCGCGGGCTAGACAGCTACGCGCTGGATCTCGCCGCCGAGCCTCCGGCTCGTCTTGCCGGTCTGTTCAGCGATCCGGTCGATGCGGTGGCGCTGGAGATCGGCTTCGGCGGCGGTGAGCATCTTCTGCATCGCGCCGCGGCCGAGTCTCATGTCGGCCGCATCGGCGTCGAGCCTTTCGTGAACGGCATGGCCAAGGTGGCGGCCGCGCTCGATACTGAGCCGCGTGGCAATGTCCGTCTGTTCGACCGCGACGCGGCGGAGCTTCTCGACTGGCTGCCGGAGGCGAGCGTTTCCGTCGTCGACCTGCTGTATCCCGATCCCTGGCCGAAGCGGCGCCATTGGAAGCGTCGCTTCGTGTCGGACACCAATCTCGCGCGCATCGCCCGGGTGCTGGTGCCGGGCGGTTTCTTCCGCTTCGCGTCCGACATCCCGTCCTATGTCGACTGGACGCTGCTCGCGATCGGCCGCAGCGCCGACTTCGCCTGGACGGCCATGGACGCCGACGACTGGCGGCGGCCTTTCCCCGGCTGGCCGGGAACGCGCTACGAGCAGAAGGCGATCCGCGAGGGGCGGCGGGGAACCTATCTGACGTTTCGCCGCCGCTGATCCGCCCGCGCGCCGGTCAATTGCCGACGAGATAGGGCAGGGCGAGCAGCGAGCTCGAGGCGGCGGTCAGCACGACGAAGGCGGCAAGGCGCAGGGCGATGGATTTCATGGGACGCGGCACCGGGTAAGGACGTTCGGGATCGAACAATTCCGAAAGTGTCGAGAGGCTCCTTAGCAATGTATTGCCACGACCGGAAGCAATCGAAATAAAGGCGAGCGGTTGCGCCGCAGCCACGGCGACGGTACGCCGCCCGACGACGAAGCTTGCATTCCGCGGCCTTCGGGCCTATACGGCTTGCATTCATCTCAAACGACCGGATCGTTGGGGAGTGGGCTTCCGGGCCCGCTCGCGAAGCCTCTTGCAAAAGACGTTGCAGCCGGACTTCGCTCTCATCGCCGGTCGAACCGTTCGGACGGACAGCCTTGGCCGAGCCACAAGCAGAGAGTGACGCCCGCCTCGTCGTCGAGACCGGCGTCGACGCCCGCATCGCGGCGATCGTCGAGCCGATCATCGTCGATCTCGGCTATCGCCTGGTGCGCGTGAAGTCGTCGCGTCGCAACGGCATGACGGTGCAGATCATGGCGGAGCGTCCCGACGGCACGATGTCGGTCGACGACTGCGAAGCGATCAGCCGCAACGTCTCGCCGGCGCTCGATGTCGAGGATCCCGTTTCCGAGGCCTACCACCTCGAGGTTTCCTCGCCCGGCATCGACCGGCCGCTGGTGCGGCGGTCCGATTTCGAGCGCTGGTCCGGCCATGTCGCCCGCATCGAGACGTCGCAGCCGATCGAGGGGCGCCGCCGCTTCCGCGGCACGCTGACCGGTCTCGAGGGCGATGCCACGGGCCTCAAGCTGGAGGATGCGCCGGCCGGAGCGCCCGATCGCGTGACCCTGCCGCTTTCGCTCATCGGCGATGCCAAGCTCGTCCTCACCGACGCGCTCATCGACGACGCGTTGCGCAACCAGAAGGCCCTCGCCGACGGCGATGGCACCGATATCGACGACATCACCGACGGAACCGCGGACGCCTGAGGCGCGCGACCGTCCAACGAGAACAGTGGAGACAGGACGATGGCAGTCAGCGCCAACCGGCTCGAGCTCTTGCAGATCGCCGACGCGGTCGCCCGAGAGAAGGTGATCGACCGGCAGATCGTCATTGCGGCGATGGAAGACGCTATCCAGAAGGCCGCGCGCTCGCGCTACGGCTCGGAGACCGATGTCCGCGCCGAGATCAACCCGAAGACCGGCGAGATCCGCCTCCAGCGCCTGTTGCAGGTGGTCGAGCAGGTCGAGAACCCGGCGACCGAGATCGCGCTCGAACTCGCGACCGACCAGAACCCCGCCGCCCGCGTCGGCGACTATATCGCCGAGCCGCTGCCGCCGATGGATTTCGGACGCATCGCCGCGCAGTCGGCCAAGCAGGTCATCGTGCAGAAGGTGCGGGAGGCCGAGCGCGACCGGCAGTTCGACGAGTACAAGGATCGCATCGGCGAGATCGTCAACGGCCAGGTCAAGCGCGTCGAATATGGCAATGTCATCGTCGACCTCGGCCGTGGCGAAGGTATCGTGCGCCGCGACGAACTTATCCCGCGCGAGACCTTCCGCTACGGCGACCGCATCCGCTCCTATGTCTACGACGTGCGGCGCGAGCAGCGCGGACCGCAGATCTTCCTGTCGCGCACCCATCCCCAGTTCATGGCCAAGCTCTTCGCGCAGGAAGTGCCGGAGATCTATGACGGCATCATCGAGGTGAAGGCCGTCGCCCGCGATCCGGGCTCGCGCGCCAAGATGGCCGTCATCTCGCGCGACAGCTCGATCGATCCGGTCGGCGCCTGCGTCGGCATGCGCGGCAGCCGCGTCCAGGCGGTCGTGAACGAGTTGCAGGGCGAGAAGATCGACATCATCCCGTGGTCGCCTGATCCCGCGACCTTCATTGTCAACGGCCTGCAGCCGGCGGAAGTCGCCAAGGTCGTGCTCGACGAAGAGGCCGAGCGTATTGAAGTCGTGGTCCCGGATGACCAACTGTCGCTTGCGATCGGCCGTCGCGGCCAGAACGTCCGCCTCGCCTCGCAGCTGACCGGCTGGGACATCGACATCCTCACCGAGCAGGAGGAGTCGGAACGCCGGCAGAAGGAATTTCAAGAGCGTTCAACACTTTTCAACACGGCACTCGACGCCGACGAGGTGGTCGGCCAGCTGCTCGCCTCGGAAGGTTTCGCCTCGCTGGAGGAGATCGCCTTCGTCGATTCCGACGAGCTCGCATCCATCGAGGGCTTCGACGAGGAGACCGCGGCCGAGCTGCAGCAGCGCGCCCGCGACTATCTCGAGCGGATCGAGGCCGAGCATGACGAAGAGCGCAAGGCGCTCGGCGTCGCCGACGAACTCAAGGAACTGCCGGGCATGACCAGCTCGATGCTGGTGGCGCTCGGCAAGGACGGGATCAAGACTGTCGAGGATTTCGCCGGCTATGTTCCCGACGACCTGGTCGGCTGGGCGGAGCGCGGCGAAGGCGAGACGAAGCGCCATGGCGGGCTGCTCGACAAGTTCGGCCTGTCGCGCGCCGATGCCGAGCGCATGATCATGACGGCGCGCGTCAAGGTCGGCTGGATCACCGAGGAAGAGGCCGCGGCCGAGACCGAGGAAGCAGCCGAGGAGACCGAGGCCTGAGCGAAGGAAGGGCCACGGGCGCAAGGGTGATGGTGCGACGCAGGGAGCCGACGATCAGAAGCTGCGTCGTGTCGCGGCTGGCGATGCCGTCGGACCAGTTGATCCGTTTCGTGCTCGACCCCGAGGGGCGGGTGGTGCCGGATCTGCGCCGCCGTCTTCCCGGACGCGGCGTCTGGGTGACGGCGCGCCGCGAGATGGTCGCGGCGGCGGAGCGCAAGCGCTTGTTCGCACGCGGCTTCAAGACGGCGGTGACCGTCGAGCCGGGTCTCGCCGATCGCGTGGCGGGGCTGCTGGAGGATGGAGCCGTTCAGGCCCTGTCCTTCGCCCGCAAGGCCGGCGAGATCGTCGCCGGTTTCGCCAAGGTGGAGGCGGCGATCGCCAAGGGCGGCGTCGTCGCCGTGCTGCAGGCGCGCGAGGCGGCCGATGATGGCCGCGCGAAAATCGCGGCGGCGCTCAGGCGCCGCTACGGGAGTGCCGATGCCGTTCCGATTGTCCGGATCTTCCGATCCGAACAATTGGATTTGGCATTGGGGCGGACAAATGTGATACATGCTGCACTGCTCGCCGGCCGAGCGAGCGAGAATGTCATGGAGCGTGTCGCCGCGCTCGCCCGTTTTCTGGGAGAAGACGGGCCTGTCGGCGTTGGCGACGGTGACCTTGGCATCGGCCCTGGCCACGACCTGAAACAGATCGACGGCCCGACAAGCGAATTGCCGGAAGTGCCCGAGAAGATGCGCCGTGACAGGGCGCGAGACCCGCAGGACTGATGACCGAATGAACGATACGAGCAATAGCGGCGACAAGGATGTTGGCGGCGCGAAGAAGACGCTGAGCCTCAAGGGCCGTGACCTCGAGCGCGGGACCGTCAGGCAGAGCTTCTCGCACGGGCGCACCAACACCGTCGTCGTCGAGAAGAAGAAGCGGGTGGTGATCCCCGGCAAGAGCGAGGGACCGCAGGCCGCGGCTCCTGCTGCCGCGTCGGCTCCCGCCGCGCGCCCGGCCGCGCCCGCCCCGCAGCAGCCGGCACGCCCGGCGCAGCCGCAGGCTTCGCAGACTCGGACCATCCAGTCCAACACGCAGGCAAGGCCGACGCCCGCCGCGCCGTCGCAGTCGACGCGGTCCCAGCCGCAGCGCTCCGGCATGGTCCTGCGCCAGCTTTCGTCCGACGAGCTGGATGCCCGTGCCCGTGCGCTCGCCGATGCCCGCATCCGCGATGCCGAGGAGCGGCGCCAGGCCGAGGAAGACGCCAAGCGCCGCGTGATCGAGGAGGCTCGCCTCGCCAAGGAGCGCGAGGAAGCCGCCAAGCGCCAGGCCGAGGAAGACGCACGTCGCGCCGCCGAGGCCGTCGTCAAGGAGCGCGCCGAGGAAGCGGCCCGTCGCCGTCTCGGCGAAGAGAAGCCCCGCGCCGCCACGACGCCGGCCGCTCGCCCTGCCGGCGAACGCGCGCCCGACGCCGCCGAGAAGCCCGGTGCCCGCACCGCCGCTCCCGGCGCCCGCGCCCCCGGGCGTGCCGACGACGAGGAGGATCGCTCCGGCGGTCTGCGTCCGTCCACGACCAAGCGTCCGAAGGCGGTCGATCCGAAGCCCGTCAAGAAGGACGACGGCAAGCCGCGCGGCCGCCTGACGCTTTCGAACGCGCTGGACGATTCTGAGCGCGAGCGTTCGCTCGCCTCGGTCCGCCGCCGCCGCGAGCGTGAGCGGGCCCGCCTCATGGCACAGGGTCCGCGCGAGAAGATCTCCCGTGAAGTGGTCATCCCCGAGACGATCACCATCGGCGATCTCGCCAACCGCATGTCGGAGCGCGCCGTCGACGTCATCAAGTTCCTGATGAAGCAGGGCCAGCTCCTGAAGGCGACCGACGTGATCGACGCCGACATGGCGCAGATCATCGCCGAGGACATGGGCCACACCGTGCGCCGCGTCGCGGAGTCGGACGTCGAGGAGGGTCTGTTCGACCGCCAGGACGCCGATGCCGAGCTCGTCTCGCGTCCGCCGGTCGTCACGATCATGGGCCATGTCGACCACGGCAAGACCTCGCTGCTCGACGCCATCCGCAAGACGAATGTCGTCTCCGGCGAGGCCGGCGGCATCACGCAGCATATTGGCGCCTACCAGGTCGAGCAGGATGGTCAGAAGATCACCTTCATCGACACGCCCGGCCACGCCGCCTTCACGGCGATGCGCCAGCGCGGCGCCCGCGCCACCGACGTCGTCATCCTCGTGGTGGCGGCTGACGACGGCGTGATGCCGCAGACGATCGAGGCGATCCATCACGCCCGCGCCGCGGGTGTGCCGATCATCGTCGCCATCAACAAGATCGACAAGCCTGACGCCGATCCGACCCGGGTGCGCACCGAACTCCTCCAGCACGAGGTGTTCGTCGAATCCATGGGCGGCGAGACGCTCGACGTCGAGGTTTCGGCCAAGACGGGTGCCAATCTCGACCGTCTGCTCGAGACCGTGCTGCTGCAGGCCGAAGTGCTTGATCTCAAGGCCGATCCCCGCCGCGTCGCCGACGGCGTCGTCATCGAGGCCAAGCTCGACAAGGGCCGCGGCCCGGTCGCGACCGTCCTCGTTCAAGGCGGCACGCTGCATCCCGGCGACATCATCGTCGCGGGTTCCGAATGGGGCCGCGTCCGCGCGCTCGTCGACGATCACGGCAAGACCGTGTCGGAGGCGCCGCCGTCGATGCCCGTCGAGGTGCTCGGTTTCCAGAGTGCGCCCGAGGCCGGCGACCGTTTCGCGGTCGTCGAGAACGAGGCCCGTGCCCGCGAGATCGCCGATTACCGCGCCCGCCAGAAGCGCGAGAAGGCCGTCGCCCGCCAGACTTCGGCGCGCGGCTCGCTCGCCGAAATGATGAGCCAGCGCCAGAGCGCCGGCCTCAAGGAATTCCCGCTTGTCATCAAGGGTGACGTGCAGGGTTCCGTCGAGGCGATCATCGGCGCGCTGGACGCGCTCGGCACTTCGGAAGTCGTCGCCCGCATCCTGCATGCCGGCGTCGGCGGCGTCACCGAGTCCGACGTCACGCTGGCCGCCGCCTCGAACGCGGCGATCATCGGCTTCAATGTCCGCGCCAACAAGCAGGCGCGCGACGTGGCCGATCGGGATGGCATCGAGATCCGCTACTACAACGTCATCTACGACCTCGTGGACGACGTGAAGGCAGCGATGTCCGGCCTGCTGACGCCGGAACGGCGCGAGACCATGCTCGGCAATGCGGAGATCCTCGAGATCTTCAACATCACCAAGGTCGGCAAGGTCGCGGGCTGCCGCGTCACCGACGGCACGGTCGAGCGTGGGGCCAATGTCCGCCTCATCCGCGACAACGTCGTCATCCACGAAGGCAAGCTCTCGACGCTCAAGCGCTTCAAGGACGAGGTCAAGGAAGTGCCGGCCGGCCAGGAATGCGGCATGGCCTTCGAGCGCTACGAAGACATGCGCGCGGGCGACGTCATCGAGTGCTACCGCGTCGAGGAGATCAAGCGCTCGCTGTAAGGCGGTCGCTTCCACGAACGGCACGGCCGGGCTCGCCCGGCCGGAGCTGTTTCATGGCCGCCGTTCCCGCGCGAGCGGACGTGGCTTTGGCCGCGACGCGGGCCGAGATGGATCTCTGAAGACGTCCCGGAAGGGACGCTCAGGGCCCGATTGCTGAGGTTTCCCATGGCCAGAACGGCTTCCAACGGCAAGAAGATCGGCACGCCCGGTCAGCGCCAGCTGCGTGTCGGCGAACTCGTGCGCCATGCCCTCGCCGAGATTCTCGCGCGCGGCGAACTGCGCGAGCCCGAGCTCGAGCGCGTCGTGGTGACGATCCCCGAGGTGCGGCTTTCGCCCGATCTCAAGATCGCGACCGCCTATGTGATGCCGCTCGGCGGCCAGAACGTCGAGGGCGTCGTCGCCGCGCTCGATCGCCACCGTCGCTTTCTCCGTGGCGAGGTGGCGCATCGCATCAACATGAAATTCGCGCCCGACCTGCGCTTCCGCGTCGATACCTCCTTCGAGCAGGGCTCGCGCATCGACGCGCTGCTGCGCTCCGATCCCGTCGTCCGCCACGATGTCGAGGCCGCCGCCGAGGACGGGGACGACGATGACGGCGGCGTCGACGAGACGCGCCAGGGCTGAGACAGGAGCACACTCCCGATCATGGGCCAGCGCCAGAAGAAGGGCCGGCCGGTTTCCGGCTGGCTGATCCTCGACAAGCCGCTCGGCATGACCTCGACGCAGGCCGTCTCGGTCGTGAAGCGCCTTTTCGGAGCGCAGAAGGCCGGCCATGCCGGCACGCTCGATCCGCTCGCGACCGGCCTGCTGCCGATCGCGCTCGGCGAGGCGACGAAGACCGTTCCCTATGTCATGGACGGCCGCAAGATCTACGGCTTCACGGTCCGCTGGGGCGAGGAGACGGAGACCGACGACGCCGAGGGTGCGGTCGTCGCGACTTCGGACGCCCGGCCCGACCGAGCCGCGATCGAGGCGCTGCTTCCCGCCTTCACCGGCACGATCATGCAGGTGCCGCCCGCCTTCTCGGCCATCAAGGTCGATGGAGAACGCGCCTATGACCTTGCCCGCGACGGCGAGGAGGTGGTGCTGGAGCCGCGGCCGATCGAGGTACACCGGCTCGATATCGTGGACATGCCGGACGAGCACACCGCCGTCTTCGCCGCCGAATGCGGCAAGGGCACCTATGTGCGCGCGCTCGCCCGCGACATGGGCCGGGCGCTCGGCACGCGGGGCCATGTCGTCCGCCTGCGACGCCTTCTGGTCGGGCCGTTCGACGAGGCGTCCATGGTGACGCTCGACGCCTTGCGCGCCGCCCATGAGGACGGTTCGGAAGCGTGCGACGCGCTGCTCGCGCCCGTCGAGACGGCGCTGTCCGACATGCGCGAGATCCGCATCGGCGAGGCCGAGGCGGCGCGGCTGCGCAACGGCCAGCCCTTCATCCTGCGCGGCCGCGACGCGCCGCTCGCCGGGGAGACGGTGTTCGCCACGCAGGCGGGCACGCTGATTGCGATCGGTTCGGTCGAGCAGGGATCGTTCCATCCGCTGCGCGTCTTCGTCGGCGGCTGAGCGGGGTGTCGGCTCGTCCCGGAAACTTTCCGCTGGCCATCGGCGGCGTCTTCGGGCATATGTCGCGCGCGCCCTGACGGCCCGACGGCCCTCAGGGCGAAGCCCTATGGAGCGGCGACCGTGCTGGACGACATCCCGGCACAGGCCATCGGCTCCGGCGGGCGCGGCGCGTGACGAAGGTCCGCGCCGGGAGAACCGGGCCAAGGTCCCGGATCGTTCATTTTCGGAAAGGATGACCCGATGTCGATCACCGCTGCGCGCAAGCAGGAACTGATCAAGGAATATGCGACGACCCCGACGGATACGGGTTCGCCGGAAGTGCAGGTCGCCGTTCTTTCGGAGCGGATCGCCAACCTGACCGAGCACTTCAAGACCCATGGCAAGGACAACCATTCTCGCCGTGGCCTGCTGAAGCTCGTCAGCCAGCGCCGCAGCCTTCTCGACTATGTCAAGAAGGTCGACGAGCAGCGCTACAAGTCGCTCATCGAGCGCCTCGGCCTGCGTCGCTGAGCGGGGCGGGCGAGGAGCCCGTTCCGGACCACGCAGAGAAAAGGGCGCGGCGGAGACCTGCCGCGCCACACCCGCGCGACGGCATGGGGCCGTCGCAAGTTTGGGCCGCGATGTACGCCCGAGCCATGGCAGGATCGCCGGACGCTCTCCCGAAGAGCCTCTCGCCGTCTTGTCCATGGCTCCTCCGACGCATCCGCGGCGGAAAGGACCATTCATGTTCGACATCCAGAAGGTCGAGATCGACTGGGCCGGGCGCAAGCTCGTCCTCGAGACCGGCCGCATCGCCCGCCAGGCCGACGGCGCCGTGCTGGCCACCTACGGCGAGACCAGCGTGCTCGCGACCGTCGTGGCCGCCAAGGCGCCGAAGCCCGGCATCGACTTCTTCCCGCTGACGGTCAACTACCAGGAAAAGACCTTCGCGGCCGGCAAGATCCCCGGCGGCTATTTCAAGCGCGAAGGCCGTCCGACCGAGAAGGAGACGCTCGTCTCCCGCCTGATCGACCGTCCGATCCGTCCGCTGTTCCCGGAAGGCTTCCGCTGCGAGACGCAGGTCGTCGCGACGGTCCTCAGCCATGATCTCGAGAACGATCCCGACATCGTCGCGATGGTGGCCGCCTCGGCCGCGCTGACGCTCTCCGGCGTGCCGTTCCTCGGCCCGGTCGGCGGCGCGCGCGTCGGCCTCATCGACGGTGCGTTCGTGCTCAACCCGACCCTCGACCAGCACGAGGGCTCGAAGCTCGACCTCGTCGTCGCCGGCACCACCGACGCCGTGCTGATGGTCGAGTCCGAGGCGCAGGAGCTCTCCGAGGAGACGATGCTCGGCGCGGTGATGTTCGGCCATGCCGGCTTCCAGCCCGTGATCGACGCGATCATCCAGCTCGCCGAGAAGGCCGCCAAGGAGCCGCGTGCCTTCGAGGCGCCCGATCTTTCGGCGATCGAGGAGGAGATGCTCGGCATCGCCGAGCAGGAGCTGCGCGCCGCCTATCGCAATACCGTCAAGCAGGAGCGCTACGCCGCCGTCGACGCCGTCAAGGCGAAGGTGATGGCCCACTTCTTCCCCGAAGGCGCCGAGCCGCGCTTCGACAAGGAGAAGGTCGGAGCGGTCTTCAAGGAGCTGCAGGCCAAGATCGTCCGCTGGAACATCCTCGACACCGGCAGCCGCATCGACGGCCGCGACCTCGTGACGGTTCGCCCGATCGTGGCCGAGGTCGGCATGCTGCCGCGTGCCCATGGTTCGGCGCTGTTCACCCGCGGCGAGACGCAGGCGCTGGTCGTCGCGACGCTCGGCACCGGTGACGACGAGCAGTTCATCGACGCCCTGGAAGGCACCTACAAGGAAACCTTCCTGCTGCACTACAACTTCCCGCCCTATTCGGTTGGCGAGACCGGCCGCATGGGCTCGCCCGGCCGCCGCGAGATCGGTCATGGCAAGCTCGCCTGGCGCGCCGTGCGCCCGATGCTGCCGAAGCACCACGAGTTCCCCTACACGATCCGCGTCGTCTCGGAGATCACCGAGTCGAACGGTTCCTCGTCGATGGCGACCGTGTGCGGCTCCTCGCTCTCGCTCATGGATGCCGGCGTGCCGCTGAAGCGTCCGGTGGCGGGCATCGCCATGGGCCTCATCCTCGAGGGTGAGCGCTATGCGGTGCTCTCCGACATCCTCGGCGACGAGGATCATCTCGGCGACATGGACTTCAAGGTGGCCGGTACGTCGGAAGGCGTCACCTCGCTGCAGATGGACATCAAGATCGCCGGCATCACCGAGGAGATCATGAAGGTCGCCCTCGAGCAGGCCAAGGGTGGCCGCGCGCATATCCTCGGCGAGATGGCCAAGGCGATCACCAGCGCCCGTCCCTCGCTCGGCGAGCATGCGCCGCGCATCGAGGTCATCCAGATCCCGACCGACAAGATCCGCGAAGTCATCGGTTCGGGCGGCAAGGTCATCCGCGAAATCGTGGAGAAGACCGGCGCCAAGATCGACATCTCGGACGACGGCACCGTCAAGGTGGCCTCGACCGACGGCAAGGCGATCACCGCCGCGCTGAACTGGATCAAGGGCATCGCCGCGGAGCCGGAAGTCGGCGCCATCTATCAGGGCACCGTGGTGAAGGCCGTCGATTTCGGCGCCTTCGTCAACTTCTTCGGCGCCCGCGACGGCCTCGTCCACATCTCGCAGCTCTCCGACAAGCGCGTCGCCAAGACGCAGGACGTCGTGAAGGAAGGCGACAAGGTCTGGGTCAAGCTGCTCGGCTTCGACGAGCGCGGCAAGGTCCGCCTGTCGATGAAGATCGTCGACCAGGCGACCGGCCAGGAAATCAAGCAGGAGAAGGCCGAGACGGCCGAGGCCGACGCCGAGTAATCGGTCGGCTCTTCCTGTCACATGAAGAAGCCCGGCGAGCGATCGCCGGGCTTTTTCGTGTCTGGCTGATTTCGGTCAACACGCCCAGGCTGCACGGGGGCCATGACTTCGCTTCGTTGAAGCACGGAGCAACGGACATGAAGCGACGGGATGTTCTGGCGCTTGGCGGCGGAGCGGCCGCCGCGATCGGCATCGGCGCCGCGCTCACGCTCCGGAGCACCGCCTCCATGGCTGACTATGATGCGCTGGCACGTCAGGAACGCGAGGCGGTTTCACCCCCGGCGAGCGCGCGCGATCTTGTCCGCCTGGCATCGCTGGCGCCGAACAGCCACAACACCCAGCCCTGGCGCTTCGAGATCAGCGAAGGGCGCATCGCGATCCGCCCGGATTTCGCGCGGCGTACCCCGGCCGTCGATCCCGACGATCATCATCTCTTCGTCAGCCTCGGCGCCGCCGCCGAAACGCTCTCCATCGCAGCCGCGGCAACCGGCCTGCCAGGAACACTCCGCTTCGAGGAAAGCGACGGGGCGATCCTGTTCGACTTCGCCGCAGGGCTGCCGGTCGCCTCCCAATTGTTCAATGCGATTGCACAGCGCCAGTCGACCCGGGCACCTTTCGACGGCATGCCGCTCACGCCTGAGCTGATCCAGCGCCTCGTGGAAGCGGCGGCGATTCCGGGCGTGCGCCTGATCATGCTGACCGCGCCCGCCAAGATCGCGGCTGTTGGCGAGCGGATCATCGATGCCAATACCATCCAGATGACGAATGCGGCTTTTCGCGCCGAGCTGAAGCACTGGATCCGCTTCAGCCCGGACCAGGCGATCGAGACCCGCGACGGGCTGTTTGCCGCATCAAGTGGAAACCCCACCCTGCCCCCGCTGCTCGGCAATCTTCTGTTTGATCTGGTCGTTCGGGCCGGGTCCGAGAACGAGCGCTATCGCGCGCAGCTCGCCACCACGCCGTGCCTGGCCATCATCGTTTCGGAACGGGATGACCGCGCCCACTGGGTCGCGGCTGGCCAGGCCTGTCAGCGCCTGCTGCTTCAGGCGACCGCGCTCGGACTGAAGCAGTCCTTCGTGAACCAGGCGGTCGAAGTCCCCGAGATCCGGCCACTGCTCGCGGCCGATCTCGGCGTCGCGACGGGCGAGCGCCCCGATCTGATCATTCGGCTCGGCTATGGCCCCGAACTGCCGCGATCGCTGCGGCGGCCTGCAGCGGCCGTCATCAACGAAGGCTGAGCGCTGCTGCAACGAAGGCGCGATGCGACAGCCAAGGCCGCATCGCGCGGGGCCCCCTACGCCACCATGCCCGGCGCGGCGTCGACGACCTCCTTGTCGACATGGCGCTCGAACTTCTCGAAGTTTTTCACGAACATGCCGACGAGGCGGGCTGCCTGCGCGTCGTAGCCGGCCTTGTCCTGCCAGGTCTTGCGCGGATGCAGGAGATGCGGCTCGACGCCGGGGACGTCGGTCGGCACCTGGAAGCCGAAATTGCGATCGGTGTAGAAGCGTGCCCCGCCGAGCGATCCCGAGAGCGCGGCGGTGAGCAGCGTGCGCGTCGCCTTGATCGGCATGCGGCGGCCGGTGCCGAAGGCCCCGCCCGTCCAGCCGGTATTGACCAGCCAGCAGGAAACGCCGTGCTCGGCGATAAGCGCGCGGAGGAGATTGCCGTATTCGGCCGGATGGCGCGGCATGAAGGGAGCGCCGAAGCAGGTCGAGAAGGTCGCCTGCGGCTCGGTGACGCCCTTCTCGGTGCCGGCGACCTTGGCGGTGTAGCCCGAAAGGAAGTGATACATCGCCTGCGCCGGCGTCAGCCGGGCGATCGGCGGCATGACGCCGAACGCGTCGGCGGTGAGCATGACGATCGCCTTGGGGTGGCCGGCCGTTCCCGTCTCACTCGCATTCGAGATGAAGTCGAGCGGATAGGCGGCGCGGGTGTTCTCCGTCTTCGCGGCGCTGTCGAAATCGGGGCGGCGGGTCGCCGGGTCGATGACGACATTCTCCAGAACAGTGCCGAAGCGCTTCGTCGTGGCATAGATCTCGGGCTCGGCCTCGGCCGAGAGCTTGATCGTCTTGGCGTAGCAGCCGCCCTCGAAATTGAAGATGCCGCTCGCGCCCCAGCCATGCTCGTCGTCGCCGATGAGCGTGCGCGCCGGATCGGCCGAGAGCGTCGTCTTGCCGGTGCCGGAGAGGCCGAAGAAGATCGCGCTGTCGCCCGCCGGTCCGACATTGGCCGAGCAGTGCATCGGCATGACGCCCTTCGCCGGCAGCGTGTAGTTCAGATAGGTGAAGACCGCCTTCTTCATCTCGCCGGCATAGGACGTGCCCGCGATCAGCACGATTCCGCGCGAGAAATCGCAGGCGATCATGGTCTCGGTGCGAGCGCCGTGGCGGTCAGGGCTGGCCTTGAAGCTCGGCAGGTCGAGGATCGTCAGTTTCGGCACGAAGCTCTGCAACGCGTCCGGCGCCGGCCGGATCAGCAGGTTGCGGATGAACAGCGAATGCCAGGCCTTCTCTGTGAAGACACGGACATTCACGCGTTCGGCGGTATCGGCGCCGGCGTGCAGATCCTGCGCGAAGAGCTCGCGATTGGCCGCATGGGCCAGCATGTCGGCCATCAGGCGGTCGAAATTCTCGCGCGAGACGCCCTTGTTGTTGTCCCACCAGATTTCCGACTCGGTCGCCGCGTCGCGCAGGATGAACTTGTCCTGCGGCGAGCGTCCCGTGTGGCTGCCGGTCTCGACCGCCAGGGCGCCGTCGGCGGTGACGATGCCTTCGCCGCGGCGCAGGGCCTGCTCGTAGAGTTCCGCCGCGCCGAAGTTCCAGTAGAGCGCCGACAGCCACTTCAGGCCGAATGCCTCTGCGCCGAACGAAGGGTTGCGAAGACCAGTCTCGCTCACGGGAACATCTCCTCAGACGGCCGGCTGCCGCCGCGCCGCTCTCGGGCCTACGGCGCCGCTTGCGCCGGCCGGCAATTCACACCGGCGGACGCGAGCCTAGGGCTTCAATACTCGCTCCTGCAAGTAGAGTGTTGGCCTCCAAAGGGCTTTGGATTGATATAATCGGTTTAGCCGGGTGCGGCCAAGCAACGCGCTCCTGATATATCACTATATTTAGAATACCGAAGTATTTAACATCCTGAGTGAAAGCCCGAGATCGTGGCAATTGCCTAGTTTTGGACCTCGGCGAGGCGGCCGCGCGCTGTCTTCGCCCACTGCTTCAGATGGGTGCCGGCCTCGGCAACGGTGCTCGCCCGCGAAGGGAAGGGGAGCCGCGCCCGTCCGAGCCCGGAGACGAGGTCGACGCCCTCGGGATCGCAGCCGCTCATGCGCCAGTCCGCCTCGGGCAGTCCGAGCAGGACCGTCGCATAAAGGCCGATGGCGTCCGCGTGGTCGTCGTTCATGTGCTCGACGACCATGGCTTCGCCGGCGATGAGTCGTTCCGCCCCGGACAGATCGACGAGCAGCTCCGGCCCCAGCGTCACGATGCGGCCGAAGCCGGCGACGAGATGGGCCGAGGCGAATTCCATCCGGTAGGCCCTGAAATCCGCGAAGGCCGGACGGCCGCGTGTGCCATGCAGCGCCTCGAAGCGTCGTGCGGCGGCGGCGTCGTCGGTCGGCGCGATCCGGCCCGACAGCGTCACCCGGGCGCCGGCCAGCGGGTCGCCGTCTTCGCCGCCGGGCGCGACCAGAAGCAGGGATGCGCGGGAATCGGCCGCAAGATTGCGGCTGTGCTGGGCGAGGTCGGAGAGCCAGAGCACCGGCGAGAGGTCGGGCAATGTGGCGAAGCTGACGAGGCTGGCGAAGGGCGCGCCGTCGGCCGCGAGCGTGGCGAGGCTGGCCGTGCGGGCCGTGGCGATCACCGCCCGCGCCGCCGCGACGGGTTCGAAGGAAGCGGCGGGCGGGGTCGCAGTCGCGGCGTCGGCAGGCATCGGTGGTCTCTCCAGGGAACTAAAGCGGAGCCCAATAGTCATGTTTTAGGAGGCGCCTGTCCAGCCCCCGATGGCGCCGGGCCTGCAAAGGGGGTAAGGTCGTCGCCATATTTTCCGCGTATTCCTGCGACCTTAACACGCGGGTCGCCGCTTTCGCGGGTCACGGCATCGATTGGCGACAGTCGAAGCCGGCGCCGGGAAGCCAACCTTCGGGAGATGCCCCGCCTATGCCGACGATTGCTCTCGTCGATGACGATCGCAACATTCTCGCCTCCGTGTCGATTGCGCTCGAATCGGAAGGCTATCGCGTGCAGACCTATACCGACGGCGCCTCGGCGCTGGACGGTTTTCAGCAGTCTCAGCCCGATCTCGCGATCCTCGACATCAAGATGCCGCGCATGGACGGGATGGAGCTGCTGCGGCGTCTGCGCCAGCGCACCGACCTGCCCGTCATCTTCCTGACCTCGAAGGACGACGAGATCGACGAGCTGTTCGGCCTCAAGATGGGCGCCGACGACTTCATCAAGAAGCCGTTCTCGCAGCGCCTGCTGGTCGAGCGCGTGAAGGCTGTGCTGCGCCGCTTCCAGCCGCGCGAGGGCGCGCCGAACGCCAAGGTTCCGGACCAGCAGCGCAATCTCGATCGCGGCGCGCTGTCCATGGACCAGGAGCGCCATACCTGCACCTGGAACGGCCAGCCGGTGACGCTGACGGTCACCGAATTCCTGATCCTCTATGCGCTCGCGCAGCGCCCGGGCGTGGTGAAGAGCCGCAACGCCCTGATGGATGCCGCCTACGACGACCAGGTCTATGTCGACGACCGGACGATCGACAGCCACATCAAGCGGCTGCGCAAGAAGTTCAAGCAGGTCGACGACGACTTCGACATGATCGAGACGCTCTATGGCGTCGGCTACCGGTTCAAGGAGGCCTGACGCGGCGCGCCGCGCGGGTTCGGACGGGAGAATGACCGTCAGCATCGACGAAGGGACGCCGGCGCGCCGGCCGGCGCGGCGGGTGCGTGTTCGCCATCTGCGTCGGCTCGCGACGCGATTCCTGCGCTCGATCGGGCTGCACGCCTTCTCCAGCCTCACGCGCCGCATCGTCATCCTCAATCTCGCGGCTCTGATCGTCCTCGTCTCAGGCATCCTCTATCTCAACCAGTTCCGCGCCGGCCTCATCGATGCCAGGCTGGAAAGCCTGCTGACGCAAGGCGAGATCATCGCCGGCGCGATCGCCGCCTCGGCGACGGTCGAGACCAACAACATCACCATTGATCCCGACAAGCTGCTCGAGCTGCAGGCCGGCGAGAGCATGACGCCGGGCGCCAACGCCATCGAGGGGCTCGACTTCCCGATCAATCCGGAGCGGGTCGCGCCGGTCCTGCGACGCCTGATCTCGCCCACCCGCACCCGCGCCCGCATCTATGACCGCGACGGCATCCCGGTGCTCGATTCGCGCCATCTCTATTCGCGCGGCCAGATCCTGCGTTTCGACCTGCCGGCTGATTCCGACGAGGAGCCGGCGCTGTTCGACCGCATCTGGGAATGGGTGAAGGTGCATCTGCAGCGCGACGACCTGCCGATCTATCACGAGCTCGGCGGCCTCAACGGCCGCGGCTATCCAGAGGTCGCGACCGCGCTGGAAGGCAGTCCGTCCTCGATCGTGCGCATCACAGAGCGGGGCGAACTCATCGTCTCGGTCGCGGTGCCGATCCAGCGCTACCGGTCCGTGCTCGGCGTCCTTCTGCTCTCCACGCAGGGCGGCGACATCGACCAGATCGTGCATGCCGAGCGCATGGCCATCGTGCGCGTCTTCCTCGTCTCGGCCGGCGTCGTGGTCGTGCTGTCGATCCTGCTCGCCGGCACCATCGCCGCCCCCCTTCGCCGTCTCGCCGATGCGGCGGACCGCGTCCGGCGCGGGGTCACCTCGCGGCCGCAGATCCCCGATTTCTCCGCCCGCCGCGACGAGATCGGCCATCTCTCGCAGGCGCTGCGCGAGATGACCGCCTCGCTCTACAACCGCATCGAGGCGATCGAGAGCTTCGCGGCCGATGTCAGCCACGAGCTGAAGAACCCGCTGACCTCGCTCCGCAGCGCGGTCGAGACGCTGCCGCTCGCCAAGACGCCGGCCGCGAAGGCGCGCCTCACCGAGATCATCCAGCACGATGTCCGCCGCCTCGATCGCCTGATCAGCGACATTTCGGACGCCTCGCGCCTCGACGCGGAGATGGCCCGCCAGGACGCGGTGCCGATCGACGTCGCCCGCATCCTCGAGGCCGTGGTCTCTGTACAGCGCGAGATCGCGGGGACGGACGGGCCGGCGATCACGCTCGACATCGCAAAGAGCGACCAGGACGACGCCTATGTCGTGCTCGGCCATGACAGCCGCCTCGGCCAGGTTTTCACCAATCTCATCGACAATGCCCGCTCCTTCACGCCGAAGGATGGCGGCGTGCGGGTGATGCTCCGTCGCAATGGCGCCGCCGTCGATGTCGTGGTCGAGGACGACGGGCCCGGCATCCGTGCCGAGCAGGTGGAGCGCATCTTCGAGCGATTCTATACCGACCGGCCCGAGCAGGAGGCCTTCGGCCAGAATTCCGGCCTCGGCCTCTCGATCTCGCGGCAGATCGTCGAGGCGCATCGCGGTCGCATCTGGGCGGAGAACCGGCTGAAGCCGCGCGCCGCGAAGGACGACGCGCCGGTTGTGCTCGGCGCCCGCTTCACGGTGCGCCTGCCGGGGGCCGCGGCGTGAGCGCCGGCCTCGCGCCGACCATCCATGCCAGCGCCGCCCTCGTCGACGGAACGGGCGTCCTCGTGCGCGGGCCGTCCGGCAGCGGCAAGTCGGCGCTGGTTCTCGCACTGATCCTCGCCGACAGCGCGCGCAACCGCCTCGTCGCCGACGACCGGACGGTCCTTGCAGGCGAGGCGGGCCGGCTCGTCGCCTCGCCGCCGGAGGCGCTGGCGGGTCTGATCGAGCTTCGCGGATACGGCATCCTGCGCCTCCCGTATGTTGCAGCGCAGGAAATCGGGCTGGTGGTCGATCTCGAAGAGGCCGCCGCCGTGCCGCGGATGCCGGAGCGCTCGACGAACCACGCGGCCCTTCTGGGCATCGAAATTCCGAGGCTAGTGCTGCCGATCGGCCATTCCGACGGCGCGGTGCGTGTCCGCGCCGTGCTGCTCGCCGGTTGTCGCACGGTTAACGATGGGTGAACTGCGGCAATGGGCCGTTTGCTTTTTTCTTGCGTTGCGGAATCGTTCGGTCAAGATGCGGGGCCGCCCTCGAAGGGGCTGCCGGAGGCTCGTCCGACCGGCAACCAACGGGGAAGGCGGCTGGCCGGGCGCGGGCCGGGCAACAAGAACAACAGGTAACCAAGGGCATGATCGGGCTCGTCCTCGTCACCCACGGCCAACTCGCCATTGAGTTCCGCGCCGCTCTCGAACATGTCGTCGGGCGCCAGAGCCAGATCGAGACCATCGCGATCGGGCCCGAGGACGACATGGAGCGCCGCCGGCAGGACATCGTCGATGCCGTCAAGAGCGTCGACGACGGCTCGGGCGTTATCCTCCTCACCGACATGTTCGGCGGCACGCCGTCCAATCTCGCCATCTCGGTCATGGAGGCCGGCCGGATCGAGGTGATCGCCGGCGTCAACCTGCCCATGCTGGTCAAGCTCGCGAGCGTGCGCGTCGAGAAGCCACTCGCCATGGCCGTGCAGGGTGCGCAGGAGGCCGGCCGCAAATATATCAATGTCGCGAGCCAGGTTCTGGCCGGTCAATAACAGCGACATCGCGGCGGGGGAGACGATGGGGAGCGATACGAAAGCCGAATATTGCCGAGATCTGGCGATCGTGAACCGTCGCGGGCTTCATGCGCGTGCCTCGGCCAAGTTCGTGCAGCTCGCCGACAGCTTCGAGGCGACGATCACCGTCTCCAAGGATCAGAACACGGTCGGCGGCACCTCGATCATGGGCCTGATGATGCTGGCGGCCGGTATCGGCTCCTCCATCCGCGTCACCGCCGAGGGCCCCGATGCCGGGAAGGCGATCGAGGCGATCGCCGCCCTTGTCGCCAACCGGTTCGGCGAAGAGGAATAGGCGGCACCGCCTCTCCATCACATAAAGACATCTTTATATCCTGATTGCCGGGAGGCGGCGTCTCGGCTATAAGCGCGCCACGACGACAATTGGAGATGGCCATGGCCGAACAGCACGATTACGCGATCAAGGATATCGGTCTCGCCGACTGGGGCCGCCGCGAGCTCGACATCGCCGAGGTCGAGATGCCCGGCCTGATGAGCCTTCGGGCCGAGTACGGCCCCTCGCAGCCGCTCAAGGGCGCGCGCATCGCCGGCTCGCTGCACATGACCATCCAGACGGGCGTGCTGATCGAGACGCTGAAGGCGCTCGGCGCCGACGTGCGCTGGGCCTCCTGCAACATCTATTCGACCCAGGACCATGCCGCGGCGGCGATCGCCGATGGCGGCACGCCGGTCTTCGCCATCAAGGGCGAGAGCCTCGAGGACTACTGGGAATACACGCACCGCATCTTCGAATGGGCGGATGGCGGCGTGCCGAACATGATCCTCGACGACGGCGGCGACGCGACGGCGCTCGTGCATCTCGGGCTCCGCGCCGAGCAGGGCGATACCGCCTTCCTCGACAATCCCGGCAACGAGGAGGAAGAGGTCTTCTTCGCCGCCATCAAGCGCCGTCTGAAGCACAAGCCCGGCTGGTACACGAAGCTTGCGCAGTCGATCCGCGGCGTGACCGAGGAGACGACGACGGGCGTGCACCGTCTCTACGAGATGCAGAAGAAGGGCACGCTGCTCTTCCCGGCCATCAACGTGAACGATTCGGTCACCAAGTCGAAATTCGACAATCTCTATGGCTGCCGCGAGTCGCTCGTCGACGGCATCCGCCGCGGCACCGACGTCATGATGGCCGGCAAGGTCGCCATGGTCGCCGGCTTCGGCGATGTCGGCAAGGGCTCGGCCGCCTCGCTGCGCCAGGCCGGCTGCCGCGTGATGGTCTCGGAAGTCGATCCGATCTGCGCCCTGCAGGCGGCGATGGAAGGCTACGAGGTCGTGACCATGGAAGAAGCGGCGCCGAAGGCCGACATCTTCGTGACCGCGACCGGCAATGTCGACGTCATCACGATCGACCATATGCGCGCCATGAAGGATCGCGCGATCGTGTGCAATATCGGCCACTTCGACAGCGAGATCCAGGTTGCGTCGCTGCGCAACTACAAGTGGCACAAGGTCAAGCCGCAGGTCGACGAGGTCGAGTTCCCCGACGGCAAGCGTGTGATCCTTCTGTCCGAGGGTCGTCTGGTCAATCTCGGCAACGCCATGGGCCATCCGAGCTTCGTGATGTCGGCGTCCTTCACCAACCAGACGCTGGCGCAGATCGAGCTCTTCACCAAGCCCGGCGTCTACGAGAAGAAGGTCTACACGCTGCCGAAATTCCTCGACGAGAAGGTCGCGGCGCTGCACCTCGCCAAGATCGGCGTCAAGCTGACGAAGCTCAACGACAAGCAGTCGGCCTATATCGGCGTTTCGGAGACGGGCCCGTTCAAGCCGGAGCACTACCGCTACTGACGGGGGCGAAGGCGGCGCCAGGCGCCGCTTAACCGCCGGTTAACCATCACCGGTTGAAAGTCCAGGGCCATGCGGTGTTGCACCGCATGGCCCTTTTCTCGTCGCCTGCGGCTTCCCTCAGGATTCCCCGAACCGCTACATTAGGGTGATTCGAGCGCATCGCCGGTGGGTAGCGTCAGGCGTGCGGCGGGTCGTTCCAGGTAACACGTCTTGGCGGAAGGACCTGTCTTTGCCTTGGCATAGCGGGAAATCGGGATGGATTCCGGCCGGCGCGCGCCGCCCGGCCGCTGCCAGGCTCGCCATTCTTGTCGCCACGCTGATGCTCTGGGGTGCCCGCGGCGCCGTTGCCAGCGAGCTCACGGCCGCCTTCCTCGCGCCCGACCGCATCGTCTCGTTCAGCGCCGTGTTCGGCGTGCTCATCTTCGCGCTGGTGGCGATCGCGGTGCTGCTGCGGGCGCGCGACCGCGCCGAGGCCGCCCTCGCCGAGACGCAGATGCGCGTCGCCGACCTTCGCGCCGCTGCCGACCGTGCGGAAGCGCTGGTCAATGCCGACGACCAGCGCCTCGTCGCCTGGAGCGGCCCGGAAGAGCCGCCGCTCGTCATGGGCCGGCTGCCGCGTGCGTGCGGCGCGCCCGAGGACAGGTCGGCGTTCCTCGCCTTCGGTACCTGGCTGACGGGAAGCTCCGCGAGCCGCCTCGATCTCGCGCTCGAGCGGCTGCGCGGACTCGGCGAAACCTTCACCATCGCGCTTGAAACGGCGAATGGCAGCTTCGTCGAGGCGGCCGGGCGCACCGCCGCCGGGCGGGCCGTGGCCCGCTTCCGCGATCTCTCCGGCGACCGGCTGGCGCTGGCCGAGCTCGACGCGCGCCACCGCCGGCTGAGCCAGGATGTCACCGCGATGCGCGCCCTGATCGAGGCCGCGCCGCTGCCCTGCTGGATCCGCGATCGCGACGGCGCCCTGCAATGGGCCAACGCCGCCTATCTGCGCGCCGTCGAGGCGAACAGTCTCGAGGATGCGTTGCGGCGCCGGCTCGAGCTCGTCGATACCGCCGGGCGCCAGGCGATCGTCCGCGCCCATGCGGAAGGCCGCGATTTCGGCCGCCGCCTGCCGCTGGTCGTCGCAGGCGAGCGGCGCATGTTCGATGTCGTGGACGTGGCCTCGGAGGCCGGCAGCGCCGGTCTCGCCACCGACGCGACCGAACTCGAATCGCTCCAGGCGCAGATGAAGCGGCTGGTCGAGTTCCATGCCCGCACGCTCGACCAATTGGCGACCGCGGTCGCCGTATTCGGGCCGGATCACCGGCTGCGCTCGTACAACGCCGCCTTCCGCCAGCTTTTCGGCCTCGAATCCTCCTTCCTCGACCAGCAGCCGGACGAGAGCGCCGTGCTGGAGCGGATGCGTGCCGGCCGCCGCCTGCCCGAGCAGGTCGACTTCAAGAGCTGGCGCAAGGAGCTCTTCGCCGCCTACCAGTCGGTCGATGCGCGGGAGTTCTGGTGGCATCTGCCGGACGGGCAGACGCTGCGCGTCATCGCCAACCCGCATCCGCAGGGCGGCATGACGTGGATCTACGAGAACGTCACCGAGCGGCTCGATCTCGAAAGCCGCTACAACGCCCTGATCCAGGTTCAGGGCGAGACGCTCGACAATCTCGCCGAGGGCGTCGCGGTGTTCGGGTCGGACGGGCGGCTGCGCCTGCACAATCCGGCCTTTGCGCGCATCTGGCGGCTCGATCCGGCGATGCTGGCGGCGCGGCCGCATGTCGGCGACATCGCCAGAGCCTGCAGCGCCGAGACCGACGGCGCCGAGGAATGGGCGCGCTTCACCGCCGAGGTGGCCGGCCTCGGCGAGCGGCGCTCCGGCTTCCACGGCCGCATGGAGCGCCACGACCGGCGCATCATCGATTATGCGATGGTCCCGCTGCCTAACGGCCAGACCATGGTGACCTTCGTCGACGTCACCGACACCGTGCAGGTCGAGCGCGCGCTGACCGACCGCAACGAGGCGCTCGAGGCGGCGGACGGGCTCAAGAACGCCTTCATCCAGCACGTTTCCTACGAGCTGCGCTCGCCGCTCACCAACATCATCGGCTTCGCGCAGCTGCTCGCCGACGTGACCGTCGGGCCGCTCAACGACAAGCAGCGCGAATATACCGGCTACATCCTCTCCTCGAGCGGTTCGCTGCTCGCGATCGTCAACGACATCCTCGATCTCGCCACCGTCGATGCCGGCATCATCACGCTCGACCTCGGCGAGGTGAATGTCGCCGATACGGTCGCCGCCGCCACGGAAGGCGTGCGCGACCGGCTGCGGGAATCGCGGCTCAAGCTGGAAACCCGCCTGCCCGCCGATCTCGGCAATTTCGTCGCCGACGAGAAGCGCATCCGACAGATTCTCTACAACCTGCTCTCCAATGCCGTCGGCTTCTCGCCGGCCGGGGCCACGATCCGCCTTGCCGCCCGCCGCGCCGGCGACATGATCGAGTTCACCGTTTCCGACGAGGGGCCGGGCATTCCGGCGGATTTCATCGCCTCGGTGTTCGAGCGTTTCGAGAGCCGCGCCTCGGGCTCGGCGCGCGGCGGCGCCGGGCTCGGTCTCGCCATCGTGCGCAGCTTCGTCGAGTTGCATGGCGGCAGCGTCGCCATCGTGTCTGAGATGGGCCGCGGCACGACGGTCACCGTCCGCCTGCCGATCCGGCCCGACGCGCTCGACATCGCCGCGGAATGAGCGACGCGGCGCTGGTCCTGACGCTCGCCGACGAGGCGGCGACCCACCGCCTCGCCGAGGCGCTCGCGACGAGGCTCGCCGCCGGCGACGTCATCGCGCTCGAAGGCGATCTCGGCGCCGGCAAGACGACGCTTGCACGGGCGCTGATCCGCGCCGTCGCCGGCGATCCGGCGCTCGAGGTGCCGAGCCCGACCTTCACGCTGGTGCAGACCTATCCGGGTCGCGTGCCGATCGCGCATTTCGATCTCTATCGCCTCGGCTCGCCCGACGAGCTCGACGAGATCGGCTTCGAAGAGGCGGTCGCCGACGGTGCCGTGCTGATCGAATGGCCGGAGCGGGGCGGCGGCCGGATTCCCCGCTCTGCACTGACGATCCGCCTCGACATCGAAGGGGACGGCCGACGCGCCGCCCTTTCGGGTGGGGGCGCCTGGCCGGAGCGTCTCGATCGCCTCGCCGGCATCGCCCGCTTCCTGGACGATGCGGGCTTCGGCACCGCCCGGCGCGCCCATCTAGCGGGCGATGCTTCCGGTCGCAGCTATGAGCGCCTCGTCCGCGCCGACGGAACGCGCGCCGTCCTGATGGATGCACGCGACCGGTTGCCGGGCCCGCCGGTCTGGGACGGGCGCAGCTATGACGATGTCGCCCACCGCGCGACCACCGTCCTCCCCTTCGTCGCGATGAACGAAGGCCTCCGCGCCATCGGCATCTCGGCGCCGCGCATCCTGGCCGCGGATATTCCGGCAGGGCTGCTGCTGCTCGAGGATCTCGGCGACCGGTTCATCGTCAAGGATGGAGCGCCGAGGCCGGAGCGCTGGCAGGCGGCGGCCGAACTGCTCGCCCATCTCCATGCCGAGGCGCGGCCGGCGGAACTGCCCGTTTCGGGCGGGGAACGCTATTCGATCCCCGCTTTCGACCGCGACGCCTTCCTGATCGAGGTCGATCTCCTGCCGCGCTGGTACGCGCCGCTTATCGGCCGGACTCTGGACGAGGACGCCGAAGCCGCGTTCCGCTCGATCTGGACTCGCCTCTTCGAGCGCTTCGACCAGGCGGAAAAGAGCTGGCTGCTGCGCGACTATCATTCGCCCAACCTTCTCTGGCTGCCCGAGCGCACGGGCATCGCGCGGATCGGCGTGCTCGACCACCAGGATGCGATGATCGGCGCCAGCGCCTATGACCTCGCCTCGCTCGGCCAGGATGTGCGTGTCGACGTCGACGAGGCGCTGGAACAGGCGACCATCCATGCCTATGTCGAGGCGCGCCGAACGGCGGGCGCCTTCGACGGCGATACCTTCGCCGCGGCCTATGCCATTTCGGGGGCGCAGCGGACGACCAAGATCCTCGGCGGCTTCGCACGGCTCGCCAATGCCTTCGGGCGGCCCCAATATCTCCGTCACATTCCGCGGGTAAAGGCTTATCTGAAGCGGAATCTGCGCCATGAGGTTCTGTCGCCGCTGGCGCTCTGGTACGATCGTCACCTGCCGCTCGACGATTGACGCGGGCGCCATCCGGGCGCCCGACCCGACAAGAAGAAGAATGCGATGACCGACCCCATTCCGTTCCGCAAGCCCGCAGGACCGCGCCGCGCCATGGTGCTGGCCGCCGGTATCGGCAAGCGGATGCGCCCCGTGACCGCCACCGTGCCGAAGCCGCTGATCGAGGTGGCCGGCCGCTCGATGATCGACCGCGCGCTCGACCGTCTCGCCCGTGCCGGCGTGGAGGAAGCGGTGGTGAACGTCCACTACCTTGCCGATCTGGTCGAGGTGCATGTCCGCAAGCGCAAGGCGCCGAAGGTGCTTGTCTCGGACGAGCGCGGCGCGTTGCTCGAGACGGGCGGGGGCATCGCCAAGGCGTTGCCCCTTCTCGGCAACGAGCCGTTCTATGTCATGAATTCCGACAGCTTCTGGATCGAGGGGCCGAGGCCCAATCTCGACTGGCTGGCCGGCGGCTGGAACGACGCCGAGATGGACGCGCTCTTGATGCTGGCGCCGACGGTCGCCTCGATCGGCTATTACGGGCCGGGCGATTTCCTCATGGACAAGGAGGGCCGGCTGTCGCGCCGCCCCGAGCGCACCATCGCGCCCTTCGTCTATTCCGGCGCCGCGATCCTGTCGCCGCGGATCTTCACCGACCTGCCGGAAGGCGCGTTCTCGCTCAATCTCCTGTTCGACCGGGCGATCGCCGCGCGGCGGCTGTTCGGTGTGCGCATGGACGGCATCTGGCTGCATGTCGGAACGCCGGAGGCGATCCGCGAGGCCGAGCTTTCGGTGGCGGAGAGCGCTGCCTGAGCCGATGGCGGAGCGGGCGCGCGTCTTCACCATTCCAGCCGGCGCCCGGTTCCTGCCGACGCTCGCCGACGCGCTTCTCGCCGGCCGGCTCGGCCCTGTGCCGGATTTCGCGGCCGATCCGCTGGCGCTCGCCGATGTCCGCATCTTCCTGCCCAACCGCCGCGCGGCGCGGGCGCTGGGCGCGGTGCTCGCCGAGCGGCTCGGCGGCGCCGCGATCCTTCCCGTCATCCGGCCGATCGGCGATGTCGACGAGGACGACCTGCTGCTGCAGCCGGTCGAGGACCCCGCCGACCGTCTCGTTCTGCCGGCGGCCATCTCGCGGCTCGACCGGCAGCTAGTGCTGGCGCGCCTGACGCGGGCCTGGGGCGACCGGTTGCGCCAAGCGATGCTGGCCGAGAGCCCCGACGCGCCCGTCACCATTCCCGCCTCCGCCGCAGATGCATTCCATCTCGCCGGCGATCTCGCCCGCCTCGTCGACGACGTGGCGGCGGCAGGGCTCGCCTTTTCCGCGCTCGATCGTCTCGTGCCTGAGGATCTCGCCCGGTACTGGCAGATCACGCTCGATTTTCTGAAGATCGTCGGGGAGGCCTGGCCGGCCTTTCTTGCCGAGACCGAGCTGGCCGATCCGGCGGCGCGGCGCGACCTGCTGATCCGGGCCGAAGCCGGTCGGCTGCGCACGGCGCCGCCTCCGGGGCTCGTGGTCGCGGCCGGCTCGACGGGCTCGGTTCCCGCGACCGCCGAGCTTCTCGCGACCATCGCCCGGCTCGGAAACGGCGCCGTGGTGCTGCCCGATCTCGATCTCGGCCTCGACGAGGAGGCCTGGAATGCCATCGGCGGCGGCGCCGCCGGCGCACCGGGGCATCCGCAATACGGCCTCAAGCAGTGGCTCGGACGGGCCGGCATCCTCCGCGCCGATGTCGAGACGCTGGCGAGCCCGCCGCCGGCGCTCGCCGCACGCGGCCGCCTCGTCTCCGATGCCATGCGGCCGGCCGAGACGACCGAGGCCTGGGCCGTGGCGCCGGACGTCGATCCGCTGGCGACCGAAGGCATCGCGCTGGTCGCCGCCCGCAACGAGCAGGAGGAAGCGCTCGCCATTGCCGTCGTGCTGCGCGAGGCGATCGAGGAACCCGGTGCCAGCGCGGCGCTGGTGACGCCCGACCGCGCCATTGCGGCGCGGGTCGTGGCGGAATTGCAGCGTTTCGGCCTCGACGTCGTCGATTCCGCCGGGCGCGGCCTGCGCGGAACCCAGATCGGCACGCTCGCCCGCCTCACGACCGCCGCCGCGCGCTCCGACGGCGCGCCACTCGATCTCCTCGCGCTCGCCAAGCATCCGCTCGCGACCTTCGGCCTGCCGCGCTCCGTGTGCCGCGCCGCCGCCGAGACGATCGATCTGCTGCTTTTCCGCGGCCGGCTGCTCGCGGGGGGGCTCGCCGGCCTGCCGGCGGCGCTGGCGGCGGCGATCGACGACGCGGCCGATCCCGACAAGCGCCGGCATCCGGCCGTGCGGCGCCTCTCGGTCGCCGACTGCGAGGCGGCGGCCGATCTCGTCGCCCGCATGGTCGCGGCGCTCGATCCGCTCGCTGGCCGGCTGGCCGATGGCGCCAGGAGCGACGCGGCGACCCTGGCCGCGGAGCTTCGCACGACAATTGCCGCCATCCTCGAAACGGAGGACGGCGAAGGCGTCATCGAGGCGGACGAGGACGGCGAAGCCCTTTCCGGCCTGCTCGAGGGTCTCGGCGGCCCGCATGGCGCCACGCTGGCGCTTTCGGGCTCCGAGTTCCCGGATTTCCTCGATGCTGCGATGGGCGGCGTCGCGGTGCCGCCCCGCGGCGGCGGCGATCCGCGCATCGCGATCTGGGGCACGCTGGAGGCGCGTCTGCAATCGGCCGACTGCCTCGTGCTGGCGGGGCTGGACGAGGGCATCTGGCCCGCGGCGACGCGCACCGATCCCTGGCTCTCGCGCTCGATGCGCGCAGCGTTCGGCCTCGAGGCGCCGGAGCGCCGGCTCGGCCAGGCGGCGCACGACTTCGCGGCGGCGCTCGGCAATCCGCGCGTCGTCGTCACCCGCTGCGAGCGGCGCGGCGGCACGCCGACCATTCCCTCGCGCTGGCTGCAACGCATCGATGCCCGCCTCGGCGAGGCCGCGGCGAAGGAGATCGCGGCGCGGGGCGCCGTCTATCTCGACTGGGCCCGCGCGCTCGACGCCGCGCCGGCGCCCGAAGCCATGAAGCGCCCGCGTCCGAAGCCGCCGGTGTCCGCCCGGCCGAAGCGCCTCTCGGTGACCGAGATCGAGACGCTGGTCCGCGATCCCTATGCGATCTATGCGCGTCGCATCCTGAGGCTGGAGCCGCTCGATCCGATCGACGTCGCGCCCGACGCGGCGCTGCGCGGCACGCTGATCCACGAGGCGCTTGGCCGCTTCGCGGCGCGCTGGACGGGGCAATTCGACGGCGCTGCGGAAGCGACGCTGATCGAGGAGGGCCGCGACGTCTTCCACGAGATCGCCGCCTTTCCGGCCGTCCATGCGCTCTGGTGGCCGCGCTTCCTTGCGATCGCCCGCTGGTATGTCGACTGGGAGCGGACGCGCGACGGCATCGCCGAGCGACATGCCGAGATCGACGGCCGTATGCCGCTGCCGGGCGGCTTCGAGCTCACCGGCCGCGCCGACCGCATCGACCGCCGCACGGACGGCGCCTATGAGATCATCGATTTCAAGACTGGTGCGCCGCCTTCGGCCAAGCAGCTCGCGACCGGCCTCGCGCCGCAGCTCGCGCTGGAAACCGCGATGCTGCGCCGGGGAGCCTTTCGCGAGATTCCGCCCGGCGGCTCCGTCGCCGTGCTCGGCTGGATCGGCCTCGGCAAGGTCGGCAAGGGTCAGCCCTTCTCCAGCGCCGTGAAGGACAGGCCGGCCGACGAACTCGGCGACGAGGCCGCCGACCGGCTGGCCCGGCTCATCGCGGCCTATGGGGACGAGGACCGCGCCTATGTCTCGCGCGCGCGGCCGATGTTCGAGACGCGCTGGGAGAGCCCTTACGACCATCTCGCCCGCGTGGCGGAATGGGCGCTCGGCGAGGGGGACGAGACATGATCGCCGTCGATGACGAGACGCGCCGCGTCCAGCGCGAGGCGACCGATCCCGCAGCCTCGGCCTGGGTCTCGGCCAATGCCGGTTCCGGCAAGACCTATGTGCTGGCGCGGCGGGTCATCCGCCTGCTGCTCGCCGGCGCCGATCCCGGCTCCATCCTCTGCCTGACCTTCACCAAGGCCGCGGCGGCGGAAATGGCGGCGCGCGTCTTCAGGACGCTGGCCGAATGGACGCGGCTCGACGACGCGGCGCTCGACAAGGTCCTCGCCGATCATCATGGCGGCGGCGGCGTGAGCGCGGCCGACCGCCTTCGCGCCCGCCGCCTGTTCGCGCGAGCGCTGGAGACGCCGGGCGGGCTGAAGATCCAGACCATCCACGCCTTCTGCGAGAGGCTGCTGCACCAGTTCCCCTTCGAGGCGGAGGTGGCCGGCGCCTTCACCGTGCTCGACGAGCGCGAGGCCGACATCCTCATCGAGACGGCCCGCCGCCAGGTGCTCGCCAAAGCGAGCTCCGAGGGCCACGCCCGGCTCGGCCGTGCCTTCGCCCGGCTGCTGACGGCGGCGTCCGACCAGGGCATCGAATCGGCACTCGACGAGATCATCGCCCGCCGCGCCGCGCTGACGGCGATGATCGAGGCGCATGGCTCGCTCGACGAGGGCCTCGCGGCGCTGAGGGAAAGGCTCGGCCTCTCGCCCGACGACGAGGTCGCGAGCCTCGAGGCGTCGGTCGCCTCCGGTCTCTCCTTCAGCGATGCCGAGATCGCGCGGCTCGTGGCTGCTCTCGCCGCCGCCGGCCCGAAGCATCAGGAACTGGGGGCGATCCTCGCGCCCTTCACCGAGGCCGCCGATCCGCTGACCCGCGCCGGCATCTGGCGCGCCTACATGCTCACGGGGAGCGGCACGATCCGCAAGAGCCTCGCGCCCAAGGCGGTGCTGGATGGCTGGCCGGGCCTCGCCGAGCGGCTGCAGGCGGAAGGCGCGCGGCTGGAGGCATTGCTGGACCGAATCGCCTCAGCGCAGGCGGCCGATGCGACGGAGGCGCTGCTCGTACTCGGCGAGGCCGTCGTGGAGGGCTACGAGACGGCCAAGCGGCGCTCCGGAGCGCTCGACTTCGAGGACCTCGTCGCCCGCACCGACGCGCTGCTGCACCGCTCCGAGGCCTCGCGCTGGGTGCATTACAAGCTCGACCGCGGCCTCGACCATATCTTGGTCGACGAGGCCCAGGACACCAGTCCCGGCCAATGGGGGGTGATCGGCGGGCTCGCCGACGAGTTCTTCGCGGGCGAGGGGGCCAGCGAGCGGCAGCGCACCTTCTTCGCGGTCGGCGACGAGAAGCAGTCGATCTACTCCTTCCAGGGCGCTGTGCCGGCCTGGTTCGCCCGCCAGCGCCAGCGCTTCCGCCGGGCGGCCGATGCCGTCGACGCGACATTCCGGTCGCTGGAACTGCGCCTCTCCTTCCGCTCGACCGCCGATGTGCTCGCGGCCGTCGACGCCGTCTTCGCCGATCCCGACGCGCATCGCGGCCTCACGCGCGATCCGGCGCCGACCGTCCACGAGGCCGCGCGGCGCGGCGAGGCAGGGCGTGTCACGATCTGGGAGCCGATCGCGCCGGAGGAGGTGACGGAACCCGAGGAATGGCATGCGCCGCTCGACCGGCTCGATACCCGCAGCCCGGCTGTCCGCCTCGCAGACCGCATCGCCCGCACCATCGCCGGCTGGATCACGGGGGGCGAGCGGATCGAGGCCACAGGCGCCCCGATCCGGCCCGGCAACATCCTGATCCTGACGCGCACGCGCGGTCCCCAGACCGACGCCATCAACCGCGCGCTCAAGGGGGCCGGCCTCGCGGTGGCCGGTGCCGACCGCCTGGCGCTCGGCCGGCATATCGCCGTCCTCGACCTTCTCGCGCTCGCCGATGCGACGCTGCAGCCGCAGGATGACCTCGCGCTCGCCGCACTCCTGAAGAGCCCGCTGGTCGGCCTCACCGAGGAGGATCTCTTCGCGATCGCGCATGGCCGGCCGGGCTCGCTCGCCACCGCCCTGGCTGCCTCGCCGCTGCCCGCCGCCGTCGCCGCGGCGGAGCGCTTCGCCACCTGGCGGGCACGCGCCGATCGCATGGGCCCGCACGCCTTCTTCGCGCGCATCCTCGGCCCCGATGGCGGACGCCGCGCCATTCTCGCACGGCTCGGCGCGGAGGCGGACGAGGTGCTGGACGAATTCCTCGCCCGCGCGCTCGCCTTCGAGGAGAGCGAAGCGCCCTCGTTGCAGGGCTTCGTCGCCTGGATGCGGGCGGCGGCGACAGAGATCAAGCGCGATGCCGACCTCGCGCGTGACGAGATCCGCGTCATGACGGTGCACGGCGCCAAGGGCCTCGAGGCGGAGATCGTCTTCCTCGTGGATACGGGCTCGGCGCCCGCCCATGCCGGCCACGACCCCGAGCTGGTGGCGCTCGCCGACGATCCCGACGACGCGTCCGGCGCGCCGCTCGCCTATGTGGTGCCCGGCATTCCCCGGCGCGCCGCCGTCAAATCCGCGATCGAGGGGCTGCGCGACAAGGCGCGCGAGGAATATCGCCGCCTGCTCTATGTCGCCCTGACGCGGGCGCGCGACCGGCTCATCGTCTGCGGAACACTGAAGGGGAGGCCGCCCGCCGAGCCGCTCTGGCAGGATCTCGTCCGCCAGGCGCTCGCGCCGGCGGCGCGGGCCGTGCCCGTGACGCTCGGGGAGGACGTCTTCGAGAGCCTCGAATGGCGCCGCGACTGGCAAGCCGAAGCGGCGCCGGCACGCGACGAGGAGCCACCGGCGGAACGCCACCGCGCGCCGTTGCCGCCTTTCCTCGCCGCGACACCACCCCCTGCACCGGCCGAACCGCGCCGCCTGCGGCCCTCCGGCCCGCGCGCACCGGTTCCCGTGGCGGCCGCGGCCCTCGCCCGCGGTGTCATCGTCCACCGCCTGCTGCAGGCGCTGCCCGAGCACCCGCCGGAAAGCCGCGTGGAGGTCGCCGCCGCCTATCTCGCGGCGGTCGCGCCCGACTGGGGCGAGGCCGAGCGGACACGGCTCGCGGCAGACCTCGCGGCGCTGATCGCGGCGCCCGGCATCGCGGCGCTGTTCGGCCCAGGCAGCCGCGCCGAGGTGGCGGTAGAGGGCGCGATCGCGACGCCGTCTGGGCCCCTCGCCGTCTCCGGCCGCATCGACCGCCTCGTCGCAAGCGAAGACCGCATCCTGATCGCCGACTTCAAGACCGACCGCGCGCCGCCGGCCGATCTCGCCGGCATCCCCGAATCGCATGCCGTGCAGCTTGCACTCTATCGCGCGGTGCTGGAGAGGCTCTATCCGGGCCGCGCGGTCGATGCGGTGCTCGTCTATACCGAGGCACCGCGGCTCATTGCCGTGCCTTCCGAGCGCCTCGACGAGCATATCTCGCGCATCACCAGGGCGTGACCCACAAAGCCTTGACCGGCCATGGGCCGCTCCCTACCTTCGGCCCACCTTCCCTCAATCCCGCGCGAGGCTTTTCATGGCGACCGCCAAAGTAACCGACAGCTCCTTCGACACCGACGTTCTCGGTGCCAGCGGTCCCGTCGTCGTCGATTTCTGGGCCGAGTGGTGCGGCCCCTGCCGGATGATTGCGCCGGCGCTGGAGGAGATCCAGCAGGAGATGGACGGCAAGGTGACCATCGCCAAGCTCAACATCGACGAGAATCCGAACATCGCAGTGCGCTATGGCGTGCGCTCGATCCCGACGCTCATCCTGTTCAAGGACGGTGAGCCGGCCGCGATCCAGGTCGGCGCCGCGCCGAAGAACCGGCTGGCCGACTGGATCAAGAACGCGATCTGATCACGGTCTCAGGATCGATCGGAACGGGGCCTGCGGGCCCCGTTTTCATTTCGGCCGCGGTCAGGCGAGCGTCAACCGGGCCAGAAGGGCGTCATAGGCCTTCTGGGCCGTCCAACTGGTGGCCGCGACGATCGGCAGGGCGACCAGGACCAGAATGGCGGTCCGCGCCACGGGGCCGGTGAAAGGGATATGCTGCGCCAGCGCCTGGTAGATGGGGCGGTGCAGCAGATACATGAAGAAGCTGGCCGTGCCGAGTGCCGCGAGGACGGGCGATGGCGGGACCCGATTCGCGAGGGAAAGCGCGAGAAGGAGCAGTGCCAGCGCCAGCAGGGTCGCCATGGGCGCGGACAGGAGCGTACGTTCGATCGCCGGAACGGGTTGGCCGAGCGTCAGGACAATCGAGGCAAGCCCCAGCGCCGCCGATGCGAACAGCATCCATCGCGGCGGGAGCGGTTCGCGGGCGACCGCGAGGCCGATCGCGAAGCTCGGAAAATAGAGGGCGATCCGCGGATCCGTCGCAAGGCCGCCCCAGCCCGACAGCGCCGCGAGCAGCAGCATGACAGCGACCGCGACGAGGGCGCGCCGCGCGGCCGACGATCCGACGGAGAGCAGTGGCGTGATCAGGTAGAACAGCGCCAGCATCGCCACATACCAGAGCGTCAGCGGCGGCGGGCCGACGATCTCGCCGACCAGCAACATGGTGCGGATCGCCGTTGGCCAGGTTGTCAGGCCCATGAGGACGAAGCAGAGCACGGCCAGGACCAGCGGCGGATAGATGCGCAGCATCCGCCGCCGGTAGAAGCTGGCGATCGAGGCGCGTGTCGGCTCGACCGGTCGCAATCCGAGGAGATAGCCCGACAGCATGGTGAAGGTCGCGAGCAGCACGACGGTGACGCGGGTCGTCACTTCGTTGCGATAGAAGCCGCCTGCCACGGCATAGTTCATCAGATGCCAGAAGCCGACGATGTAGAGCATCGACCCGACGCGGAGGATATCCAGCGATGCGATGTGCCGTCTTTGGGCCTCGCGCATCATCGTCGCTCCCCTGACGCGATCGGGCTGGCTCAGCGCGGCGGCGTTCCGTTGAGGTCGAGGACGTCGCCGGCGAGATAGAGCGAGCCGCAGATGAGGATGCGCGGAACGGTGCCGGGCGGCAGCATGCGGCCAAGGGCGGCGAGCGCCGCCGGCACGTCGCTCGTCGCCTCCGCCTCGAGACCGGCCTCGCGCGCCGCCTCGGCAAGCTCGCGCGGGTCCCGGCCGGCCGACGAACTCGCGATGGGCACCGTGAAGACATGCGCGGCGAGACCCGCGAACGGTCGGAAGAAGCCGACCGGATCCTTGGTCTGGAGCATGCCGGCAACGAGATAGAGCGGGCGGGGCAACCGCTCCTCGAGATCGGCCACCGCCTCGGCGATGACCGCGCCGGCACCGGGATTGTGGCCCCCGTCGAGCCAGAGTTCGGCCTCGGGCGGCGCCAGCGCCAGAAGGGCGCCGGTCGAGAGGCGTTGCATGCGGGCCGGCCAGTCGACGCCCGACAGTCCCGCCTCGATCGCCGATTGCGGCACGGAAAGCGAGGAATGGCGGAGCGCCGCTACCGCATTGCCGGCATTGACGAACTGGTGGCGGCCGGGCAGGCGCGGCGCCGGCAGGTCGACGAGGCCGTGCTCGTCCTGGAAGACCAGCCGGCCGCGTTCGGCATGGGCGATCCAGTCGCGGTTGCCGACGAAGAGCGGCGCGCGCTTCCGCTCGGACTCGCGCTCGATTACCGCCAGCACTTCGGAAGTCTGCGGCGCCACGACGACGGGCCGTCCGCGCTTGATGATCCCCGCCTTCTCGCCGGCGATCATCTCGATGCGGTCGCCGAGGAAGCGCTCGTGATCCATGGAAATCGACGTGATCACCGAAACGTCGGGTGCGTCGATGACATTCGTCGCGTCATAGCGCCCGCCGAGCCCCACCTCGAGCAGCGTCACATCGGCGGGATGCGCGGCGAACAGAGCGAAGGCGGCCGCGGTGGTGATCTCGAACTGGGTGATGGGCGCGCCGTCGTTCAGCCGCTCGACATCGGTCAGCGTCGCCACCAGCTCGTCCTCGCTCACATGCTGGCCGCCGCCGGGGCGGCCGAGCCGGATGCGCTCGTGGAAGCTGACGAGATGCGGCGAGGTGTAGACATGGACGGTCCGCCCGCTCGCCTCCAGCATGGCGCGCAGGAAGGCGGTCGTCGATCCCTTGCCGTTGGTGCCGGCGATGTGGAAGACGGTGCCGAGCTTCCTCTCGGGATGGCCGAGCTTCTCGAGGAGGGGCAGCAGCCGCTCCAGCGAGAGGTCGATATCCTTCGGATGCAGGCGGAACAGCCGCTCGAGGATCGCGGCGCTGTAGTCCATGGTCGAAAGTCCTTCGGGCAGGTCTCGGCGGGCCGCAGGCCGCGGCCCGGAATGCGCCGGTGTGCTGTTCGCGCTCCCTAGGTTGCGAGCGCGACGGCCCTGCTCTCGGCGGCGGGCTGCGGCTTCGGCCCCAAAAGGGCGCAGAGCCGGGCGATGGTCGGGCGCAGTTCGTGCCGGTGCACGACCATGTCGACCATGCCATGCGCGAAGAGATATTCGGAGCGCTGGAACCCTTCCGGCAGCTTCTCCCGGATCGTCTGTTCGATGACGCGCGGCCCGGCGAAGCCGATCAGCGCGCCCGGCTCGGCGATCTGGATGTCGCCAAGCATGGCATAGGAGGCGGTGACGCCGCCCGTGGTCGGGTTGGTCAGCACGACGATATAGGGCAGCCGCGCGTCGCGCAGCGCCAGAACGGCCGCGGTGGTGCGCGGCAGCTGCATCAGCGAGAGAATGCCTTCCTGCATGCGGGCGCCGCCCGAGGCGGCGAACATCACGAAGGGCTGCTGGCGCTGGACCGCCGTCTCCATGCCGGCGATCACCGCCTCGCCGGCGGCCATGCCGAGCGAGCCGCCCATGAAATCGAAGTCCTGCACGGCGGCGACGAGCGGCACGCCCTCGACGAAGCCGGCGCCGACCAGGACCGCATCCTGAAGCCCGGTCTTTGTGCGGGCATCCTTCAGGCGGTCGGTGTAGCGCTTCTCGTCGCGAAACTTCAGCGGGTCGATCGCGACTTCCGGCAGGGGGATCGCCTCGTAGCGGCCCTCGTCGAAGAAATGGGCGAGCCGTTTCGGCGCCGTCATGCGCATATGGTAGCCGGAATTCGGCACCACATAGTGGTTGGCCTCGAGATCGCGCAGGAAGACGAGTTCCCCGGACTCAGGATCCTTGATCCAGAGATTCTCCGGGACCTCGCGCTTGTTGAGCAGGCTCTTGATCTTCGGACGGACGACGTCGTTGATCCAGCTCATCTGAAGAACACTCCTTGCTTGCCGGCGCTCACGCGGCGCTGAGGCTGCGGGCGGCGCGGACGCCCTCGGCGAGCTGCGAGACCAGCGCGACGACCGCGGACACCGTGCCCTCCGTCGCCTTGCCGCCTTCGTCGAGCGAGGCCGCGATCGCCTGCACGATCGCCGAACCCACCACGACACCGTCGGCATTCGCGCCGATCGCCGCCGCCTGCTCCGCCGTACGGACGCCGAAGCCGACCGCGACCGGCAGGTCGGTATGCCGCTTGATGCGGCCGACCGCCTCGGCAACGCGCGAGTTGTCCGGCGCCGCCGAGCCGGTGATGCCGTTGATCGAGACGTAATAGACGAAGCCCGAGGTGTTGGCGAGCACCGCCGGCAGGCGGCGGTCATCGGTCGTCGGGGTCGCGAGGCGAATGAAATTGAGGCCCGCCTTCAGCGCGGGAATGCAGAGCTCGTCGTCGGCCTCCGGCGGCAGGTCGACGATGATGAGGCCGTCGACCCCGGCCTCCTTGGCCTCCGCGACGAAGGCTTCCGATCCGCGTGCATAGATGGGGTTGTAGTAGCCCATCAGCACGATCGGGGTCTCGTCGTCGATCTGGCGGAAAAGGCGCACAATCTCGAGCGTCTTCGCCATGGTCTGGCCGCCCTTCAGCGCCCTGAGCCCCGCCGCCTGGATCGCCGGACCGTCGGCCATCGGGTCCGAGAACGGCATGCCCAGCTCGATGACGTCGGCGCCGGCGCCGGGCAGCGCCTTGAGGATCGACAGCGTCGTCGCCTGGTCGGGATCGCCGGCCGTGAAGAAGGTGACGAGCGCCGGCCGGCCCTCGGCCTTGACGGCAGCGAAGCGGCGGTCGATGCGGGTGTTGCTCATGGGTCGTCTCACTCGAAGAATGGCGCCCGCACGCGCGCGGCGGCGGCGATCGGAGGATGCAGGCTGCGGCGGGTGGGGCTCAGAGTTCCAGGCCCGTCAGCTTGCCGACCGTGTGGATGTCCTTGTCGCCGCGTCCGGAGAGGTTGACGAGGATGATCGCGTCGCGGTCCATGGTCGGCGCGCGCTTGATCGCCTCGGCGATGGCATGCGCGGATTCGAGCGCCGGGATGATGCCCTCGGTGCGGGTGCAGACCTGGAAAGCGTCGAGCGCCTCGTCGTCGAGGATCGGCACATAGTCGACCCGGCCGGTGTCGCGCAGCCAGGAATGCTCCGGGCCGACGCCGGGATAATCGAGCCCGGCCGAGATCGAGTGGCCCTCGAGGATCTGGCCGTCCGCGTCCTGCAGAAGATAGGTGCGGTTGCCGTGCAGCACGCCCGGCCGGCCGGCATTCATCGAGGCGCAGTGCTCGTCGCCCTCGAGGCCATGGCCGCCGGCCTCGACGCCCACGATCGCGACCGAGGCATCGTCGAGGAAGGGATGGAAGAGGCCGATGGCGTTCGACCCGCCGCCGACGGCGGCGATGATCATGTCGGGCAGGCGTCCCTCCTGCTCCAGCATCTGCGCCCGCGCCTCGGTGCCGATCACCGACTGGAAGTCGCGCACGAGCTCGGGATAGGGATGCGGGCCGGCGGCGGTGCCGATCAGGTAGTAGGTGTCCTCGACATTGGTCACCCAGTCGCGGAGCGCCTCGTTCATCGCGTCCTTGAGCGTTCCGTTGCCGGCGGTGACGGGCTTCACCTCGGCGCCGAGCAGCTTCATGCGGAAGACGTTCGGCTTCTGCCGCTCGACATCCGTCGCGCCCATATAGACGACACAGGGGAAGCCGAAGCGGGCCGAGACTGTCGCCGAGGCGACGCCGTGCTGGCCGGCGCCCGTCTCGGCGATGATGCGCGTCTTGCCCATGCGGCGGGCGAGCAGGATCTGGCCGAGGCAGTTGTTGATCTTGTGGCTGCCGGTGTGGTTGAGGTCCTCGCGCTTGAAGAAGATGCGCGCGCCGCCGAGATGGCGGGTCAGGCCCTCGGCGAAATAGAGCTTGGACGGCCGCCCGGCATAATGGGTCGAGAGCGCCGAAAGCTCGGCCGCGAAGGCCGGATCGGCTTTCGCATCCTCATAGGCCTTTTCGAGCTCGAGGATCAGCGGCATCAGCGTTTCGGCGACATAGCGCCCACCGAAGATGCCGAAATGGCCACGGTCATCCGGGCCGGTGCGGAACGAATTGGGCAGTTGCGGAGCGGTCACGTGGTGGTCCCCTCGCCGGACGATGCCGGCACGCTGTCGGCGCCGCTGCGCGCGGCCGCGATGAAAGCTTCGATCAGTGCCGCGTCCTTGACGCCCGGCGCGGTCTCGACACCCGACGAGACGTCCACACCGCGGGTGCCGGTACGCGCGATCGCCTCGGCAACATTGCCAGCATCGAGCCCTCCGGACAGCATATAGGGCAGCGCCGGGTCAAGACCATCGAGCAGCGACCAGTCGAAGACGCGCCCGTTGCCGCCCGGCAGCGCCGCACCGGCCGGCGCCTTGGCGTCGAGCAGCAGCCGGTCGGCGACGCCGGCATGGGCGGCCACCTCGGCGAGGTCGTCTGGGCCGCGGATGCCGATCGCCTTGAGGACGCCGAGCCCGAACCGATCCTGCAACGCGGCGACCCGCTCGGGCGGCTCCTTGCCATGCAGCTGCAACCAGTCGGGCCGGACGGCCGCGACGATCGCCGCGATCTCGTCATCGCCCATGTCGACGGTGAGCGCGACGATCTCGGCCCGGCCGGCCACGCGGCCGGCGAGTGCGCTGCCCGCCTCCAGCGAGACCGCGCGCGGGCTCTTGGGGAAGAAGTTGAAGCCGATCATGTCGGCACCGGCGCCGAGCGAGGCCTCGAGGGTCTCGGGCGTGGAAATCCCGCAGATCTTCACGATCACGGGCGGAGTGGATCTAGGACCGGACATGGGTCTCGTTTGCCATGAAAGCCGCGGAGAGTCCAACCGCGGCAGGTCCGGTCGGGCCGGTTCAGGCTGCGTCGCGTCGGACGATCGGGAGCGTCGCGGCGGGAGAGGAAGCGGCGGCGGCGCGATAGGCCTCGTTCTCCCGCTTCACCACCTTCGCCTCGCGCTTCAGGCTGCGCGCCTGGCGACGCCATCGACCCTGTCCGAACCAGGCGCCGACGCCGCCGATGACCACCCCGACCAGCAGGGCGGCGAAGACGAGCACATAGAGCGGCAGCGTGAGCGCGGCGGCCGGCGCGTCGCCGTTGAAGGGATCGAGCGACAGGGTGACGCCATGCCGATTGGCCACCGCCAGCGCCACGAGGACGACGGCGAGCGGGACGAGGATGACGGCGGCGATCACACGCTTCATAGGGCGAGGGGTCCTATTCGTCCGGATTGAGACGCTCGCGCATCTCCTTGCCGGTCTTGAAGAAGGGCACGAACTTCTCCGTGACCTCAACCTTGGTACCCGTCCTCGGGTTGCGTCCCTGCCGCGCGGGCCGGTTCTTCACGGAGAAGGCGCCGAAGCCGCGCAGCTCCACCCGGTCGCCCCGGGCCAGAGCATCGACGATCTCGTCGAGGATCGAGTTCACGATATGCTCGACGTCGCGCTGGTAGAGATGCGGATTCTGCTCGGCAATCCTCTGGACAAGCTCCGACTTGATCATCGCACTGCCCCTTCCGCGCCGCCCTCGGAGGGAGCCTGCCAAACCGAAAGAAGACCGTCAAGCTGCAGCCGGGGCAACCATGAGGGGAGAAGCGCTCCGTCGAGCGCGTCAGGCGCGAGACCGAGCTGGCGCGCGAAGACGCGCAACACCGCCGCGGAGAAGAGGCCGGGCCGGTCGCTCTCCTTCTCCCATTCGACGACCCTGAGGGCCGGGTCGATGCCTTTTTCCTTGACCAGCCAGTCGAGCGCCTCGTCTTCGCCGCCGATGGCGTCGACGAGGCCGGCGGCCTTGGCCTGCTGGCCCGAATAGACGCGCCCGTCGGCCAGCGTCACGGCGGTCGGCCGGTCGAGCTTGCGCCGCTCGGCGACGATGTCGACGAACCAGTTGTAGGTGTCGTCGATGAGGCTCTTGATCACGGCGAGCGATTCCGGGCTGGCCGGCTGGAAGGGCGAGGGCGCGGCCTTGAGTGGCGAGGATTTCACCTCGGTGAGGCCGATCCCGAGCTTCTTCATCGCTTCCGACAGTTCAGGCGACTGGAACAGGACGCCGATCGAGCCGGTGATCGACGAGCGGTAGGCGAAGACCTGATCGGTGGCGATGGCGGCCATATAGGCGGCGGAGGCGCCCAGCGTCTTGATCGAGGCGACGGTCGGCTTGCGGGCGGAGAGGGCGCGCAGCTTGTCGTAGAGCGCCTCGCCGCCGACGGTGGCGCCGCCGCCGGAATCGATCGAGACAATGACGGCGCGCACCGCATCGTTCCTGGCGAGACGGTCGATGAGCTCGAGCTGCTCGCGGTCGTCGGTGATGAAGCCGTCGATCGAGATGCGCGCTACGTGCGGCATCGCCCGCCCGGCAAGCCGCTCCGGCCCCGCGGCGAGCATGGCCGCGACGACGACGGCGGCGATGAAGGCGAGGACGCCCAGCACGCGCCAGAAGACGAGCTTACGCCGCAGGCGCCGCCGCTCGATGATGTCTTCCGCTCCCAAGGCCATCTCTCGCTCCTGCCGCCCGTCCCTCGTCGCGCATTTTGCGACGTCCAGTTAGCCCCTTTGTGGCCGCGACGCAAATGCGCGATCGGCAAGGCTTTGCCGGGAAAGGCTTTTTGACGCCTGAAAAGCGAAACGCCCCGGCCGATGGCCGGGGCGTTCCAGGTTTCTTCCGCAGGAAGCGGGGAGGCTTACTCGTCGTTCTGACGGGCCTTCAGGGCCGCGCCCAGGATGTCGCCGAGCGAAGCGCCCGAGTCGGACGAACCGAACTGCGCCACGGCTTCCTTCTCCTCGGCGATTTCGAGCGCCTTGATGGAGACGGAGACCTTGCGGGCCTTCTTGTCGAAGTTGGTGACGCGGGCGTCGACCTTCTCGCCGGGAGCGAAGCGCTCGGGGCGCTGCTCCGAACGGTCGCGCGACAGATCGGCGCGACGGATGAAGGTGGTGAGATCGGAGTCCGCGATGCGAACCTCGATGCCGCCCTCGTTCACCGCGATGACCTCGCAGGTCACGACGGCGCCCTTGCGGATCTCGCCCGAAGCCTCGACGAACGGATCGCCGCCGACCTGCTTGATGCCGAGCGAGATGCGCTCCTTGTCGATGTCGACGTCGAGCACCTGCGCCTTGACCATGTCGCCGCGGTTGTACTCGTCGATGACCTGCTCGCCCGGACGGTTCCAGTCGAGGTCCGACAGGTGGACCATGCCATCGACGTCGCCGTCGAGGCCGATGAACAGACCGAACTCGGTCTTGTTCTTGACCTCACCCTCGACGATCGAGCCGACCGGATACTTGTCGGAGAAGGTCTCCCACGGATTGGCGAGCGTCTGCTTGAGGCCGAGCGAGATGCGGCGCTTGACCGGATCGACCTCGAGGATGACGACTTCGACTTCCTGAGAGGTGGAGACGATCTTGCCGGGATGGACGTTCTTCTTCGTCCAGGACATCTCGGAGACGTGGATCAGGCCCTCGATGCCCGGTTCCAGTTCGACGAACGCACCGTAGTCGGTGATGTTCGTGACGCGGCCCGAGAACTTGGCGTTGACCGGATACTTCGCCTCGATGCCCGACCACGGATCGGCCTCGAGCTGCTTCATGCCGAGCGAGATGCGGTGCGTCTCGTGATTGACGCGGATGATCTGCACGCGGACGGTCTGGCCGATCGAGAGCACCTCGGTCGGATGGTTGATGCGACGCCAAGCGATGTCGGTGACATGCAGGAGGCCGTCGATGCCGCCGAGGTCGACGAACGCACCGTAGTCGGTGATGTTCTTGACGACGCCCTCGATGATCTGGCCTTCCTCGAGGCTCTGCACCAGCTCCGAACGCTGCTCGGCGCGGGTCTCTTCGAGGACGGTACGGCGCGACACGACGATGTTGCCGCGGCGCTTGTCCATCTTGAGGATCTGGAAGGGCTGCGGCGTGTGCATCAGCGGGCCGACGTCGCGCACCGGGCGGATATCGACCTGCGAACGCGGCAGGAAGGCGACGGCGCCGTCCAGGTCGACGGTGAAGCCACCCTTGACCTGGTTGAAGATGACGCCCGTGACCTTCTCGTTCTTGTTGAACTGCTCCTCGAGGCGGACCCAGCTCTCTTCGCGGCGCGCCTTGTCGCGCGAGAGAACGGCTTCACCGAGGGCGTTCTCGACGCGCTCGAGATAGACCTCGACGACGTCGCCGACCTGGATCGGCTGATCGCGGCCGGGGCCGTTGAATTCCTTGAGGGCGACACGTCCCTCGGTCTTCAGGCCGACGTCGATGACCGCGAGATCCTTCTCGATCGCGACGACGGTGCCCTTGACGACGCTGCCCTCGAACAGGTCTTCCTTCTGGAAGGACTCCTCGAGCAGGGAAGCAAAATCTTCGCGGGACGGATTGGTAGAGGCCATGAAAACTCCTGGTGCCATGACTGGCATGCGCCGGCGGCTCGTGTTTCGGGATCAGGGACTGGCCTCGCCACGCATCAATGCGGGCTGGCCCCGTGAGGGGCGGACCGACGCTTCCGGACCGGCACCTGATGATAAATGGCCGCGCGCGGCGCTTTCGCACCGCCTCGCAGACCCGCGCTCTATATAGGGTGGCCTTGGCCGCGGCAAGCCGATTCCAGCCTTCGGAAGCCGAATTTAGGCCGTATTCGTGCCGATTTGGCCCCGTTTCGCGTCGATGATATCGACGGCGGCGCGGAACACGCCGTCGATATCGAGCGCGCTGGTATCGATGAGCACGGCGTCTTCGGCCTTTCGGAGCGGCGCGGAGGCGCGGCCGGCGTCGCGCTCGTCGCGCTCGCGGATCTCCGCGAGGATGCGTTCATAGTCGACGTCGCGCCCCTTGGCGTTGAGCTCGTCGGTCCGCCGCCGGGCCCTCACCTCGGGCGAGGCGGTGACATAGAGCTTCACATCGGCATCGGGGCAGATCGCGGTGCCGATGTCGCGGCCGTCGAGCACGGTGCCGGGCTTTCGAAGGGCGAAGGCGCGCTGGAACTCGACGAGCGCCGACCGCACCGGGGGGTGCACCGCGACGCGCGAGGCGCGTTCGCCGGCCTCGCGACCGCGCAGTTCCCCTTCCGCGAGATGTGAGGGGTCGAGCGCCCGCGCGACATCACCCGCCGCCGCGGCGTCGTCGAGATCGAGCCCGCGCTCGGCCATCTGGTGGCCGACCGCGCGATAGAGAAGACCGGTATCGAGATAATGGTAGCCGTAATGGGCCGCGAGGCGCGCCGCGAGCGTCCCCTTGCCGGCGCCGGCCGGTCCGTCGATGGCAATGATCATGCTGCTGTACTGTCCGTTGACGCGATGGCGGCTCCGAGCGAGCCCATCGCGACGGCGAAGCCCGGCCAGTCGGCGACCGCGGTACCGGCGTCCTCGATCACCACGCCCTCTTCCGCGCGAAGGCCGAGCACCAGAAGCGCCATCGCCAGGGCGCCATCGCCGGGGGCGGCGAGCCTGGACCCGCCGGCGATCCGTTCGGCGCCGGTGATGGCGAGCGATTCCGGTCCTTCCTCGCAGGCGACGCCGCAGGCCCTGAGGGTGGTCACGAGCGCGCCGATCGGATCGCCCGCCCGTCGCCGCAGCGCGCCGAGGCCCTCGATGACGGTGCGGCCGTCGGCGAAGGCCGCCGCCACGGCCAGTGCCGGAAGGACGTCGAACAGAGCGGCGGCGCGGGCGGGCGCGACGGTGACGGCCTTCAGCGGGCCGGCCGCGACGACGAGATCGGCCACCGGCTCGCCCGCCGCCATGTGCCGGTCCGAGAGCGTGATCGTCGCGCCCATCGCTGTCAGCGTCTCGACGAGAGCGAGGCGGGAGCGACCCATCGCGGCGCCCCTAAGCCTTACCGCCGATCCCTCGACGATGAGGGCGGCGACCATCGGAAAGGCAGCGAGCACGGGGTCGCCGGGAATGACGAGCTTCTGCGGCTTCAGATCGCGCCGTCCCTCGAGACGGAGGGTGCGCGCGCCGTCCGTCGAGTCCTCGATCTCGAGCGCCGCGCCGAAGGCCGGCAGCAGCGTCTCGATGGCGTCGGGCGCCGTCGCGGCTTCCGTGAGGCTGGTCACGCCCGGCGCCGAAAGCGCCGCCAGCAAAAGCGCCGCCTTGGCCTCGGCGGCGGCGTCCGAAAGCTTGAGATCGGCCGGCAGCGGCGTTTCGGGACCGCGCACGGAGAGCGGCAGGCGGTCGCGCGAACGGCTGATGATGCCGACGCCCATGCGGCGCAGCGGGTCGATGATCCTTGTGAGCGACTCGGCGCGCCCCGCGCGGCCGCCGGTGAAAGTCGTCGCGAAGCCGTGGCCGGCCGCGAGGCCGAGGAGCAACTCCGCCGTCGCGGCGCGGTCGCCGCAATCGATCACCGCTTCCGGCTCCAGCAGGCCGCCGACGCCGAGCCCGCGGACCGTGATCCGGTCGTCGCCGGCGTAACTCGCTTCGGCGCCGAAAGCGCGCAGCGCGGCAAGCATCGGGTCGAGATCGGCGGACGGCGAGATGCCGGAAAGGACCGTCTCGCCGATGGCGAGGGCGCCGAGCGCGAGGGCGCGGCTGGCGACGCCCCGATCGCCGGGCAGCGCCAGCGTGCCCGCAAGAGGTCCCGACGGGCGGCTGCCGAGCGCGCCGCGGCTCGCAACGTCGTGCCGCGCGGGAGCGGCAGGGTCCGGAAGGGGTGGTGTCGAGATCATCGGCTCCCCGGCACATGCGCGCCCCGGGATGGAGGCATCGCCTGCTGGTGCGATAGCATGGGGGCCGGAACCCCGCCAGCTTCAGGCCCAGCAGGATCGACGGCGAGGACTTGCTTCTAGACCTTCCATGCATGATTTGCTTTTGACAGGGCGGGGCCGAAGCTTTAAGGGACCCCGCTCGCTCAACCGATGAGGCACGACGTGGCGAAACCGGAACTCGGCACAAAGCGTGTCGACCCCGAGACGGGGAAGAAATTCTACGATCTGAATCGCGACCCGATCGTCTCGCCCTATACCGGGCAGTCCTATCCGCGGTCCTTCTTCGAGGCCGGCCCCGTCCGTGCCCGTCCGTCCACGGCTCGTGACGTCGAGGAAGAGGATCAGGACGAGGAGGAGGCGCCCGAGGCCGCCGAGTTCATCAGCCTCGAGGAGGCCGATTCCGAGGCGGGCGATGCCGGCGCGGTCGAGACGGACAGCGAGGACGAGGATGTTGTGATCGGCGAGGACGAGCCGGACGACGTCTTCATCGAGGAAGAGGAAGAAGAGGGCGACGACGTCACCGACATCATCGGCGGCGTCGACGACGAGGAGCCGTAAGGCTCGCGCCCTCGATCGATGCGTGCCTGTGGGTATCTCGATCGGGGCTTGATTTAGCTGGCGGCGCGGTCTAGAGATCGCGCCGCGCCGGAGGGAGCCCAAGCCCTCCAGGAAACGGCGGGGCCATAGCTCAGTTGGGAGAGCGCTTGAATGGCATTCAAGAGGTCAGGGGTTCGACTCCCCTTGGCTCCACCAATTTCCAGACCGTGACGAACAGGCCGCCTTCGGGCGGCTTTGTCATTTCTGCCTCTCCCCTGTCTTTGACTGGCGGCCATCGGCCGGCAGCGCCCGCGATCGACGGGCGACGATCACTCGGCGCCGCCGCCACCATGCGCATCGGCGAACGCGATGCCGGCCTGCGTTTCCGCGATCGCCTGCTGGACCAGGCGGATCGCCGTCTCCCGGTGGCCGCCCTTGTTCGGCGTCGATTCGCGCAGCGAGGCGAGGGCGTCGTAGAGCGATGACAACGCGCGTTCCATATTGCCCTGATAGGCTTGCGCCTCGGCCGCTCCGGCCGCCACAGCCGCGGTGGCGACGGCGCCGGCGGCAGCGATCCTGAAGACGCCTCGGCGGCTGGGGATATCGTCGGTCATGTCGTTTCCTTCCTGTCGATTCGGAGTTGTCGAGGCGAGCTCACGTCGCGCGATCGGCATATCCCGCGTCGACCGCACCGAGCAGTCTACGTGAAGTTCGCTGCTTGTCGCGTTCCGACCGTGCTCGGCGTCCCGCCCCTATCCGCCTCCGATCCCGAACGGAAAATGGCCGCCCCGGCGTATCTCTCGGCAGGGGACGCCGGATCTCCCTTGCAACGGGGCGCAGGCGTCGCCACATCGTTTCGCGATCGGAGGATTGTCACAGGGCGATGCAGACAGAGCGAACCATCTACATTTCCGGCCGCAGCCGCGGTCTCGGCTGGAAGGAGAAGCTGCAACTGGCGCTTCTCGGCCTCGCCGGCGGTGCAGTGCTCATCGCGGCGTTCGTGTTCTCGCTGGCACTCGCATTGATCCTCGTTCCGATCGGCTTCGTCGCCTGGCTGTTCCGCCGCGCGCTGCTGCGCGCCGCGCTCAGGCGGATGCAGGCGGGGATCGATGCCGCCGCGGCGGGTGGCGCCGGCGCGCCCGGTCGGCCGCCGCGATATGACGAGCCGCAGCGCCCGGGCCCTGCTGCTGGCGGGGTTACCATCGACGCCGACTACACCGTCGTCGAGCCGCGCGACCGCGGCCCGTCGCAGCGCTGACGGAAACATTCGCGCCGACGGGCATTGTCCCTTCGAAAGAAGGAGTCACGCCATGTCCAGCCGTTTCGACAACGACATCATCGACCGCCCGGGTGCAGCACAACGCGACCCGGTGGCCAATGCGCCACGGAAGTCGACCGAAGACGCCCGCCAAGGCGAAACGCGCAACGAAATGCGCTACGTCCTCGGCTTCGGCGTCGCCGGCGTGGTCGTCGCCTTCGCGATCATCTATGCGATCTTCTGGCTCTGACGGACCCGGTCAGGGTTGGGCGGACATGGTCTGCCCGACCTCCTCGGCCACCGTTTCGCCGCTTCCCGCCTTCGCATCCTTCTGCTCGCGCAGGAAAATGTAGAGTCCGGCAGCGACGATGATCAACGCGCCGATGATAAGGTTGAGCTTCGGCGCGTCGCCGAAGAACACATAGCCGAAGAGGCCGGCCCACAGGATCATCGTGTACTGGTAGGGCACGACGACCGAAGCCGGGGCGAGCTTCAGCGAGCGGTTGACGCAGAGGCTGGCGACAAGGGCGACCACGCCCACCAGAGAGAGCAGCCCGAAATCGCGCAGCGTCGGCGTCACCCAGGCGAACGGCGCCGTGACCGCGCCGGCCATCATGGCGGCCGTCGTGGTGAAGGCCAGCAGCGTGCTGTCCTTGGTCCCGCGCAACTGCCGCGTCACCAGCATCAGCACGGCGAACACGAAGGAGCCGGTGATGGCGACGAAGGCTGGCGGCGTCAGGCTCGCCGCCGACGGCTTCAGCACGATGATTACGCCGACGAAGCCGACGAGGATCGCCGCCCAGCGTCGCGCGTCGATCCGCTCCTTGAGCACGAGCGCCGACAGCGCCGCCACATAGATCGGGCCGGCAAGGTAGTAGGTCATGACATCGGCCAGCGGCAGGTAGCGCACCGACCAGTAGAAGAACCCGACCTCGAGCGTCGCCAGCGCGACGCGGGCGAGCTGGACCCATGGCCTGGGCGCCGCCATCAGCCCCCTGATGCCGCCGTCTCGATGGACGAAGGGCGCGAGCAGCACCAGCGCCGCGATCGAGCGGAACAGCAGCACCATGCTCACGGAATAGGTGCCGACCAGCCACTTCCCGAGCGCGTCGTTCAGCGAGAACAGGAAGATCCCGAGGATCATGAGAAGGATGCCGAGCACCGGCCCGGACAGGGCGGCGCGGCGGGATCCGGCGGCGGATGGGGGGGAGGACATCTCTATCAGGGCGGGCGTTCGGGAAGCGGCAGTCTGCATGGAACGATCGCGAAGGCAACCGAAGAGCATGCTGCGATGCGGCATCCCGAGATTCCGGTTGCATTTCCGGCCCCGAGACGGCATATAGCGCTCGACGATCATCGTGATCGCGCTGTCTCATCCACTGTCGGCTCTCGGGAGCCGTGGTCGATGGGTCTTCCCGCCGGACAGGCGGGCACGATCCGGTCCTCTGGCCCCATCGCGCGTGGGCCGGGACATACCGTCGGATGCAGATGGCATCCGCGCAGTTAGGCTTTTTTCTTGAATCAATCGAAAAATTTCGCGGATTTGGCCCTCGCCGAACCGCTGCTGCGTGCGCTTGGCGCGGCTGGTCTCGTGACCCCGACGCCGATCCAGGCAGAGGCGATCCCCGCGTTGCTCGAAGGTCGCGACATGCTCGGCATCGCGCAGACCGGCACCGGCAAGACCGCCGCTTTCGGCCTTCCCCTTCTCCAGCATCTCGCCCGCCGCGCCGAAGGCCTGCAGCCGAAGAGCGTGCGTGCCCTGATCCTCGCGCCGACCCGCGAACTCGCCATGCAGATCGACGAGGAGCTGCGCAAGTTCGGCCGCTTCCTCGGCATCCGCCATGCGCTCGTCTTCGGCGGCGTTGGCCACACCCCGCAGATCCGCGCCCTCGAAAAGGGCGTCGACATTCTGGTCGCGACCCCCGGCCGCCTGCTCGATCACCTCGATTCCGGCGTCGTGAAGCTCGACCGCGTCCAGTATCTCGTCCTCGACGAGGCCGACCGCATGCTCGACATGGGCTTCGTGCGCGACGTCATGAAGATCGTCGGCCGCCTGCCCGAGGAGCGGCAGTCGCTGCTGTTCTCGGCCACCATGCCGGCCGAAGTCGCCCAGCTCTCGAAGCGCATCCTCAAGGATCCGCTCCGGGTCGAGGTGACGCCCGAGGTGGTGACGGTCGAACGCATCGACCAGCGCCTCTACCATGTCCCGGCCGGCGAGAAGCGCGGCTTCCTCGTCGATCTTCTGTCCGACGAGACCATGCGCCGGGTCATCGTGTTCACGCGCACCAAGCACGGCGCCGACCGTGTGGCGCAGCATCTTTCCAAGGCTCGCATCGAGACTCTCGCCCTGCACGGCAACAAGTCCCAGGGTGCGCGCCAGAAGGCTCTCGCGGGGTTCAAGGACGGCAGTCTCCGCGTGCTCGTCGCGACCGACATTGCCGCACGCGGCATCGACGTCTCCGACGTGACTCACGTCGTCAATTTCGACCTCCCCGACGAACCGGAAGCCTATGTCCATCGCATTGGACGGACGGCCCGCGCCGGTCGCGAAGGGGTGGCTTACTCTCTCTTCGACGCTGGCGAATCCCAGCGGCTGAAGGCGATCGAGCGGCTCATCCGCCGCCCGATCCCGGAGGTCGCGACGCGATACAAGCTCCATGCGCCCAGCTCCCGCCCGGTCGCCGACAGCGACCGTGGCGCCGATCTGCAGCGCGAAGGGCGTCCCATGCCTCAAAAGAGCAAGAAAAACCGGTGGCGCAGCCAACAACGCCGCCGCGCGGCTTGACGTCGAAGGCGTCGGCAGCAAAGTTCTCTACCGCCAGACTGAAGGAGATTTCCATGGCGACGGGTACTGTTAAGTGGTTCAACGCGACCAAGGGCTACGGTTTCATCCAGCCCGATCAGGGTGGTCAGGACGTGTTCGTCCATATCAGCGCCGTTGAGCGCGCTGGTCTGTCGACGCTCCGCGACGGCGCCAAGATCTCCTACGAGCTCGAGACGGATCGCCGGGGCAAGACCTCCGCGACGAACCTGAAGGTCTCCTGAGGAAGCCCATGGCGAAGGAAGAAGCGCTCGAGTTCGAAGGAACCGTCGTCGAGGTCCTGCCCGACGCGAAGTTCCGCGTGGAACTCGAGAATGGGCATGTCGTCGTCGCCTACACGGCGGGCCGGATGAAGAAGAATCGAATCAAGACCCTGGCGGGTGACCGCGTCACGGTCGAGATGACGCCATACGATCTCGATCGTGCAAGGCTGGTCTTCCGGCACAAGGGCGAGTCGATGGCTCCGCCATCGTCGAAAACGCCCTTCCGCGGTGGCGCGGCGCGGCGCCGCTGATTCCGACGCAAGCTACGATCACGGGCGGCGCGGTCTCCGCGCCGACCCTTCCGGTGGAGAGCGCGGAGCGCCGTCGGCTCCGCCTCTCGCCCGCCCGGCGCGCCGGGCGGTGATGCCTGGCAAAGCGTGCCTCGTCCCCTTGCCTCGGGCAGCCGATTTGGCTAGCCTTCCTGCATTGGTTCCGTGATCTGCAGCCTCGTGGCGGTCGCGTGACATTTGTTTGTTTCAGAATCTGGTTGTAAATCCATTCATGCGTTCGGGCGCGCTTGAGGCCCGGGCACCATCTCTACGAGCATTTATCCAGAGCGCCGCCGGTGATGAGCCGGCGGTTTGTTTTTGTGCCGCGCGGGATCGATCATGCTGAAGGCCCTGAAGAGCTTCCTGTCCGAACTGACCGGCGAGGGCGGCGAGGCCCGCCGTTTCGGCGCCGACGACACGCGGCTCGCTTCCGCGGCGCTGCTCTATCATGTGATCGCCATCGACGGGACGGTGTCCCCGTCCGAGCGCCAACGTCTGCACGACCTGCTGATGAGCCGGTACGGGCTCGGCTCCGAGGAGACCGATACGCTGATCGAGGAGGCGCAGGTCGCCGACCAGGAAGCGGTCGATCTTTTCCGTTTCACGCAGGTGCTGAAGGACCGGATGCCGGAGGACGATCGCGCGGCGATCATCGCCATGATGTGGGACCTCGTCTTCCAGGACGGAACCCTGCACGAATTCGAGGACAACACGATCTGGCGCGTGGCCGAGTTGCTCGGCGTGCCGAGCAATGTCCGCCTGCAGCTGAAGCGAGCGGCCCGAGACGGCGGTCTCGCCTCCGCCGACGGCGCCTTTTTCGGCAGGCCGATGCGACCAACTTGAACTGGTGGCACGGCGTCGCTTCCGCTAGCCTTTTGCGCGTGGCCGCCGCAGAGCGGCGCTTTCGTGCGGCGCGATGAAACCACCCGTCCTGATCGTCCTACACCAGGAGCATTCTACACCCGGCCGGGTGGGGCTGCGCCTCGTCGAGCGCGGCCATCGTCTCGACATCCGCCGGCCGCGCTTCGGCGACCCACTGCCCGAGACGCTGGCGGACCACGCCGGGGCCATCGTGTTCGGCGGTCCGATGAGCGCCAATGACGACGAGGACTATGTCCGCCGCGAGATCGACTGGCTGGCGGTTCCGCTCGCCGAGAAGGCGCCGCTGCTCGGCATCTGCCTCGGGGCGCAGATGCTGGCGCGTCATCTCGGGTCCCCGGTCGGCCAGCGCGGCGACGGGCTGGTGGAGATCGGCTACTACCCGCTGAAGCCGACCGACGAAGGGGCGGCGCTGTTGCCATGGCCGAGCAAGGTCTATCAGTGGCACCGCGAGGGCTTCGACCTGCCGCCCGGGGCCGAGCTGCTCGCCACCGGCGATCTCTTCGCCAACCAGGCCTTCCGCTACGGTCCGACCGCCTTCGGGCTCCAGTTCCACATCGAATTGACGCTGCTGATGATGAACCGCTGGACGACCCGGGGCGCCGAGCGCTTCGCGCTGCCCGGCGCGCAGGGACGCCACGCGCATCTCGAGGGGCGGGCGCTCTACGACGCCGAATGCTCCGCCTTCCTCGACCGCTTCCTCGAAATGTGGCTGGCGCTGCCGCGGGGCTGACGCGCCACGCGCTCTCTGCCGCTCAGTGCGCCTCGGGCGCTGCGCTGCCCCCGGCGGGGCCGCCCGTCTTGTCGCCCGTCTTGCCTCCGGTCTTGCCGGTACCCTTCACCTTCTCGCGCAGCGCCTGGAAGGTGACGTAGAGCGCGGGAATGGCGAAGATGCCGAGGATCGAGGCGGCGAGCATGCCGCCGAACACCGGCGAGGAGACGTTGCGACGCGCCAGCATCGCCGCGCCGCTGCCGAAGACGAGCGGAACGAGGCCGAGGATGAAGGCGAAGGACGTCATCATCACGGGACGGAAGCGCAGCCGCGCGCCCTCGATCGCCGCGTCCAGAAGCGGCATGCCATGTTCGCGCCGCTCCTTGGCGAACTCGACGATCAGGATGCCGTTCTTCGCGGCGAGGCCGATCAGCACGATGAGGCCGATCTGGGCATAGAGGTCGAGCGTCAGATGCCCGAGCACGAGCGCGATGAAGGCGCCGAGAATGCCCACCGTCACCGACAGCAGCACCGGCACCGGGATCGTCCAGCTCTCGTAGAGGGCGACGAGGAACAGGAAGGCAAACAACACCGCGAAGCCGAGAATGACCGGCGTCTGGCCCTCGGCCCGCTTCTCCTGGAAGGAGATGTCGGTCCATTCGCCGCCATAGCCGGCGGGGAGCGAGGCAGCGGCCACGCCTTCCATCGCGGCCAGGGCCTGACCTGACGAGACGCCGGGCGCCGGACTGCCTTGAACGGTGACGGCCAGCTTGTTGTTGTACCGGATCAGCGCCTGCGGCCCGAGCACCACGCGCGTCTCGACGAGGCTTCTGAGCGCGATCATCTCGCCCGTCTTGCTGCGGACGTTGATGCGGCTGATATCGCCGATCGACTTGCGGTCCGATGCCTCGGCCTGGACCTGAACCTGCCAGGTGCGGCCGAACAGGTTCATGTCGTTGACATAGGCGCCGCCGAGCGAGGTCTGCAGCGCGGAGAAGATGTCGGAGATGTCGACGCCGAGGATCTGCGCCTTGTCGCGGTCGATATCGAGGAAGATCGACGGGTTGGAGGCCGAGAAGGACGAGAACACGCGCGTCAGCTGCGGATCCTGGTTGGCGGCGACGAGAAGGCCGCGCAGCACCTGCGCCAGCGCCGCCGGGTCGTTGTTCGACAGCGCCCTGAGCACATAGGTGAAGCCGCCGCCCGTGCCGAGGCCGATGATCGGCGGCGGCGCCAGCGGCAGCGCACGGCCTCCGGTGACGGTGGCGAGCTTCGGGGTCAGGCGTGCCATGATGGCGGCCGCCGACTCGGAGGGCTCCGTCCGCTCGTCGAACGGCTTCAGCGAGACGATGACGAAGGCCGCGTTGGGCTGCGAATAGCTGTCGACGAAGTTGAGGCCGATGATCGAGGAATAGTCGGCGATCGTCGGCTCCTGCTTGAGGATCTCCTCCACCTGCGAGACGACCGCGCCGGTGCGGCCGATCGAGGCGCCGTCGGGCGTCTGCACGAGCACGAAGAAGGCCCCCTGGTCTTCCTCGGGGAGGAAACCGGTGGGCGTGATCTTCGCGAGGCCATAGATGCCGGCGAGCGAGGCCGCGACCATCACGAGGCCCAGGATCGCGACGCGCACCAGCTTCGCCACCAGCGTGCCATAGGTGTCGCGGACATGGTCGATGCCGCGCATGACGGCGCCGATCGGGCCGCGGCGCGGACCGTGATGGGGCTTCAGCAGGATCGCGCAGAGCGCCGGCGACAGCGTCAGCGCGTTGATCGCGGAGAGGAACATCGACACCGCGACGGTCACGGCGAACTGGCGGAACAGTTCGCCCGTGATGCCGCCCAGGAAGGCGACCGGCACGAAGACCGACAGCAGCACCAGCGTGATGCCGATGATCGGCGCCGTGATCTCGCGCATCGCCTCCTTGGTAGCCTCTGCCGGCGAGAGCTCCGGCTTCTCGGCCATCTTGGCCTCGACGGCCTCGACGACGACGATCGCGTCGTCGACAACGATGCCGATGGCGAGGATGAGGGCGAGCAGCGAGACGGTGTTCGCCGAATAGCCGACCGCGTTCAGAACGATGAAGGTGCCGATGAGGCTGACGGGTACGGCGAGCGTCGGGATCAGCGTGGCGCGCAGATTGCCGAGGAACAGGAACACGACCAGCACGACGAGGATGAAGGCCTCGACGAGCGTGTGCTCGACGACCTCGATCGTGGCGGTCACGAAGGTGGTCGGGTCGTAGGTGACCTTCCAGATGAGGTCGTCGGGGAAGTTCTTCTGCGCTTCGTTGAGCTTCGCCTCGACGGCGGCGAGCGTCGACAGCGCGTTGGCGCCGGGCGACTGGTAGATGCCGATCAGCGTCGCGGGCTGGCCGTTCAGGCGGGTCGAGCGGTCGAGATTGGCGGCGCCAAGTTCGACCCGGGCGACGTCGGAGAGGCGCAGAACCGATCCGTCGGGATTGGTGCGGATGACGATCTTGTTGAAGTCGTCGACGGACGAGAGGCGGCCCTTGGTCTGGATGTTGAGCTGCAGCTGCTGGTCGTCCGAGACCGGCCGCGCGCCGATGCGGCCGACGGCGGCCTGCACGTTCTGGCTGCGGATGGCGTTGACGACATCGGCCGTGGTGAGGCCGAGGCCGGTCAGCCGGTCGGTCTGCACCCAGGCCCGCATCGCATAGTCCTGCGGGCCGAACAGGCGTGCGTCGCCGACGCCGGCGGTGGCGCGGATGTCGTCGACGAGATTGATCGTCGCGTAGTTGGAGATGAAGAGTTCGTCGTTAGTGCCCTTCGGCGAGGTCAGCGCGATCACGCCGAGCAGCGCCGAGGACTGCTTCTTGACCGTGACGCCCTGCTTCTGCACGTCCTGCGGCAGTTTGGAGAGCGCGACCTGGACGCGGTTGTTGACGTTGACCGCGTTGATGTCGGGATCGGTGCCGAGCTCGAACGAGACGGTCAGCGTGTAGCTGCCGTCATTGCCCGAGACGCTCTTCATGTAGATCGCCTTGTCGACGCCGACGATCTGGCTTTCGAGCGGCTGGGCGACCGTGGACTCGACGACCGACGCCGAGGCGCCGGGATAGAAGGTGGTGACCGACACCTGCGGCGGCACGATGTCGGGATATTGCGCGATCGGGATCGCCATCAGCGACAGAGCGCCGGCGACGACGGTGATCAGTGCGATGACGATGGCGAAGCGGGGTCGGTCGACGAAGAGCGAGGAGATCATGGCGTCAGCCCGCGCCCGGGAGCGTCGCCGCCGGATAGGGCGCGACCGGGGTGCCGGGGCGCAGCGTCGTCATGCCCTCGACGATCACCTGGTCGCCCGGCTCGAGGCCGCTCTCGACGGTGGCGCCGGTTCCGCTCTCGGTTCCGAGCGTCACGCGGCGGACGGCTGCCTTGCCGTCCTCGACGACGAAGACATAGACGCCCTTCTGGTCGGCGATCAGCGCCGCCTGCGGGATGACGATCTGCTCGACCGGCGCCTCGAGCTGCAGCGAGACGTTGACGAGCTGCCCGTCGATCAGCCGCCCCTTCGGATTGGGCACGACGGCGCGCACGGTGACGCTGTCGGTGGCGCGGTCGACCGTGACGCCGATGAAGTCGATCTTTCCGGTCTGGTCGTAGAGGGAGCCGTCCGAGAAGCGGATGATCGCTTCCAGCAGGTCGCCGCCGCGGGCGCGGTCCTCCTCCTGCAGCGACAGGAACTCGCGCTGGCTGACGGGAATGGTCACATACATGGGGTCCTGGCTGACGATGGTCGTCAGCACCCCGCTGTTCGGCCCGACGACATTGCCGCGGGTGACGCTGGTGCGCCCGATCAAGCCGGCGATCGGCGATCGAATCTCGGTATAGCCGAGATTGATGCGGGCATTCGCGACATTGGATTCGCCGATCACGACGTCGCCCTTCGCGGTGAGCTGCTCGGCGAGGCGCTGGTCGCGGGTCGCCTGCGTGCCGGTCTGCGACTTCAGCAGTTCCTCGGCGCGGGCGAGCTGCGCATCGGCGAAGGCGGCCTGGCCGCGCGCCTTGTCGAGCGATCCCTCGGCCTGCGACAGGGCGGCCTCGAAGGGTTCGCGCTCGATCCGGTAAAGGAGGTCGCCTTCCTTGACCATCTGCCCGTCCTTGAAGAGGACGTCCTGCAGGTAGCCGGTGACGCGGGCGCGGATCTCGACCCGCTCCTTGGCCTCGATGCGGCCGACGAATTCCTTGGCCGGATTGATCGGCTTCAGCTCCGCGGCGACCGTACCGACCCGAACCGGCTGCGCCGCATCGGGCGTGGTCTGGGCGAAGGCCGAGGAAGGCGGAGCGAGAAGGAGAGCCGCCACCATCATCGCCGCGCCGAGCCGCGGTGCATGCCGCGCCGCCCCCGTCACGAGGTTTCGACCGCCCTTCGTCATCGCAAATTCCCCGACTGCCTTCCACGCCGCGGGGAGAGCCCGCCGCACGCGCATTGTGCAGGAAGCGCGACCCTGTTGGAAGCCTCGCCCGCCGTGCACAGGCGAGTTAGGCTCCGGCCATCGGGACAGGAGCAATCGCGTGGACCAGGTGATTCGGATCGCGGCGGGGCTGATCGTCGATGCGGACGGACGGGCGCTCGTCGTGCGCAAGCAGGGCGCCGCCGTGTTCATGCAGCCGGGCGGCAAGATCGAGCAGGGCGAAAGCCCGGCGGCGGCATTGATCCGCGAACTCGGCGAGGAACTTGGCCTCGTCGTCGCGGCCGAGAGCCTGGAGCCGCTCGGCCGCTTCTCGGCGCCCGCTGCCAACGAGGCCGGATTCACGGTCGTGGCGGACCTCTTCCGCGTCCCCTATGCCGGCGGCGCCAAGCCGGGTGCCGAGATCGCCGAGATCGCGCTGGTCGATCCGTCGGCGCCGGATCGACCGCTGGCCGAGCTGTCGCGGCGGCATATCCTGCCGCTCGCGACGCCGATGGCCGACTGAGTCCGGAGCCTCGCGTCAGGCCGGCTCGAAGTTCATCGCCACGCCGTTGATGCAGTAGCGCAGATAGGTCGGCGCGGGGCCGTCGTCGAAGACGTGGCCGAGATGGCTGCCACAGCGCGCGCAGTGGACCTCGGTCCGCACCATGCCGTGGCTGCGGTCGGTGTCGGTCTCCACTGCGCCTTCGATGGGGTCGTTGAAGCTCGGCCAGCCGGTGCCGCTCTCGAACTTGCCGCCCGAGGCGAACAGCGGCTGGCCGCAGCCGGCGCAGGTGAAGGTGCCGGCGCGCTTCTCGTGCAAGAGGGCACAGCTGCCGGGATACTCCGTGCCGTGCCGGCGCATCACGCGATACTGCTCGGGCGTCAGCAGGCTGCGCCACTCCTCGTCGCTGTGCGTCACCGGAAAATGTCTTTCGAGCATGGTCACCTCCTCGTCGGAAAGGACAGGACAAGCGGCACGCGCCGGCGCGCCGGAACAGGAATCAGCCGGCCGCGGCCTCGAGCCGGCGACGCAGGGCCGTGACCGAGGCCGTGAGCGCCTCGGCTTCTTCCGCGGTCATTCCGAGCGCCTCGCCGATGCAGCGGGGCACGTCTCGGGCCTGCGATTCGAGCGCCCGACCGCCTTCGGTCAGGCGAATGCGGACCTGGCGCTCGTCATCCGCGTCGCGACGGCGCACGACATGGCCGAGACTTTCGAGCCGCTTCAGCAGCGGCGTCAGCGTGTTGGATTCGAGCAGCAGCCGCGCGCCGAGTTCGCCCACAGTCTGATCGTCCTTCTCCCACAGCGCCACCATGGCGAGGAACTGGGGATAGGTGAGGCCGAGCGGGTCGAGCAGTGGCCGGTAAAGGCGGCTGAAGGCGTGGCTGGTTGAATAGAGCGCGAAGCAGATGAACGAGCCGAGCGTCAGCGAAGGCGCCTCGCCACCCCTCCTTTCACGCTCCGATCCGTCCCGCTCACTCATGATGCTCCAGATAGGTCGCGTGCGATGAGATCGCAAGGGAGCCTCCAAGGAAGCTTCATCGCGGCGCGAGCCGCAACAGGCGCCCCGGCGCTTCGTCCTCGATGACATAGACGGCGCCGTCGGGACCGACCGCGACGTCGCGGATGCGGGCACCCATGTCGAAGCGTTCCACCTCGTCGGCATTCCCCTGGCCGTCGAACGCGACCCGCACCAGCGCACCGACGGCAAGGCCGCCGATGAGCGCCGAGCCGCGCCAGGCCGGAAAGAGCCCGGCGTCGTAGAAGGCGAGCCCCGCCGGCGCGATGACCGGCGTCCAGTAAAGCGCCGGCGCTGCGAAGTCCGGCCGCGTCGCGTGGCGGGGAATCCGCGTGCCGCTGTAATTGTCGCCGTTCGAGACGACCGGCCAGCCGTAATTGCTGCCGGGTTCGATCCGGTTCAGCTCGTCGCCGCCACGCGGCCCCATCTCGTTCAGCCAGAGCTGCCCCTTCGGGTCGAAGGCGAGCCCGTAAGGATTGCGATGGCCGGTCGACCAGGTCTCGCCCCGCACGCCGCCGGACGACGCCTCGGGATTGTCAGGCGGCGTCGAGCCGTCGAGCGCGAGGCGCAATACCTTGCCGCGCGCGGCGTCGGCGTCCTGCGCGCTTGCCGGCCGCATGCGATCGCCGACCGTGAGGAAGAGATGCCGCCCATCCGGGTCGAAGGCGATGATGCCGCCCGGCTGGCCGCCCCCGCCGCGCGGCGTCTGGCGCCAGATCACCGTGAGATCCTGCAGCGCGCCGCGCGTTCCGGCGACGGTCAGCTTCGCCCGTGCGAGCGCAAGCGCGCCGCCGTTCCCCGGCTCGACATAGGTGAGATAGACGAGGCGGCTGCTGCGATGATCCGGCGCCGCGGCGATATCGAGGAAGCCGTTCTGGCCGCCGGCCTGCACCGCCGGCACGCCGTCAACCGGCGTCTTGCGGCCGTCCCGGTTCACGACGAACAGAGCGCCGCCCTTCTCGGTCACCAGCATCCTTCCGTCGGGCAGGAAAGCGATCGCCCAGGGCGTATCGAAACTGGCGATCTCGGTAGCGACGAAGGGGAGCTCGGTCGTGGCGGGGCGGCCACCGGCATTGACCGACGCGGCAGTGGCGGGCGCTGCGAGTGTGGTGGCGAGGATTGCGGCGGCGAGTGCGTGGGAGAGCATGGATCGGGTCATGCACGCCAGATGCGCCGCTTCCGGTCGTCTTCAAGGGACTGGAGGACGCCCTCGCGCGGACTTGATCGGGCGCGAGGGCCTCCGGGGCTTTGCCTGCTGCGGTGCAGCGACGAAAGCGGCTTGTCAGCCTGTGAGATCGTTCTCATAGTGCTGTGAGAACGATCTCACACGGTTTGGTGATGAAACTGCGCTCCGCCACGCTCATGGATGTCGCCCGCGAGGCCGGGGTTTCGAAGGCCACGGTGGCGCGCGTCCTGTCGGCGAGCGGCTATGTCGGCGAGGAGACGCGCCAGCGTGTCGAGGCGGCGGTGAAGTCGGTCGGCTACCGTCCGAACGTCATGGCACGGGGCCTGAGGACTCAGCGCAGCCTGACCATCGGCCATCTCCTGATCGAGATCACCAGCAACCCCTTCTTCGCCCATGTCGCGCGGGCCGTGGAGCGCGAGGCGCTCGCCAACGGCTACAAGACCTTCCTGTTCAACCACAACAAGAACAGCGAGCAGGAGCGGTTCGGCGTCGAGCGCTTCATCGAGCGGCAGGTCGACGCCGTGATCTTCACCTATCCGGTGGATGCCGAGAGCATCGCGATGCTGCGCGCCGCCGACATGCCGGTGGTGCAGATCGAGCGGCAGCGGACCGCCGATACCCATGCGGTGCTCGTCGACAACGTCGCCGGCATCGAGGCGGCGATGGCCCATCTCCTCCAATTCGGCCATCGCCGCATTGCCTTCATCGGCGGCGACCCCGCCCTCTTTCCGCATCCCGGCGTCCGGGCCCGTTCTCTGGAGGAGGACAGGCTGCACACCTATCTCGATGCGCTGCGCGGGGCCGGGGTCGCCATCGATCCGGACCTCGTCCGTCTCGGAGAATATGTGCGCCTCGAGGATGGCTCCGATGTCGAGGGGTATGGCCATGCGCGCGCGCTTCTCGCGCTGAAGGACCGGCCGACAGCAATCATCGCCGGCTGTGACGTGCTGGCCGGCGGCATCCTCCGCGCTGCCTACGAGGCGCATCTCAGGGTGCCGGACGATCTCTCGCTGGTCGGATTCGACGATACGATCGCGGGCCAGCTGACGCCGCGCCTGACCTCGGTCGCGCAGCCCATGGCCGAACTCGGCCTCACCGCCTTCCAGCTCGCCCTCGCCTCGATCGAGGATCCCGACATCGCGCCGCGCACCGTGACGCTGGCGCCCTCGCTCGTCATCCGCGATTCGACCGGGCCGGTGCCCGTTCGCGCGACACGCTGACAGGGTTCACGAGAAAGGAGACGCCAGGAGCCGACAGAACCGGTCAAGGCCCGCGCGGCGCGCAACGACGCCGCCGGAGACATAACAAGACACCCGTCTGGAGAAGGAAACGCCATGAAGACATCAGGCAATGCCCCCGCGCGGGGCAGGGCAGGGCTCCTCGCATCCCTCGCGGCCGCCCTCGCCATCGGTCTCTCGCCCGTCACCGCTTATGCGGCCGACCCGGTCAAACTCAATTTCTGGGACATGATCTGGGGTCCGCCGGAATATATCGACGCAGCCAAGGAGCTCGTCGCCGAGTTCAACAAGGAAAATCCGGGCATCCAGGTCGAATACCGCTCGGTGCCCTGGAACAACTGGTACCAGACCTTCGTCACCGCGATCAGCGCCGGAACCGCGCCCGATCTATCGACCGGCGCCGGCTACCAGGCCGTGCAGCTTTATGATCTCGGCGCCATCCGGCCGATCGACGACCTCATCGAGGAGATGAAGGCGAGTGGCGATCTCGACGATTTCCTGCCCGGAACCGTCGATACGCTGCGCTACGACGATCACTATGTCGCGCTGCCCTGGGGCATCGACATCCGCGTCTGGTTCTATCGCAAGGACATGCTCGACGCCGCAGGCCTCAAGGTCCCGACGACCTGGGCCGAGCTGCGCGAGGCCGCCAAGGCGACGACCAAGGACGGCAAGTTCGGCATCCTCGCCTCCGGCGATACCGGCGGCTCGCACTTCCTCTACAATGCCATCCTCAACAATGGCGGCGGTCTCTTCAACGAGGAGCGCAAGCTCGACCTCAAGAGCGAGCGCAATGTCGAGGCCTTCGAGGCGCTCGCCGGCATGGTCGCCGACGGATCGGTCAGCCCGGCCTCGACGGGCTACAATTCCGACGATCGCCGCGGCGCCTTCAATCGCGGCCAGGGCGCCTTCACGCTCGACGGCCCCGGCCTGATCTCCCAGGCCGGCGACGCGGCCGACAAGATCGGCGTCGTGCCGCCCCTCGCCGGACCGCATGGCGACAAGGGCACGATCTTCTGGGTCAACAACATCATGGTCTACGAGCAGACCAAGCACCCGGAGGAGGTAAAGACCTTCCTGAAGTGGTGGTCGAAGAACCAGACGCCGCTCTGGACCAAGGGCAATACCGGGCAGCTGCCGACCCGCAAGTCCATCGCCGCCAACGATTATTTCAAGCAGCAGGCCTCGCGCGGCTATGTGCTCGAGAACTACGTGCCGATCGGCAAGACGACGGCGACCCATGCCGCCGGCATCTTCCCGGCGCTGAACGAAGTCGAGGGCGAGGGCGTGATGCAGACCTTCGCGCAGGAACTCTGGCAGGGCAAGCCGCTCGACCAGATCCTCGATACGGCCGACGGCCGGCTGAAGTCGATCGTCAAGGAGTGATCGGGTGTCCGCTGTGGACCTCTCCCGCCCCGAAGCCGGGACCTGGCGCGCAAGCGCCAGGGCCTGGTGGCGGACCGGCGATGCGCTGCCCTTCCTGCTGCTCGCGCCCTCCGTCGTCCTGATCCTCGCCGTCATCGCCTATCCGATGCTGACCGGCTTCTGGTACGGCTTCACGGACGGGTCGCTGCTGAAATACGGCCGCTTCGTAGGGCTCGACAACTATGTCGAGCTGATCACCTCGCGCGATTTCCGCCATGCGCTGTGGTTCAGCCTCGTCTTCGCCGTCTTCAACGTCGTCGGTTGCTATGCGCTGGGGCTCGGCCTCGCGCTGCTCCTGAACCAGGATGTTCCCGGACGAGCCTTCTTCCGCGTGGCGCTGCTGCTCCCGTGGATCGTGCCGTCGATCGTCTCGATCGTCTCATGGCGCTGGATGATGGCCGACGAGCGGGCGCTGTTCAATCAGGTCATCGGCCTGTTCGGTGGCTCGCCGGTCTACTTCCTGTCCGACCAGACCTGGGCGGTTGTGATGGTCATCGCCATCAAGATCTGGCGCTCCTTCCCCTTCATGATGCTGTCGCTTCTCGCCGCTCTGCAGGGCATCGACCGCAGCCTCTACGAGGCCGCCTCGCTCGACGGGGCATCGCGCTGGAACCAGTTCCGCTTCGTCACGCTGCCGCAGTTGCGCAACATCTCGATCGTGCTGGCGCTGCTGATGACGATCTGGACGGTGAACGATTTCGACACGCCCTGGCTGCTGACGCAGGGCGGCCCGGCCAACGCCACCGAGAACCTCGTCCTCCTCGCCTATCGCTACACCTTCGGGCGCAACGATGTCGGGCTCGGTTCGGCCACCTCCTTCGTGACGCTGATCATCCTCATGATCCTCGTCGTCTTCCTGCTCCGCCGCCAGAAGGAGCGCTGACCATGGCCTATCCAAATCCTTCGCCGGCTCAGCGCTGGACCCGCTTCGGCGTTCTCTCGGCGATCGTGCTCGTGGTGAACCTGCCCATCATCCTGATGGTGATGAACTCGTTTCAGACGACCGACCAGTTGATGCAGCGCTCCTCGCTGCTGCCCCATGACCTGACGACCGCGAACTATTCCTATCTCTCGGAGCGGACGAATTTCTGGCGCTATCTGTGGAATTCGGTCGTCGCCTCGACGGGAAGCACGATCACCAGCGCCGCCGCGGCGGCGCTCGCGGGTTATGCTCTGTCACGCTTTCGCGGACGCTTCGTGACAACTTATTCGCGCACGCTTTTCATCGTGCAGATGTTCCCGATCATCCTCGCGCTGATCCCGCTCTTCATTCTCTTCAGGACGCTCGGGCTCATCAATAGTCCGCTGTCGGTGATCATCCTCTATACGGTGGTGCACCTGCCGTTCGCGACCTGGATGGCGCGGTCCTTCTTCGACACCATCCCGCGCGAGTTGGAAGAGGCGGCGCTGGTCGACGGGTGCTCGCGCTTCGGCGCGTTCCTCCGCATCGTCCTGCCGCTTTCGGGCCCCGGCCTCGCGGCGATCGCTATCTTCTCTTTCCTCTTTTCCTACAACGAGTTCTTCGTCGCCAACGTCTTCCTCCGCGACGAGAACGCGATGACGCTGCCCGTCGGCATCACGATGTTCATGCAGCAATATTCGACCGACTGGGGAAGCCTGATGGCGGCGGCGACGCTCACCGTCGTGCCCACCTTCATCCTCTTCCTCGGCATCCAGAAATACATCACCTACGGCGCCGTCTCGGGCGGCGTGAAGGGCTGAGTCCGCTCGGACTTTCAACATTTTTCGACATAAATAGACGTTTAAGGACAATCCATCGTGGCTCACATCATTCGCGTCGGCGTCGTCGGCTGCGGCGAGGTCGCGCAGATCATTCATCTGCCCACCCTGCGCGACCTTCCCCATCTCTTCCAGGTCACGGCGCTTTGCGACATCAGCCGCACCGTCGTCGATGCGGCCGGCCGCCAGACGCCGGGCGCGCGGCTCTACGACAGCCACGAGGCGCTGATCGCCGATCCGGATGTCGACGCGGTGCTGATCGCCAACCCGCATGTCTACCACGCCGAGGTGGCGATCGCCGTCATGGCTGCCGGCAAGCATGTGCTGGTCGAGAAGCCGATGTGCATCTCGCTGGAGGAGGCCGACCGCCTCGCCGAGGCGGAGGCGAGGCATGGCGTGACGGTGCAGGTCGGCTTCATGCGCCGCCATGCACCGGCCTTCGTCGAGGCGGTGAAGCGCATCGAGCCGCTGCGCGGCGACATCCTGCTCGCCCGGGTCCGCGACGTGATCGGCGCCAATGCGCTCATCATCAACTCGACCTCGCGGGTCGTGCGCGGCACCGATATCCCCGCTGCGGCGATCGAGGCGGCGAAGGTTGCGATGGCCGAGGCGACGAAAAAGGCGATCGGGATCGGCGAGGGGCCGATCGCCATGGCCTACGGGCTGATGCTCGGCCTATCCAGCCACGACATCTCGGCGATGCGCGAGCTGATCGGCCGGCCCGAGCGGGTGCTGATGGCGACCCAGCGCCATGGCGGGCGCGCCATCACGGCAAGCTTCGACTATGGCCATTTCGTCTGCCAGTTCGAGACGGCCGTCGACCAGATCCCGCATTTCGACGCGCATCTCGAAGTCTCGACGCCGAAGGAAGTGATCCGTGTCGACTACGACACGCCCTATATCCGCCACCAGCCGGCGCGGCTCACGGTGCTGAAGCCGCATGGCGAGGCCGGCGCCTCGACCGAGGTGAGCTTCCCGACCCGCTACGATTCCTTCGCCGTCGAGTGGAACGACTTCCACCGCAACGTGACCGAGCGGCGGCGGCCCAAGACCTCGATCGCCGACGCGCGCGAGGATCTCGAGCTGTTCAAGGCGATGGCCGGCTTCATGGTCGAGGCGGCGCGCGCCTGAGACCGTCGTCATGGCCGCGAGCCGCGCGGCCATGACGTTTGGCGGGGTGGAGTGCGTCGCTCAGCGCCAGCCCATCGCCGGTGCCACATGCTTGAGGATGGCCTCGATCACATGGGCGTTGTACTCGACGCCGAGCTGGTTGGGCACGGTGAGGAGCAGCGTATCCGCCTCGGCGATCGCCTCGTCGCCCTTCAGCTGCTCCACGAGCGCATCCGGCTCGGCGGCGTAGCTGCGGCCGAACACGGCCCGCTTCTCCGGCTCGATATAGCCGAACTTGTCGGAGTCCTCGTCGCCGCCGAAATAGGCGTGGTCGCGCTCGTCGACGAGGGCGAAGATGCTGCGGCTGACCGAGACGCGCGGCGTCCGCTCATGGCCCGCCGCCTTCCAGGCCTCGCGATAGACGCGGATCTGCTCGGCCTGCTGGACGTGGAACGGCTTGCCGCTCTCGTCGAATTTCAGCGTCGAGCTCTGCAGGTTCATGCCCATCTCGGCCGCCCAGACGGCTGTGGCGTTGGACGCCGCGCCCCACCAGATGCGTTCGCGCAGCCCTTCGGAATGCGGTTCGAGGCGCAGGAGGCCGGGCGGGTTCGGGAACATCGGCCGCGGGTTCGGTTCGGCGAAGCCCTCGCCCTTCAGGACGTTCATGAACACCTCGGCATGGCCGCGCGCCATGTCGGCGTCGGTCTGCCCCTCGGCCGGCCGGTAGCCGAAATAGCGCCAGCCATCGACCACCTGCTCCGGCGAGCCGCGGCTGATGCCGAGCTGCAGCCGCCCGCCGGCGATGAGGTCGGCGGCTCCGGCGTCCTCGGCCATGTAGAGCGGGTTCTCGTAGCGCATGTCGATGACGGCGGTGCCGATCTCTATAGTGCTGGTTTTCGCACCCACCGCGGCCAAGAGCGGAAAGGGCGAGCCGAGCTGGCGCGCGAAATGATGCACGCGGAAATAGGCGCCATCTGCGCCGAGCTCCTCGGCGGCGACGGCGAGGTCGATCGACTGGAGCAGCGCATCGCCGGCCGAGCGCGTGCCCGAGCGCGGCGAGGGCGACCAGTGGCCGAAGGAAAGGAAGCCGATCTTCTTCATGGGACGGTTCCGTCACGGCAGCGCGCGGCTGCCGGAATAAGGGTGAAAGCGGTCTGGCCGACAGATGGACGCGCCAGCGGCCGAGAGCAAGCGCCGCAAAGGTGAACGGCCCGTCACCCCGGGCAGAGCGCGGTCCGATGCGGTGCAAGGCGACGTCGGCGGAGAGCCGGTCCGCTCCGGCTTCTTGCTTCTTCCCTTGGGGGAGAAGGTGGATCGCCGCGCAGCGGCGAGCCGGATGATGGGCTTTCCGAGGTTGGGCAGCCACTGACCCGCCGTCTACGGCGACACCCCTCCCGCGATGGGAAAAGGGAAGGGCGATCGCGCTTCGCCCGCGCCGCCCCGTTGACGGTCGTTCCGATTCACTAGTATATTAGTACCGTAGGACACAGGCGAGGCGCGACATGTGGGAGACGGAACAGCGGGCGGTGCGGCCACGCTCCACGGCGCTCAATGTCTATGAGCTGCTGCGGAGCGAGATCGTGCTCGGCGTGCTGAAGCCGCTCGAGCCGATCCGCGAGCAGGCGATCGCCGAGCGGCTCGCCATCTCGCGCACGCCGGTCCGCGAGGCGCTGCTGCGGCTCGCCGATCTCGGCCTCGTCGACATCTATCCGCAGAGCGGAACGGTGGTGGCGCCGATCCGCGTCGCCAAGGTGCGGGCCGCGCAATTGATCCGCGAGGCGGTCGAGGTCGAGGTCGCGCGCCGGGCGACCCGCGCGGCTGCGCCGGACGACATCGATGCGCTGGCGTCGATCGTCGAGGAGCAGGCTTTCGCGGCCGGGCGGCAGGATACGCGCCGCTTCTACGAGCTCGACGAGGTCTTCCATCGCCGCATCTTCGCCGCGGCGGACTGCCTCGCGGTCGCCGACGAGCTCGAGGACGTCAAGGTGCATCTGAACCGGATGCGCTTCGTCACGGTCAACTGGCCGAACCGGCCTGGGACCATCCTCGACCAGCATGGCGGCATCGTCGCCGGCATGCGCGCCCGCGACGAGGCGGCGGTCGCGGCGGTGATGACGCTGCATCTCAGGACCATCCTCGACGCGCTCGAGGCGATCGACGGCGCGCCCGGACCTGGGCGCAAGGAGGCCATGCGGGCCGCCATGCCCGCGATGTAACGACGACGAGAGACGGCCGGCGCAAGCCGGAGGCGAGGCCGCCGCAGAGCGGCCCGCCGCCCTTGAGGAAACGACAGGAGAGCGAGGCGTCATGACCGCGATCAGGACGATCTATCTGTGCAACCATTCGCACACCGATATCGGCTTCACGGACTATCAGGATGTCGCCTTCCGGCAGCATGCGGATTTCATCCGCGGCGCGCTCGACCTGATCGAGGCGACCGACGCCTATCCCGAGGGCGCCCGCTACAGCTGGACCTGCGAGACCACCGGGCCGCTCCTGCGCTATCTCCGCAGCGCGTCGGCCGAGGAAATCCGCCGCTTCCAGCACTGGCACCGCGCGGGTCGCATCGACGTCGCGGCGATGAACTACAACCTGACGCCGCTGCTCAATGTCGAGCAGATGCATCGGAGCCTCTATCCGCTGAGGGCGCTGCGCGACGAATTCGGCCTCACCGTCGAAAGCGCGATGCAGGACGACGTCAACGGCGTCTCCTGGCTGTTCGCCGATCTCCTCGCCGAACTCGGCGTCTGGTTCTACACCGCCGCGATCAACCCGATCCGCGGGGCGCGGCCGAAGCCGTTCCCCGGCGCCTTCTGGTGGGAGGGGCCGAGCGGCGGCAAGGTGCTGGCCTGGAACGGCTATCACTATCTCTTCGGCCGCAGCCAGGCCGGCATCGGCAATTTCGACCTCGTCGACAGGCTGCTGCCGCGCTGGGTGCACGGGCTCGAGGCGGATGCGAGCTACCCCTACGACTTCCTCTATTGCGAGGCGACGCATCCCGTCCGCGTCGACAACGGGCCGCCCGACCGGCGCATGGCCGATTTCGTCCGCCGCTGGAACGAGGAAGACCGCCCCTGGCGGATGGAATTCAAGACGGTGACCGAGTTCGGCCGGCTGCTGCGTGATCGCCACCAGGGCGCGATCGGGACGCAGCGCGGCGACTGGACCGACCACTGGACGGACGGCCCGGGCTCCAGCGCCTACGAGACCGGCGTCAACCGGCAGGCTCATGAGGTGCTGGGCGCCGCCGAGGCGCTCGAGGCCTGGCTGCGGGCGACCGGCCGCGACCGCTACGACGCGGCGCGTGCGGCGCATGACTACGAGCAGGCGATCCTCTACGACGAGCATACCTGGGGCGCCTATTCCTCGGTCGAGGCGCCGGATTCGCTGTTCACGCGGGCGCAGTGGAACCGCAAGGCGAGCTACGCCTATACGGCGGTCATGGAGGGGCACGACCGGCTCGCCCGTGCCGCCCGCGACCTCGCCCGTCCGCTCGGGACGCCGGGTCCCGAGGGCATCTTCAATCTCGGCGACCTGCAGCCCGAAGAGGCGTTCAAGCCCTCCGGCATCGCCGATGTGCTGGTCATCAACACGCTGCCCTGGCCGCGCGCGGTGATCGTCGAGGAGCCGGAGCCGCGCGGCGGCGCCGCACCGGACGGCATGCTCGACTGCTTCTTCAACCGCGGCAGCGGCTGGGGTGGCGCACGGCCGATCCCGCCGGTGAATCGGGTCGCGGGTCAGGTCCCCGCGATGGGCTATGCCTTCCTGCCGCTCGCCGACGCGCCGGGCGACGCCGACCTCAAGGCCGGCCCGCACAGCATCGAGAACGCGCATTACCGCATCGAGATCGATCCGGCCTCGGGCGGCATCGCGATCCTCCTCGACAAGGATCTCGGCCATGACTTCGCCGGCCGCTACGAGGGCTGGCGGCCGGGCGACTACATCTACGAGACGGTGGATTCGCCGAAGGGGCGCGACGCGATCGCGAGCTTCGACTTCTCCAATCCGGATTTCTTCACCGGCTTCAGGGATACGCCCTGGCGGCGGAGCGGTGCGACCAGCGTCGAGATCGGCCAGGCGACGATCGCCAATGGCCGCGCCTCGATCACAGCCACCATCCGCGCCGCCGGCGTCGCTGCGGCCCGCGTCACCTATGCGCTCGATACCGGCACCAAGGCGGTGCATGTCGACTGGCTGATCGACAAGCTGGCACACGAGGCACCGGAAGCGGTCTTCGTCGCCTTCCCGTTCAATCTCGGCGCGCCGCGCTTCATGCTCGACCTCAACGGCATCCCGGCGGTGCCGAACGACGACCAGCTCGATGGCGCCGCCAAGGACTGGTACCCGCTGCAGCGCTGGGTCGACGTCTCGGACGGCGCGCGCGGCGTGACGCTGGTGCCGCTCGATGCGCCGCTCGTGCATCTCGGCGGCATCACGACCGGCAAATGGGCGCGGACGCTCGAGCCGGAGGGCCCGACCATCATGTCCTGGGCGCTCAACAACCACTGGATGGTGAATTTCAAGGCCAGCCAGGACGGCCGCATCCCGCTGCGCTACCGCCTGACGACGCATGCCGGCGATGTCGATCCCGTCGCGGCCGCCCGCTTCGCCGCGGAGGCTTCCATGCCGCCGGTGGTGATGCGCGACATCGCGCCGACCGGGGCGCGCGAGGGCTCGTTCTTCGCCGTCGATCCGGACGCACCTGTGCTCGTCACCGCGAAGCCCGGCGAGGAGGCCGGCTTCATCGCGCTGCGCGTGCAGAACCTGAAGGCCGGGGCGACGCGCGCGCGGCTCCGCTTCGCCACGCCGCCGAAGGAAGCGCGGCGAGCCGATGCGCTGGAGCATCCCGGCGAGGCCATCGCCGTCACCGGCACCGAAATCGCGGTCGATCTCGCACCGCTCGCCGTCGACACCGTGTTGCTGCGGTTCGGCGACGCCTGACGCCGCGGGGGTTCGGCGGACATGACAACGGAGCCGGCGCCGCCGGTTCCGGTGAGGAAGGACGAAGGAGGACGTCTCTGATGAAGCTTGGAAAACTGGGCCTGAGGAAGCTCGGGCTGCTCGCCGCGTCGCTCGCCGCGCTGGCGAGCCCGGCGGTGGCGCAGACCGTCGATTTCTACCACGACAAGGGCAACTGGAACGACGCCTACAAGACGGTGCTCGGCCCGGCCAAGGAAGCGGTCGGCATCGACGTCAATCTGGTGCCCTATGCCGACACCAGCACCTATCAGGCGGCGGTTCGCGCGGCGCTGCGCACGCCGAGCGCGCCCGGCGTCTTCGCCTGGTGGTCCGGCTACCGCATGAAGGATCTCGTCGACGCCAAGCTCGTCACGGATGTCGGCGAGGTCTGGAAGAAGTACACCGATGCCGGGCTGGTCAATCCGTCGCTCGCCTCGGCCTTCACCTTCGACGGCAAGATCTACGGCGTGCCGAATCTCGTCGCCTACTGGGTGGTCCTCTACAACAAGAAGACCTTCGCCGAGAACGGCCTCGAGCCGCCGAAGACCTGGGAAGAGCTCGAGAAGGTCGCCGCGACGCTGAAGGAGAAGGGCATCACGCCGTTCGGCCAGACGATCGAGGGCCGCTGGCCGAGCTTCATCTGGTTCCAGGAGCTGCTCGTCCGCTCCAATCCGGAATTCTACGCCAGGCTGATGACCGGCCAGGCGAAATACACCGATCCCGAGGTCACGGCCGTTCTCAAGACCTGGGCCGACTGGATCGGCAAGGGCTACTTCACCGATCCCTCGATCGCCTTCGGCACGTCGGGTTCCAACGCCATGGCCGGCCAGCTCGCGCAGGGCAAGCTCGGCATGATCCTCGTCGGCACCTGGTATGCCAACACGATCGTGCAGTCCGGCCTCGACGCCAAGGATCTCGGCGCCTTCATCATGCCGAACGAGAAGGCGGACCTGCCGAAGTCGGTCATCTTCGAGGCCGGCCCGCTGCTCATCGCCTCTGCCTCGGCGCAGAAGGAGGACGCCCTCAAGCTCGCCGACTACTGGATGTCGTCGAAGGCACAGCAAGCCTGGGTCGACGCGCAGGACTTCCCGCCGATCAACAAGGACGTGAAGGCCAAGTCGCCGCTGATCGCCGACCTCGTCAAGGAGATCAATGACGGCGGCTACACCTCGATCAACCGCTTCTGGGAGGCGACGCCGCCCCAGATCGCCGAGGCGGCCGTCGACGAGCTCGGCAACTTCATGCTGCATCCCGAGACGGGCCCGCAGGTCCAGCAGAACCTGCAGGCGCTCGCCGACAAGTACTGGGCGACGCAGCAGTAAGGCGCCCGTCCCCGGCGTCTTCGGGCGCCGGGGACGTCCCCGGCTCCGCCTCTCTTCGGGAGGGGTGAAGGAAAGACCCATGACCGCGACGATCGACCAGAATCTCGCGCCCGCCCTCAGGCGCCGCAGCCCCGGCCGCCCGCTGAGGCAGCGCATCGTGCCCTATCTCTATGTGCTGCCGGCGGCGCTGTTCGTGGTGCTGTTCCTGCTCTATCCGATGGTGCTGACCGCCTGGCGCAGCCTGACCCGCTTCGACGGCATTTCAGATCCCGTCTATATCGGCTTCGAGAATTTCCGGACGCTGTTCCAGGACCCCTATTTCCTGCTGTCGCTCAGGAACACGGTGATCTGGACCGTCGCCGCCGTCGTCTTCCCGGTGACGCTCGGCCTCGTCTTCGCGCTGGCCTTCAGCCGCGTGCGCTGGGGCGGCTTCTTCAAGACGGTGATCTACCTGCCGGCGACCATCTCCGCCGCCGCGGCCGGCATCCTGTTCTCCTTCGTCTTCAACTACGACAACGGCGTCCTGAACATGATCCTGCGCGCCATCGGCCTCGGCGACCTCGCCAGCCGCTGGCTGTTCGACGTGCCGACCAACACCTTCGCGATGATCGCCACCTATACCTGGCAGCAGACCGGCCTCAACATGATGCTGTTCCTCGTCGGGCTGCAGGGCCTGCCGCCGGAGCCGATCGAGGCGGCGAAGATCGAGGGCTGCACCGGCTGGGGCCTCGTGCGCCGCATCATCCTGCCGATGCTGATGCCCTATGTCGTGATCACGACGCTGCTCGCCATCGTCAACGGCTTCAAGGTCTTCGACCTGATCTGGGTGATGACGCAGGGCGGCCCCGGCCGCGCCTCCGAGACGCTCGCGGTGACGATGTATCGCGAGGGCTTCATCCTCTTCAACCAGGGCTACAGCGCCTCCATCGCGGTGGTGATCTCCGTCGTCGCGCTCGCCTTCTCCTATTTCTACCTCCGCTCCGTCCTCGAACAGGAGGCCAGGCAATGAGTGCCGAAGTCGGCGAACAGACCGCGCTCGGCCGCGAGACGCGCTTCTCCTCCGCCCTGATCCTCACCGTCTTCTGGGTGCTGCCGATCGCGCTGCTCGTGATGAGCGCGATGAAGACGCCGATCGAGTTCTCCTCGACCTCGACGCTGACGCCGCCGTCCTCGTTCAACCTCTTCGACAACATCGCGCGCGCCTGGGCGAAGGGGATGGCGTCGGGCTTCGTCAACAGCGCGATCTACGGCGTCGTCGCCTCGCTGATCGCGGTGATCCTCTCGGCGATGGCCGCCTACGGCATCGTGCGGCTGCGCATCCCGCAGGGCATGTTCTGGTTCCTGCTCATCTACAGCGGCACCATCTTCCCGTTCCAGATGTACCTGATCCCGCTGTTCAATTTCTATCTGGACACCGGGCTCTACGACACGCGGCTCGGCGTCATCGCCTTCTATGTCGCGATCACCATTCCCTTCTGCGTCTTCGTGATGCGCGGCTTCTTCCTGACCGTGCCCTGGCAGGTGCAGGAGGCGGCGGCGCTCGACGGCGCCAATTCCTGGGCGACTTTCTGGCGGATCATGATGCCGATGGCCAAGGCGCCGCTGATCCTCCTGGTGCTGATCCAGTTCACCTGGATCTGGAACGACCTGCTGTTCGGCCTCGTGCTCACCAAGTCGGAGAGCGTCCGGCCGATCATGGTCGCGCTCGCCGGCATGCAGGGCGTCTACGGCGCCAGCGACGGCCCATCGGTGATCGCGGCGACGCTGGTCGGCAGCGCGCCGACCCTGATCCTCTTCCTCGTTCTCCAGCGCTACTTCGTCCGCGGCCTGACGCTCGGCATGGGCGAGCGATGACGGGCGCGCCGACGACACCACAAAGACCAGCATCGCAAGGGACGCTTCGTTCATGAAGATCACCAACCTGAAGGCGACGACGATCACCGTCCCCCTCGAGGCACCGCTGCGCCATTCCAACGGCGCCCATTGGGGCCGCTTCGTGCGCACCATCGTCGAGGTGGAGACCGACGAGGGGCTGGTGGGGCTCGGCGAGATGGGCGGCGGCGGCCAGTCGGCCGAGGCGGCGATCGCCGGCCTGACGCCCTATCTCGTCGGCCACGATCCGCTGCAGCTGGAGCAGCTCCGGTGGAAGATCATGAATCCCACCGCCTCGCTCTACAACAACCGCCTGCAGCTGCATGCCGCGATCGAGATGGCCTGCATGGACGTCGCCGGCAAATATCTCGGCATCCGCGCCTGCGACCTGATCGGCGGCGCGCTGCGCGAGGAGGTGCCCTTCGCGAGCTACCTCTTCTACCGCTATGCCGACGAGAAGACCGGACGCGGCGGCGAGACGAGCGCCGACGAGATCGTCGCGCATGCGAAGGACCTCGCCGCCCGCTACGGCTTCACGGTGCACAAGCTGAAGGGCGGCGTCTTCCCGCCCGATCACGACATCGAGGTGATGAAGGCGCTCGGCGATGCCTTCCCGAAGGACAAGCTCCGCCTCGATCCGAACGGGGTGTGGACCGTCGAGGAGGCGATCCGCGTCGCGAAGGCCATCCGCGATCTGAACAACGACTATTTCGAGGACCCGACCTGGGGGCTCGAGGGCATGCGGCGGCTGCGCCGCGCCATCGACCTGCCGACCGCGACCAATACCGTCGTCGTCAATTTCGAACAGCTCGCCGCCAATATCCGCCTCGAGGCGGTCGACGTGGTGCTGCTCGACACGACCTTCTGGGGCGGCCTGCGCCAGGCGCACAAGGCCGGCACCGTGCTCGAGACCTTCCAGTACGGCGCCTCGGTGCATTCCTCGGGCGAACTCGGCATCCAGCTCGCCTCGATGCTGCATCTCGGCGCGGCGCTGCCCAATCTCGGCTTCGCCGCCGACGCGCATTACCACCATCTCGTCGACGACATCATCGTCGGCGGCAAGATGGAATATCGCGGCGGCAAGATCGCGCTGCCCAAGGGCCCCGGCCTCGGCGTCGAGCTCGATCGCGACAAGATGGGTCAGTATGCCGAGCTCTACCAGTCGCTCGGCGGCTACACCTATGACCGCGATCCCGGCCGGCCCGACTGGTACTGCGTCATGCCCGAGACGAACTTTGCCGACCCGGCGCGGGGCGGCCGGCTGCCGTCGCGCTAGCCGGCATTCCCTTCGCCTCTCCCCGAGGGAGAGGCCGGGCCGACGGTCCGGGGCGAGGGGTTCACCCTCTGCGGACGGGCCGCAACCCTCACCGCCGAACCATCGGCGCCTCGTGCTCTCCCCCCGGGAGAGGCGAAGGGCCGGACGCAGCAGCCGGCCGCCATCGACACCATCCGAATGCCACCTTCAGGAAAGCCTCTCCCATGATCCGCGAAATCCTGTTCGTCCATCACTCCCACACCGATATCGGCTACACGCATCCCCAGCCCGTGGTGATGGAGCTGCATCGCCGCTTCATCGACGAGGCGCTCGATATCGCCGAGGCGACGGCGGATTATGACGACGAGTCGCGCTTCCGCTGGACCTGCGAGGTCACCGGCGTGACGCTCGACTGGTGGAACAGCGCCACCGGCCATGATCGCGACCGCTTCCTCGCCGCCGTGAAGCGCGGCCAGTTCGAGGTCGCGGGCATGCGCTGGCACATGACGCCGCTCATGGACCACGCGATGCTGCGCGACATGCTGAAGCCGGTCGCCTTCTTCCGCGAGCTCGGCATTCCGGTCCGCTCGGCCATGAACACCGACGTCAACGGCACGCCCTGGGGCATGGTCGACGCGCTGCTCGACCACGGCATCACCGGCCTCTCGATGGCGATCAACGAGCATTTCGGCCATGCGCTGAGGCCCTGGCCGCGCGCCTTCCGCTGGCAGTCGCCGTCGGGCCGCGAGATCCTGGCCTACAACGGCTTCATCTATGGCGTGACCTCCGACCGCCTGCTGCGCGTGCCCGTCGATTTCGAGGACGCGCAGACCCGCGTGCCGGCCTTCACCAAGGGCTTCGAGGACCTCGGCTATCCGCATCCCTTCCTGATGATGCAGATCACCAATGTCCGCTATCACGACAACGGCTCGCCGCAGCCCGCGCTGCCGGACTTCATCCGCCGATTCAACGCCACCAATCCCAAGGTGCGGCTGCGCTTCGCGACGCTGTCCGAGGTCTTCGACCGCTTCCGCGCCGAGCCGGAGGAGACGCTGCCCGTGATGCGCGGCGACTGGACCGACTGGTGGAATTTCGGTGCCGGCAGCACCGCCCACGAGACGACGCAATCCATGGCCGGCCAGCGCGATCTCGACATGGCCCAGGGCCTCGCCGCCTGGCCCAATGGGGGCAGGGAGGCCGCGAGCGGAGCCGGAAAGCCCGGCCGGCAGGCGGCGCTGTTCGACAATGCCCGCCGCGCGCTCGGACTCTATGCCGAGCACACCTGGGGCGCCGACCGCTCGATCAACCAGCCCTTCTCGCCCGAGACGCGCACGCAGCTTCTCCTCAAGCTGGCGCTGGCGCCGGAGGGGGCGAGCATCGCCCGCATGTTGCGTCGCGATGGCCTCGAGGCGCTTTCCGGGGTCGCCGGCGGCGAGGAGCCGCGCCTCCTCGTCTACAATCCGCATACCTTCCCGCTGCGCCAGTCGGTGAAACTGCCCTATCTGCCGCCGGTCGCCGGGGCGCCCGAACCGCAGGGCGGATTCGGCCTCGAATCGATCGTTCCGCATGGCCCGAGCTCGCACCGCATCCAGCGCCAGGACGTGATCCTCTCCGACCTGCCGGATGACCGGGCGATCTGGACCGAGCCGTTCGACCTGCCGGCACTCTCCTATGTCAGCATCCCGGCCGGGGATGTGCGGGTCGCCGCCTCGCCGAAGGCGTCGGGCACGACGCTCTCCAACGGCCGCATCACCGCCGAGATCGATCCCTCGGGCGGGCTCGCCTCGCTGAAGCTCGGCGGCAGGGAATATGTCGGCAAGGCGGACGGCATGCGCTTCGGCGTCCCCGTCCTCGAAAAGCCGGCGGCGGGCAATCGCGAGGCGATCTTCGACCGGGTCGATCTCGACACCGCCGACTGGAACCGTTCCTGGCACACGGACTGGGTGGCCGAGCGCGAGACCGCGGGCGTCGCCGGCAAGGCCGAGGCGATCACGGCCGCCGGACGCGCCGAGATCCGGCAGGGCTTCACCTTCGCGAGCGGCGACCGCGTCACGGTCGTCTGGCGCCTCGTCGGCGACGAGGCGGCGCTGCATGTCGATGCCATCCTCGAGAAGCAGGCGGAGGCCGCGCCGCACGCCATCTATCTGCCGCTGCCGGCGATGCTCGGCGCGGGCTGGCACTGCGACTACGAGACGGCGGGCGCCAACGTCCGCCTCGACGAGGAGCAGCTGCCCTTCGCCAGCCGGCACTACATCACGACGCAGCGCTATATCCGCATTGCAGACGGGGCGGCCGAACTCACCGTGGCGACGCCCGACGCGCCGCTCTGGCAGGTCGGCGGCTTCACCTTCGGCCGCTGGAAGGAACCCGACGGCGGCGTCGACCGCGCGGCGCCGGCCCTCGTCGCCTGGCTGACCAACAATTACTGGTCGACCAATTTCCAGGCCGATCAGGCCGGGCGCCTCACCTTCCGCTTCACGCTCATCCCGCATGAAGCCCGTCCGGTCGGCGAGGCGATCCGCGACGCGCTCGGCCATGCGCAACCACTCGCCGCGCATGTCTATGCCGGCCGCGGTCCGGTGACGGCCGAGACGGGAAGCCTGCTTCAGATCGAGGCCGGACCGGTGCTGCTGGCCGAGATCGAGGCCGACGCGGACGGCGTCGCGCTCGTGCTGGTGAACCCGGAGGACCGCCCGATCGACGTCACGATCGGCTCGGGCGCCGTCACCGTGGCTCGCGCCCTCCGGACGACGCTCGCCGGCGACACCGTCGAGGAATTCGCGGTCGATACCGGCCGGGTACGCGTTCCCGTCGCCGCCCGCGCCTTCACGCGGATCGTCGTCGCGGGCTGATGCCCGCGCGGGGTCGGCCGCCGTCTCCTTTCCTCCACGGCCGTCCGGCCCTCTCGCGGCGGTGCGCCCCAGCACCGCCGCGAGATTGTCCTGCGACGCGAGGCGCGCCATGGCACGCGCCTGCGAGAAACGGAGCCGGCAAAATAATGCGTTGTCTGGTCAGGAAATGGTCAGGCGGACGTGTGGTGCGGTCCGCTGCCCAATGTTTGAGACTGGACATTCCGTGTCGAAAGCGCGATGAATCGTACACGATTTCGGTCAGATTGCGTGCTGCGCTGCAACAGCGCAGATGCAGCAAGGGGGACGGTCGGGCGTGTCGAGGGTCAGTCGGTGAGCATTGCCGCGAGCCTTGGACTGCCGGCGCTAGGGGCGCCGGAGCGTGAGGCCTCGGTCTATGAGGCGATCCGCGAGGACATCGTCTCGGGCCGCATCCCGGCCAATGCCCGCCTGATCGTCGCCGATCTCGCCGAGCGTCACGGAACGTCGACCAATCCCGTCCGCGAGGCGCTGCAGCAGCTGCGCGGCGAGGGCTTCGTCGTGATGACGCCCAATCGCGGCGCCCGCGTGCGGCCGATCGACGAGAACTTCATCCGCGACATCTGCGAGATCGAGGTCCTGCTCGAGCCGGCGCTGACCCGCTTCTTCGTCGGCATCGCCACCGACGACGACATCGCCGTGCTGGAGGCGACGCAGGCCGAGATCGTCGCGCTGAACTTTGCCGACCCGGTGCGGCACGGACAGCTCGACACGCAGTTTCACCGCACGATGTACGACCGCCACTACAACCGGCACGCGGTCGACCTGTGGTGGAAGCATCGCGAGATCCTCGGCGCGATCAGCCGCCGCCTGCCGACCTCGCTCGGCCGCCAGGCCGCCGTCCTGCGCGAGCATCGCGAGGCGCTCGACGCCATCAAGGCCCATGACGCCGAAGCCGCCGCGGCGGTGATCGCCCGCCATGTCGAAGGGTCCGGCCGGCACATCATCGAACAGATGCGCGCCGTGCGCCGCACCCATCACAACAACAGGGCGGATTAACCGCCTCACTCACCCCCTCAAAGAAACTGACGGTCTGGGAGGACATGTCGTGACGATCGCCGCCGAACCCCTTGAGCTCACCGACAGCATCGAGAACTCGGTGCGGAGGATGTCGGAGCCCTCGAAGCTCAGGATCACCGATATCCGCGTCGCGACCATCGTCGGGCATGGCTACTACCCGATCCTGCGGATCGACACCAACCAGGGCATCTACGGCCTCGGCGAGGTGCGCGACGGAGCCCATCCCGACACGGCGCTGCGGCTCAAGCATCTCCTGATCGGCCAGAACCCGTGCAACGTCGACTACCTCTTCAAGTCGATCAAGCGTTATGGCGGCGACAGCCGCGAGGCCGGCGGCGTCTGCGCCATCGAGATCGCGCTGATGGATCTCGTCGGCAAGGTCTACGGCATCCCCTGCTACCAGCTGCTCGGCGGCAAGTATCGCGACAAGGTCCGCCTCTACGGCGACACGCCGGCGCCGCGCAACCAGACGCCGGAAGGCTATGTCGAGGTCGTGATGCGCCGCCGCGCGATGGGCCTCACCTTCATCAAGTTCGACCTGCCGCCGCGCCTGTTCGACAAGACGCCGGGGGCGCTGATCGGCTCGCCGACCAAATACGAATACCACCAGTACAACCAGTGGTATGTTCCCGGCCGCGGTCCCGGCGCGCGCATCAGCGAGCGCGGCGTGGCGCTCGCCGCCGAGATCACCGCCGCCGTGCGCGCGGCCGTCGGCGACGAGGTCTCGCTCTGTACCGATCACTTCGGCGAGGGCTATGTCACCGCCGACGAGGCGATCCGCATCGGCAAGGCGCTGGAGCCCTACAACCTCGCCTGGATCGAGGACGTGATGCCGTGGCGCGACATCGCCGGCCACAAGAAGGTCGCCGACGCGCTGCTGACGCCGGTCGCGGCCGGCGAGGACCTCTATCTCTTCGAGGGCTTCCGCGAGGCGATCGAGACGCGCGCCTTCGACATCATCCATCCGGACATGCTGTCCTCGGGCGGGCTTTCGGAGACCAAGCGCATCGCCGACCATGCCGAGCGCTACGGCATCCCGACGGCGCTGCATGCCTGCTGCTCGCCGGTCGGCTTCATGGCCAATGTCCATCTCGGCGCCTCGATCGCGAGCCTCGTGGCGGTCGAGCATCACGGGCTGGACCTGCCCTTCTTCCGGGATCTCGTGAAGGGGCTCGACGCCGACTACATGGCCGACGGCTATGTCACGGTGCCGGATGCGCCCGGCCTCGGCATCGACCTCAACGAGGAGGTCATCCGCGAGAACCTGCGCAAGAAGGACACCTATTTCCTCGACACCTCCGAGTGGAACGACCTGCGCGTCGGTGCCGACTTCCGCGGCCACGAAGACGACTGAGCGCCACACGCATCGTCATCGAGGAAACAGTCCCATGAAGATCACCGACTTGCGATGCGCCGTCATCGGCCGTCACCCGATCGTCCGCATCGTGACCGACGAGGGCCTCTACGGGCTCGGCGAGGTCGAGTTCACCAAGACCTATCTGAAGCCCTTCGTGCTGCAGTTCCGCGACGTGCTGATCGGCGAGGACCCGACCGACGTCGAGCGCTGCATGCTGAAGATCCGCCAGCGCGGCAGCTTCAAGCCCTATGGCGCGGCGGTCAGCGCCATCGAGCACGCGCTGTGGGACATCGCCGGCAAGGCGGCCAATGTCCCGGTCTACAAGCTGCTCGGCGGCAAGGTGCGCGACAGGGTCCGTGTCTACAACGGCTCGCTGCGGCGTCCGATGAGCGGCACGCGTCCGGAGGACTATGCCGCCGAATGCAAGTGGATGATGGAGCTGCCCGAGAACTTCTTCATGGTGAAGCAGGGCATCAGCTTCCATTCCTCCATGAAGCGCGACGTGCCCGACTTCCACTACGGCATCCCGCAGGACAGCGTCTTCCACGGCGCCATGGATACCGGCCTCATCAGCGAGCGCGGCTTCAACCACATGCTCGACTGCGTGGCGGCGATGAAGGAGGTACTCGGCGACCGCGTCAGCCTCGCGCTCGACTGCGGGCCCGGCTGGATGCTTCCCGACGCCATCCGTTTCGCCCGCGCGGTCGAGAAATACCATCTCATGTGGCTCGAGGACATGCTGACGGGCGACTACACGCCCTGGGTCAACCCGCAGATCTACCGCGAGCTGACGACCTCGACCTCGACGCCGATCCATACCGGCGAGCAGATCTATCTGCGCAACAACTTCAAGGAGCTGATCGAGACGCAGGCGGTGAACGTCGTCGGTCCCGATCCGGCCGACATCGGCGGCATCGCCGAGCTGAAATGGGTCGCCGAGCACGCGCAGCTTCATTCGATCCTGATGGCGCCGCACGGCACGGCCAACGGCCTGCTCGGCCTCGGCGCGCTCGTCAATGTCTGCGCGACGCTGCCGGCCAACTACATCGCCTTCGAATATCCGAGCGCGTCGGACCCCTGGTGGCACGAGATCATCGAGGGGCTGCCCGAGCGCATCGTCACGGACAGCATGATCGACCTCTTCGAAGCGCCAGGCCTCGGACTCGACATCAATGCGGAAGCGGCACGGAAATATCTGCGTGACGAAGATGCGGCCTTCTTCGACTGAGAAGAAGGCCGCGCCCCGGTCACGCCGCGCGTTCGGCCATGCTGAGGAGGCCCTGCATGTACCCGATCGCATGCGCGCGGCCGCGATGGTTCCAGGGCGTGTCGTCGTCCATCTGCGGGACATGGTCGTCGAGCAGGAAGCCGGTGAAGCCGTTCTGCTTCAGCAGCAGCATGGCTTCGCCGGGGTCGAAATTGCCTTCGCCGATGAAGCACTCGACGAAGTCCGGCACCGTGCCCTGCACGTCACGGAAATGGACATAGAAGATGCGGCCCTTCGGCGCGAAGAAGGTGATCATCTCGCGGACATTGTCGGCGCCGCCCGGCATCTCGGAGCAGCAGCCGAGGCACAGGTCGAGGCCCCAGGCCGCGCTGGTGGAATAGCGCTCATAGGCGCGCCTGAAATCGGTCGGCGCCTTGAAGATGCGTGCGACGCCGCCCAGCATCGGCACCGGCGGATCGTCGGGATGCAGCGCGATCTTCACGCCCGCCTCCTCCGCCACCGGCAGCACCGCGTCCATGAAGTAGCAGTAGTTGGCCCACATCATCTCGGCGGTGATGATGCCGTCCTCCTCCTCGAAGAGAGGCATGGAATCGGCGCGGCCGAGCGTCGTCGGCATGAAGGAGCGCCACTCGGCCTTCGTCGCGCCCTCGACCTTCGCCATCTCGAAGCGCGTGTTGCGGGCGCCGCCTCGGCCGGGCGCGCGGCGCTCGGTGCGCCAGACGGAATTCGGCATGAAATGCAGGCCGAGGACCGGCACGCCGGCGCGGCCGACATTCACGACCGTGCGGCAGTAATTCTCGATCTGCTCGTCGCGGCCCGGCAGGCCGAGCATGGCCTTGTTGTAGAAATGCGTCGGGACGTTCTCGATCGCCTCGAAGGTGAGGCCGGCGGCCTCGACCCTGTCGACGAGCGCGCGGATGTCCGCTTCCTCCCAGAAGGTGTCGCCGGGGAGGGTCGGATTGTTCATCTGGATGCCCGAGACGCCGATCTGCGCGGCGAAGCGCAGCTTCTCGTCCGAGAGCTCGTGAAACTGGCCGACGGCTACGCGCATCGCCGGTTGGGACATGACTTCGACTCCATGTTGGGAAGGGCGCCGGCGACAGGAAAAGCTCGCCGCCGAGCGGGTCTCGGAGGGCTCATTTAAGATTGACCAAAACGGCGAAGTGCCGTAACGCTTGGAGTAATAATATACAAGAAGCGGATGGCCTGATGAAGGTCAATATCGCTGCGGGAGGATGGAAAAATAACCGGGCCTTTCGAGCCTGATCATTTCCATTTCATGTCTTGAATCTGCTTCAATAGTTGGAGCGGAGGAAGTTAGACGTTGTCGATAGTTCGTCGATGACGGAATGCTGGACGGCGCGGGATCGCAACGGGGAGTGTCGGCTTCCCATGCGGAGAGGAGTCCTGGCCGGACGGAAGATCGCGGGCTCGCAGGCGGCCGCCCCGGATCGGGGTGTCGCGGCGATCGGCGAGAGGTGTGGATCCGACGCTGGAAGAGGGAGCTGGCAGGCGCGCCGGTGGCGCGCAGGGACGGGGCAGACAGGGTTCTGCGCCAGGAACTATCTCGAGGGAGGAAACTGTCACATGGTCAAATTGAAAGCTCTCGCCGGCGTTCTGCTGGCGGCGGCGGCGTTTATCGCGCCGGCCGCGTCGTTTGCCGAAAGCCCCGGCCTGCCGGCGGCGCAGGAAATCGTTCCGAAGGGCACGCTGCCCACGGTGCCGCGCAACCAGACGCTGAACCTCGCCTGGGGCGTGGCCGGCGGAACCTCGATCGGCACCACCAATCCGTGGGTGCTGCCGGGCTATACCCATCAGGAGGGCAACAACCTCCTGTTCGAGCCGCTGATGTATTTCTCCATCTTCAAGGATGGCGGCCAGTTCGTCCCGTGGCTGGCGGACAGCATGGAATACACCTCGCCCGACTTCACGTCGCTCGAGATCAAGCTCAACAAGGACGCCGCCTGGAGCGACGGCAAGCCGGTCACCGCGAAGGATGTGGTCTACACCTTCGAAGGGCAGATGAAGTACGAGACGCTGCCCTATCACGCGCATTTCCAGCAGTTCGTCGACAGCGTCACCGCCAAGGACGACAAGACGGTGGAGGTGAAGTTCAAGCAGCCCGCGCCGCGCTTCAAGTTCGAGGTGCTGACCGAGAAGTTCGATACCGGCCTGCCGATCGTGCCGGAGCATTGGGAAGCGGCACAGCCCGATCCGACCAAGGCCGTCGGCCTCGACGAGATGCCGCATTCCGGCCCCTACAGCGTCGTCGCCTGGAACGCCAACCAGAAGATCCTCGACCTGCGTCCCGACTGGTGGGCGGTCAAGGCCGGCCGCTCGCCCGAGCCGGCGGTCAAGCGCGTCGTCATCGCCAACATCCTGAACCAGCCCATCGACACCGTGGCGCAGCGGCTCGTGAACAACGAGTTCGATTCCTCGGTCGACATGCGCGCCCAGGTCATCGGCAACATCCTGGAGCAGAACAAGGACGTCCAGTCCTGGACGGGCACCGAGTCGCCCTATGGCTATCTCGACTGGTGGCCGAACTCGCTCTGGATGAACACCCAGCTCGAGCCCTACAACGATCCGAACATCCGCAAGGCGATCAGCCTCGCCATCGACCGCGACCGGATCAACGAGGTGCTCTATGACGGCGCCGACATCGCGACGATCTATCCCTTCCCGCTCTATCCCAACCTGCAGAAATTCGCCGACAGCCCGGCCGTGAAGGCCGAGCAGGAGAAGTACCAGCCGGGCAAGTTCGACCTCGAGGAGAGCGCCAAGCTCATGGAGGCCGCGGGCTGGAAGAAGAACGGCGACGAGCTGTGGGAGAAGGACGGCAAGACCTTCGACGCCACGATCCAGGCCTTCGAGTCGATCCATGGCGACATCGGACCGGTTCTCGCCGAGATGCTGCGCCAGGCGGGCTTCGACGCCAATGTCAACTTCGGCACCGACGCCTACCAGAACATGGTCGACGGCAAGCCCGGCCTCTATCTCTTCGGCCACGGCGCGAGCCTTTACGATCCCTTCGAGGCGCTGAACCTGTTCCACGGCAAGTACAGCGAGTCGATCGGCTCGGCGGCGGGCAACAACCGCTTCTCGCGCTACAAGAACCCCGAGTTCGACGCGATCCTCGACGAGATCTCGCCGCTCGATTCCAGCGATCCGAAGTTCCAGGAAGGCGCCGCGAAGGCTCTCGGCATCTACTGGCGCGACACGATCGACGTGCCGGTCATCCAGTGGCTGCACCGCATTCCCTACAACAACCACTACTGGAAGAACTGGCCGAGCGCCACCAACGTCGCCGGCGGTACCAATGGCGCGTTCTGGGCCCATACCGGCCTCCTGGTGATCACCGGCCTGCAGCCTTCGGGCGCGCAGTAAGGGCGAAGGGGCAGGGCGCGGGCGAAGCATCGCCCGGGCCCGTCCCCGGATGGATCATCCTTGCCAAAACGGCGCGCGCTCCCTTCGGCGCGCGCCTCCCGGCAGCAGGCATCCCGGTCGCCCCCGAGGCGGACCGAGGCGAGAGACCGATCCCGTGAACCTCAAGCTCGTGGCCAAGCGCCTCATCTTTCTCGTCGTGGTCATCTGGGCCGCATCGACGATCGTTTTCTTCATCCCGCGCCTCTCGGGCCGCAACGCGCTGCGCGAGCGGTTCGGCGAACTGGCCCGGACCGGCGGCTTCTCGCCGGCCGATCTCGAGAAGATCATCGCCTCGATGCAGCAGCAGTTCGGTCTCGACCGGCCGCTCTACGAGCAATACTGGACCTATCTCGGCAATATCCTCCGGCTCGACTTCGGCTATTCGCTCTATCGCTATCCGACGACGGTGACGGAGCTGATCGCGCAGTCGCTGCCCTGGACGATCGGCCTTCTGCTGGTCACCACCATCCTCGCCTTCGTGATCGGCAATCTGCTCGGCGCCGTCGCGGCCTGGCCGCGCGCCCCCGGCTGGATGCGCGGCATCGCGACGCCCTTCATTCTCCTGACCGGCGTTCCGCCCGTCATCATGGGCATCCTCCTGCTGTTCTTCGTCGGCTTCCGCTGGAAGCTGCTGCCGCTCGGCGGCGCCTATTCGGTCGGAACCGTGCCGACCTTCTCGATCGGCTTCATCCTCGACCTTCTGAAGCACCAGATCCTGCCGGGGCTCGCGCTCGTGCTCGGCTCGGTCGGCGGCTGGGTGCTCTCCATGCGCGGCATGGGCGTCACCATCCAGGGCGAGGACTATGTGAACTTCGCCGAGCACAAGGGCCTCACCGGCGGGCGCATCTTCCGTGACTACTACCTGCGCAACGCCATGCTGCCGCAGATCACCGGCCTCGCGCTGGCGCTCGGCAGCGTCGTCACCTCGGCCATCATCGTCGAGGGCCTGTTCGGCCTGCCCGGCATCGGCACGATGCTCAATCTCGCGATCCGGTCGAACGACTTCCCGACGATCTACGGGATCGTCCTCTTCATCACCATCGCGGTGGCGGTGCTCATGACGGCGGTGGAGTTCCTCTACCCGCTGCTCGACCCGCGCGTGCGCAATTCCTGAGGAGCGAGAGCCATGTCGACTGTCGCGCTGTCCCCCCCCGCCGCCGAGACCAAGGTCGAAAGACCGGGCAAGCTGGTCCTGTTCCTGCGCTATCTGCGCCGCAACAAGGGCCTGGCCATCGGCGTCCTGATCCTCCTTTGCCTCGTCGCCTTCACGGTGATCGGCCTTCTGACGATCAACCCGAAGCATGCCTATCCGCTCTCGGTCGCCGCGAAGAAGCCGCCGAGCCTCAAATATCCGTTCGGAACCGACTTCTTCGGCCGCGACCTCTATGCCGCCATGGTCGTCGGCATGTGGCAGACGGCGGCCATCGGCCTCCTCGCCGGCGGCATCGGCACGCTCATCGGCGTCGTGCTCGGCTTCATGTCGGCCTATTTCGGCTCCTGGACCGACGCCACGATCCGCACGATCTGCCAGGTGCTGACGCCGATCCCGGTGCTGCTCATCCAGGTCGTCATCGCCGGCTCGCTCGACAAGCGCGACGTCACCATCCTCACCATGGCCTTCATCGTGGTGCTGCTCGCCTGGATGGGGCCGACGCTCGTCATCCGCTCGCAGGTGCTGACGATGAAGGAGCGGCAGTTCGTCTCCGTCGCCAAGCTGTCCGGCGTCAGCGACATGGGCATCATCTTCAAGGAGATCCTGCCCAATCTGCTGCCGTTCATCGCCGCCGCCTTCGTGGCGCAGGTCTTCGCCGCGGTGTTCGCCGCCTTCTATCTGGCGGTGCTCGGCCTCGGCCCGCTGCGCGAGCCGCTGCTCGGCAACATCATCTGGGCGGCCCAGTCGCAAGGCGCCTTCTTCAATGGCTGGTGGTGGTGGCCGATCATCCCGTCGATCGCGATGATCCTCATCCTCGGATCGCTCGCGCTCATCAATATGGGCCTCGACGAGCTCGCCAATCCCCGCGTGCGCAGGACGGAGTAACGGAGATGGAAGCAACGCTCGTGCGAAACGCGCCGGCCGCAACGCCGCGCCGCGCCGTCGCGGATCCGGTTCTCACCGTCCGCAATCTCGAGGTCACCTATTACACCGACAGCGGCCGCGCCAAGGCGCTCGACGACGTATCCTTCACGCTGAATGCCGGCGAGAAGCTCGGCATGGTCGGCGAGTCGGGCTCGGGCAAGAGCACGCTGGCGCTCGCCATGATGCGCATGATCAAGCCGCCGGGCCGCATCGAGGGCGGCGCGGTGGTGGTCGGCGGCGCCGACCTGATGGCGCTCGACGCCGAAGGGATGCGCAAGGCGCGGCTCTCGCGCATCGCCTATATCCCGCAGGGCGCGATGAACTCGCTCAACCCGGTGATGCGCATCGGCGCGCAGATGGTCGACGCCGTCCGCTCGCATCTTCCCTCGGAGCCGAAGGCGGCGGTCGAGGCGCGCTGCAAGCGGGCGCTGCAATCGGTCGATCTCGATGCCGGCGTCTTCCGCATGTATGCGCACGAGCTTTCGGGCGGCATGAAGCAGCGCGTCTGCATCGCGATCGGCATCCTGCTCGACCCCTATGTCATCATCGCCGACGAGCCGACCAGCGCGCTCGACGTGGTGACGCAGCGCCAGGTCATGGAGACGATCGACAATGTCCAGAAGGCCATCAACGCGGCGGTGATCCTCATCGGCCACGACATGGGCCTGATGGCGCAGTTCGTCGACAAGGTCGCCGTGATGTATGCCGGCCGCCTCGTCGAGGTCTCGACGGTGCGCGAGATGTTCACCGATCCGAAGCACCCCTATTCGCAGGCGTTGATCTCCAGCCTGCCGAGCCTCGACAACAAGGGCGTCTTCCAGGGCATTCCCGGCCTCGCCCCGTCGCTGCTGCGCCTTCCCTCCGGCTGCGCCTTCCACCCGCGCTGCGACAAGGCGATGGGCGTCTGCTCGACGCTGCGTCCGGAATCGCTGACGCTGGCGAGTGGCCGGCGCGTCACCTGCCACCTCTATGACGGAGCCGCCTGAGATGGCCGATCTGCTGCGCCTCGAAAACGTCTCCAAGGTCTATTCCCGCGGCCTCATCGGTTCGCACGCCACCGTCGCGCTCAAGGATTTCTCGCTGACGCTGAAGGAGGACGAGCCGACGATCCTCACGGTCGCCGGCGAGAGCGGCAGCGGCAAGACGACGCTCGCCATGCTGCTGCTCGGCTTCATCCACCAGAGCGCCGGCCGCATCATCTATCGCGGCAAGGACGTCGCGAAGCTGCACGGCGCCGACAAGCTCGCCTATCGCCGCGAGGTGCAGGCAGTGTTCCAGGACCCGTTCGCGGTGTTCAACCCGTTCTATACGGTCGACCACCTGCTCTCGGTGCCGATCCGCCACTTCAAGCTGGCGGGCAGCAAGGCCGAGGCCCGGCGCAAGATGGAGGAGGCGCTGACCGCGGTCGGCCTCCGCCCCGAGGACATTCTCGGCCGCTTTCCGCACCAGCTCTCCGGCGGCCAGCGCCAGCGCATCAACGTCGCCCGCGCGCTGCTGCTGAAGCCGCGCCTGCTCATCGCCGACGAGCCGGTGTCGATGGTCGACGCCTCGCTGCGCGCCACGATCCTCGAGACGCTGCGCAACCTGCAGCGCGATCACGGCGTCTCGATCATCTACATCACCCACGACCTCACCACCGCCTTCCACATCGCGAAGTCGATCATCGTGCTCTATCGCGGCTCGGTGATGGAGGCGGGCGACGTGGACCAGGTGATCAAGGACCCGCAGCACCCCTACACGCAGCTCCTCGTCGACTCGATCCCCTGGCCCAATCTCGACCAGCGCTGGGGCGCGCAGCCGATCAAGGCGCGCGAGATCGGCGGCAGCGCGGAAGGCTGCCGCTTCCGCCCGCGCTGCCCGAAGGCGATGGACATCTGCAAGCAGGAGCCGCCGCTGTTCCGCCTCGGCGACAAGCATGCCGACGCCTGCTTCCTGCATGACAGCCAGCCGCAGATGCCGCCCGAACGTCTCTCCGAGCTGCTGCCCGTCTGACCTCTCGTTCCACCCTTCCGGCACCGGCCGGCCGGCCAATCCCCACGTCCTGACCTCCTTTCCGAAGTCCTGACCCATGCTCGAAATCGCCGAATTCATCGCCCCGACCCCGACGCCGGTCTGGCGCCTCGCCCGCCAGGCCGGCGTCGACCTCGCCGTCGGCGGCCTGCCGCCCGCCGACCTTCTGGAGGGCGAGGAGCCCTGGGACCTCGGCCCGCTGACCCGCATGAAGGCGCGCTACGAGGCGGCCGGCTTCAAGCTCGTGGTGATCGAGGCGCGGCCGCCGCTCAACAAGGCGAAGCGCGGCCTGCCCGGCCGCGACGAGGAGATCGAGACCGTCTGCCGCCTTCTCACCCATATGGGCGCCCTCGGCATCCCGGTCTGGTGCTACGAGTGGATGACCGATTTCAACTGGGTCCGCACCGATCTCGCCAGGCCCTCGCGCGGCGGCTCGGTCGTCACCGCCTTCAATGCCGCCGACGTCCCGCCCGAGCCGACGGAGTTCGGCACGATCAGCGAGGAGACGCTCTGGGAGACCCTCGCCTATTTCCTGAAGAAGGTGCTCCCGGTCGCCGAGAAGGCGGGCGTCAAGCTCGCGATGCATCCGGACGATCCGCCGCTGTCGCCCATCCGCGGCGTCGGGCGCATCATGCGGAGCGTCGAGAATTTCCAGCGCCTCATCGATCTCGATCCGAGCCCGATGAACGGCATCACGCTCTGCCAGGGCAATTTCACGCTGATGACCGACGACCTGCCGGCCGTCATCCGCCAGTTCGGCAAGAAGATCTTCTTCGTGCATTTCCGCGACGTGCGCGGCACGCCGTCGAGCTTCGAGGAGACGTGGCACGACGCCGGCAAGACCGACATGCTCGCCTGCATGAAGGCCTATCGCGACATCGGCTTCGACGGCGTCCTGCGGCCCGACCATGTTCCGACGGTCGAGGGCGACAGCAACGACGATGCCGGCTACTCGGCCTTCGGGCGGCTTTACGCCATCGGCTATATCCGCGGCCTGCATCAGGCCGTTTACGCGTCGTGACCGGGGAGGATGCGAGCATGACCACGGCAGCGACGCCGCATACCATCGCGGTCACCGGCGGCACGGGCCGCATCGGCCGCGCCATCATTTCGGAGGCGCTGAAGCGCGGCCACCGCGTCGTCAGCATCGATCGCGTCGCGCCGGCCGAGCCGGCGACCGACGAAGGCCTCCGCTTCGTCGAGGCCGACGTCGCCGACTACGACGCCCTGGTCGCGGCCTTCGCGGGCTGCGACGCGCTGATCCACATGGCGGCCATTCCCTCGCCCGGTCGCCATCCCGGCCATGTCGTGCACAACAACAATGTCGTCGGCAGCTACAACGCGCTCGCCGCCGCTGCCGAACTCGGCATCCGCCGCATCGCGCAGGCGTCAAGCGTCAACGCCATCGGCCTCTCCTTCAGCCGCGAGGCGCATTTCGACTATTTCCCGGTCGACGAACTCCACGCGAACTACAGCGAGGAGCCCTACAGCCTGTCGAAATGGATCTGCGAGCAGCAGGCCGACGCCTTCGCCCGCCGCTACGAGGATATCCGCATCGCCTCGATGCGCTTCCATCTCGTCGTCGAGGAACGTGCGCAGGCCGTCGCGGTCTATGGCGAGGCGCGTCCGGACATCGCCAAGCATCTGTGGGCCTATACGCTCGCCAATGCCGCGGCGCGGGCCTGCATCCAGGCGCTCGACGCGCCCTTTGTCGGACACGAGGTGTTCTACATCGCCGCGCCCGACACGCTGCTCGACATGCCCACGCTGGAGCTCGCAGCGCGCTTCTTCCCCGATGTGCCCGTCCGCGGCGACCTTTCGGGCCGACGCAGCTTCTTCTCCTCCGCCAAGGCCGAGCGGATGCTCGGCTGGCGCCACGACGCCGAATAGCCCCGCCAGGATTTCGCCTCCATGAAGATCACGGAAGTCAAAGTCATCGTCTGCTCGCCGGGGCGTAACTTCGTCACGGTGAAGATCGTCACCGACGAAGGCGTCTACGGCATCGGCGACGGCACGGTGAACGGCCGCGAGCTGGCGGTCGTCAGCTATCTGAAGGACCATGTCGCGCCGCTGCTGATCGGACGCGACTCGGCCCAGATCGAGGACATCTGGCAATATCTCTATCGGGGTGCCTACTGGCGGCGCGGCCCGATCACCATGGCGGCGATCTCGGCCGTCGACATGGCGCTCTGGGACATCAAGGGCAAGGCGGCGAACATGCCGCTCTACCAGCTGCTCGGCGGCGCCTCGCGCGAGAAGGTCATGGTCTATTCCCACGCGCAGGGCATGACCATCGAGGAATGCGTCGAGGCGGTCGGCGCCAAGCGCGACCAGGGCTATGTCGCGATCCGCGCGCAGGTCGGCATTCCAGGACTCCCCGCGATCTACGGCACCGGCAAGGGCTCGGTGCAGGGGACCGGCGGCATGGTCGACACGCTGCCGAACGAGGAGGTCTGGTCGACCTCCAAATACATGGTGCACATCCCGAAGCTGTTCGCGAAGCTGCGCGACACCTATGGCGACGAGCCGCATCTGCTGCACGACACGCATCACCGCCTCACCCCGATCGAGGCGGCGCGGCTCGGCAAGGATCTCGAGCCCTACCGCCTGTTCTGGCTGGAGGACCCGGTGCCGGCCGAGCTGCAGGAAGGCTACCGCCTCATCCGCCAGCACACGACGACGCCGATCGCGCTCGGCGAGGTGTTCAACACGATCTGGGACGCGAAGCTCCTCATGGAGGAGCAGCTGATCGACTATATCCGCGCGACGACGGTGCATGCCGGCGGCGTCACCGGCCTCAGGCGGATGTTCGACTTCGCCTCCGTCTACCATATCCGCACCGCCTGCCACGGTCCGATGGACGTGTCGCCGGTCGCCATGGGCGCCAATTTGCATATCGACCTCTGGGTGCCCAATTTCGGCATCCAGGAATTCTCCGGCTACACGCCGCTGATGCACGAGGTGTTCCCGCATGCCTGGCGGCAGGACGGCGGCTATCTGCATCCCGGCGAGGCCCCAGGCCATGGCGTCGACATCGACGAGGAGCTCGCCGCCAAATACCCCTACGAGCGCGCCTATCTGCCCGTGAACCGTCTCGAGGACGGCACGATCTGGCACTGGTGAGCCGACTCACGAATCCCCGGAGGAAGCCATGATCGAGACCAAGGACATCGTCCGCCCGCCCCGCGAACTCGTGGAGAAGCTGCAGGCGCTCGGCTGCGCGACGGCCTGCAGCACGCTGCACCACATGGGCGTGCGCGACACCTTCATCGAGGGCCCGGTCGCCTGGACGCCGGGCCGCGCGGTGGCCGGGCCGGCGCTGACGCTGCAGTTCATGCCGAAGCGCGAGGACCTCTACGGCGACGGCGAATATCTCGACCCGGAGAAGCAGCTGCACCGGCACGTGCTCTATCACACGCAGCCCGGCGACATCGTCGTCGTCGATGCGCGCGGCGACATGCGCTCGGGCATCTTCGGCGAGATGATGCTGACCTACTTCAAGGGCCGCGGCGGTGCCGGCGTCGTGATCGACGGCTGCATCCGCGACTTCCCGCATGCCAAGACGATCGATCTCGGCTACTGGCTGCGCGGCGTGACGCCGAACTTCCACACCCAAACCAGGCTGATGCCCTTCGCCGTCAACACGCCGATCGCCTGCGGCGGCGTGACGGTGATGCCGGGCGACATCATCGTCGCCGACGACGACGGCGCCTGCGTGGTGCCGGCGGCGCTCGGCTGGCAGGTGCTGGAGCATGCCGGCACGCATCACGACTGGGAGGACTTCTCCAAGGCGATGCTGCTGCAGGGCGGCTCGCTGCAGCGCTATTACCCGCTGTCCGACGAGGCGCGCCCCGAATATGAGGCATGGCGCAAGCTGAACCCGCTCAAGAACGGCTGACGGCCGAGAAGCAACCCGACGGGACCATCATGAAGATCACGGAAATCCGCGCCTATCCCGTCTGGGTCGGCACGCGCAACCAGCTTCTCGTCAAGATCGAGACCGACGACGGCGTTTTCGGCTGGGGCGAGAGTGGGCTCTCGGGCCGCGAGAAGGCCGTCGTCGGCGCTCTCGAGCACTATCGCGAGTTCCTCATCGGCCGCGATCCGTTCAGGATCGGCGGCCTCTGGCAGGAGATGTATCGCAGCCAGTATTTCGAGGGCGGCCGCGTGCTGCAGGCGGCGATCTCGGCGATCGACATCGCCCTCTACGACATCAAGGGCAAGGCGCTGGGCGTGCCGGTCTACGAACTGCTCGGCGGAAAGCATCGCGACCGCATCCCGACCTTCGCCTCGACCTCGGCCCCGCCCGGCGAGGAGATGATCGAGCAGGCGAAGGCCCTGATCGCCGCGGGCTGGAACTGCATGCGCCTCTCCCCGTCCGGCCATGGCCATCCCACCACCTACGAGCCGCGCGAGCACATCGCCGCGACGGCGAAATGGTGCGTCAGAGCCCGCGAGGAACTGGGCGAGGACGTCGTGCTCGGCGTCGACTATCACCACCGCCTGTCGGTCGCCGAGGCGGCGAGCTTCTGCCAGAAGATGCCGACCGGCACGCTCGACTTCCTCGAGGAGCCGATCCGCGACGAGACGCCGGAAGCCTATGAGGCGCTCAGGCGGATGGTCGACATTCCCTTCGCGATCGGCGAGGAATTCGCCTCCAAATGGCAGTTCCTGCCGTACATCGAACGCGACATCCACCAGTTCAACCGCATCGATGTCTGCAATGTCGGCGGCCTCACGGAATCGATGAAGGTCGCCGGCTGGAGCGAGGCGCATTACGTCGACATGATGCCGCACAATCCGCTCGGGCCGGTCTGCACGGCGGCGACGGTGCATTTCGCGGCCGCGGTGGCGAACTTCTCCTGGCTGGAGACGCGCACCTCGACGGCCGAGCAGCTCGGCTTCGACAATTCCGAGTTCTTCCCGGTCCAGCCGCGCATCGAGAACGCGCACTATCCGGTCTCGGACGCGCCCGGTCTCGGCGTCGAGGTCAACGAGGCGCTGATCCAGAAGCAGAGCTTCAAGTTCTGGGAAGCCCCGCATCTGAAGCGCCATGACGGCTCGGTGACGAATTGGTAGAGGGAAAGCCGCTGGGGCCGCTCGCCGGCCCCGCCTTCGAGATCGTCGATCCGCGCTTCGCCGCCTGCATGGTGGAGGGCGCGGCGGTCGAGCGCATCTGGACGGGCAGCCGCTGGACGGAGGGGCCGGCCTGGTTGCCGGATCGCGGCCTCCTCGTCTGGTCGGACATCCCCGGCGATCGCATGCTCTCCTTTGAACCGGCAACCGGGCGCATCGCCACCTTCCGCGCGCCGGCGCAGAGCCCCAACGGCAACACGGTCGATCGCCAGGGCCGGCTCGTCACCTGCGAGCAGACGCCACACCGCATCGCGCGGACCGAACCGGACGGCACGATGACCCCGCTCGTCGACCGCATCGACGGGCGGCCGTTCAACTCGCCCAACGATGTCGTGGTGACGCGGGACGGCGTGATCTGGTTCAGCGACCCGTCCTATGGCCGCGACCGCTCACGGCGGGATGATGATGGGGTCAGCGGCTGCCACGTCTACCGCTTCGATCCGGCGAGCGGCACGGTTCGGCAGATGACGCATGACTTCGTCATGCCGAACGGCCTCGCCTTCTCGCCTGACGAACGCCTTCTCTACATCGTCGACACCGGCAGCACCGAGCGGGCGGACGGGCCCAACCATCTCCGACGCTTCACGGTCGCGACCGATGGTCCGCTGGGCGGTGGCGAGGTGCTGGTCGATGCCGATGGCGGGCATTTCGACGGGCTGCGCGTCGATACCGAGGGGCGCCTCTGGCTCGCCGACGACCAGGGCATCCGCTGCCATCTGCCCGACGGGACGCTGATCGGCCGGGTCCTGCTGCCGGAGCGTGCGTCGAACCTCACTTTCGGCGGCGCAGCGCGCGACACGCTGATGATCACGGCGACCACGTCAGTCTATTCCTGCCGCGTGAACGCGACCGGCGCCGCGCCTTAGGATGTGCTGGCAGCGCGCTGCCTCGCCGGACGCCTCCGGATAGGAGGACATTCGCGCCTCGGCCCATTCAGCTGGCATTCAGGATCACAGAGTATAGTCTTGAATGTCCAATCATAATATAAATGGAGGAGCGATATGATCCGTGGATTTATTGGCGCGGCCGTATTTTGTATTTGTTCCATATCTATGTGTGGAAGCAGCCTGGCGATAACCAGCTATACGGAGAGCGACGCAGGTAGCGCGTGTAAACTCGGCACGGCGTGCGGAACTGTCACGAAGGACCGGACTCTGGGATCCACAACCTATGTCTGCAAGAAGGGCGGACCGGCTTGCGGGAGTGTCAAGGCATCGGGCGCCTTGACGACTCGCAGCCAGGAGTCCCCGGATTCCACCTTCATCGAAACACCCGCTTTGCCGAGCGACACGAGCACGCCGGCTGCGCAGTGACAATCTGCGGGTTTCGCAGCCTGGCGCCCTAGATATTGGTCCGGCCGAAGCTGCGCCGCTGCTGAAAATCGACGGGACACTCTGCCTTTCAGGCCGCTCGATATCCCGCCTCCTTCTGACGTGGGGAGGCCCGAGATGAGCCCGCCTCAGTCCATCTGGAGCACGAGACGGGCGGTGTTCTCGTCGGTGATGAGCGAGTTGGCGAGCCGCCCCTTCAGCGCCGCGCGGATCGCAGGCGCGCGGTAGACACCGGATGCGACGATGGTGGTCGGCCGGTCGGCCGGGCCGGTGCGGATGAACGAGGTCAGGCGGTCGTGATAGGCCGCGTCGACGATGTGCCCGTCGGCGGAGATGGCGCAGCCGAGCAGTTCGCCGACGCCGCCCGCCTCCATGGCCTGGGCCGTCTCGGCCGCCGTGATGAAGCCGTCGCGGTAGAGCGTCGCCTCCGGCCCCCAGAAGCCGATGCCCATGATGAGCAGTGTCGCTTCCTCGACGAGGCCGCGCAGCACGCCATAGCCGGGCTGCGCCTGGAGAACCTCGCGCTCCTCGACGGTGTTGGTGACGACCGGCACCGGCAGCGGATAGCACTGCGCGTTGAGCCGTTCCGCGAGGCGGGTCACGACGTCGTAATGCGTCGCGCGGCCGTCGCGGGTGAGGTTGCCCATCAGCGAGACGCAGTGATGCTGCGGCCGGTCGATCGGCGGCAGGCGGCGGGACACCTCCCGCATCGCCCCGCCCGAGCCCATGCCGATGGTCAGCGGCGCCTTCTGCTGGATGATGTTCTCCAGATAGAAGGTGGCGAGCGAGGCGACCGAGGGGATGTCCTCGGTATTGCCGCGCTCGTTGGGGCAGATGTCGCAATAGATCAGCCCGAAGCGGTCCTTGAGGCGGTCCGACAGCTCGATGCATTCGGCGAGCGGATGGATGAGCTGGAAGCGGATCAGCCGCTCGGAATTGGCGAGCGCGATCAGCCGCTGCACGATCTGCCGCGAGATGTTGAGCTCGACGGCGATCTGCTCCTGCGTGCGGCTCTTGAAATAGTACAGCCAGGCCGCGCGGGCCGCGAGATCGAGGCGGCGGTCGCCGGGTGGATCGGGCCGATCGATGGTGGTGGACACGAAATGCCGTCTCCGCGATGCCGGCGAAACAGTCAGAGCTTGAGGAGGCGGGCGATGTTGCCGCCGACGATCGCCTCATAGCCGGAGCGGTCGGGTGTCGCACGCTCCATTTTCTGGAACTCGAACTCGTAGTCGACGAAAGGCGAATCCGTGCCCCAGATCACCTTATGCGCGCCGATCCGCTTCACCGCCGTCTGGATCTCGAAGATCGGCGCCCGCGACGTCTCGAGATAGAGATTCTCGAACTCGCCGGCGAAGTCGATCGCCTGGTCGACCGACCAGAAGAAGCCCATATGCGCCATCATCAGCCTGACGCGCGGGAAGCGCTTCGCCATCAGCGCGAATTCCGGCGGGCTGTTGTAGAGGTCGCTGGCGCCGTGCACGATGATCGGGAAATCGAGCTCCTCGGCGATCCTGAACAGGGGATCGACCAGCTCCGGATCGGCGAGATGATAGCCGTTGATCGTCGGATGCAGCTTCAGTCCCTTGAAGCCCCAGTCCGCAATGCAGGTGCGCACGATCGCGGCGGCGTCGCGTTCCCACGGATTGACGGCGCAATAGGGGATCAGCCGGTCCGGGAACTGCTGGTAGGCGTCGCGCACGAAATCATTGGTGAAATTGCCCTCGACGAAGGGAAAGACCACCGCCTTGTCGACGCCGGCGGCGTCGATCTTGGCGACGAGTTCGGCGCCGGTCTGCCGTGCGCCCGGCCGGTCGCCGAGATGGTTGTGGGCGTCGATGACGAGGCTCATGGCGGTTCCTCCTACTGGTTCTTCTTGAGAGCGCCGACAGCCATAGCGAGCAGGATGAAGCCGCCGTTGAGCGCATAGCGATAGGGCGCGCCGAGCCCGAGCAGGGTCAGCCCGTTGCCGAGAAAGGTGATGAACAGCGCGCCGACCAGCGTGCCGGCGATCGTGATCTCGCCCCGCCGCGACAGCAGCGTTCCGAGATAGACGGCGGCGAAGGCGTCGAGGAGATAGGGCTCGGCGCCGCGCGGCATGGCGATCGAGGTGCGCGAGACCAGCGCGACACCGGCGATCGAGGCGAGCACGCCGGAGAGGACGAAGCCGCCGGCGAACACGCCGCGCACGTCGACGCCGGCGAGATAGGCGGCGCGGAAATTGCCGCCCACCGCCCGCGCGCGCCGGGCGAAGCTCGTATAGCCCGTCACCACGATCATGATCAGGAACACGGCGAGGCCGAGCAGGATCAGCGTCGAGACGGGACCGATCCAGCCCTGGCCGATGAAGAAGAACGGCTTGGTGAAGCCGCGCGGCAGCGTGAACAGGATCTGCGGTTCGGCGCCGTTGGTCATCAGCAGTTCGCCCGAGCGGATGACGAACATCATGCCGAGCGTGCCGATGATGGCCGGGATGCCGGCATAGGCGGCGAGCAGGCCGTTGACGAGGCCGACGACGAGGCCGAAGGCGAGCGGCACGAGCAGCACGACCCAGAGCGGCTCGCGATGCAGCATGAGCACCGCCGCGATCAGGCCGGCGCAATCGGCGATCTGCGCCACCGAGAGATCGACGCCGCGCATCGCCATCACGATGCCGAGGCCGAAGGCCATGATCACCAGCACGACCGACTGGTGCAGCACATTGGCGATATTGGCCGGCGAGGCGAAGCTCGGCTTGATGATCGCGAAGATGACCAGCACGGCGAGCATGCCGAAGGCGGGCCCGAAATCGCGCAGCTGGTCGGCGATGCCGCCATGGCTCTGGCGCCTGGATGCGATGGCGTTCATGCGTTTGCCCTTGCCTCGCTCTCAGAAGATCAGGATCTGGCCGATGCTGCGCCGACGCAGCAGGCCGAGTGAGATGGAGAGCACCAGCACGATGCCCTGAACGCCCGGCAGGGCCTGGTTGGAGATGCCCATCAGGATCAGCCCGTTCGAGAGCGAGGCGAGGAAGATCGCCGCGATCACCGTCCCGATCACCGTCAGTTCGCCGGCGCGCGACATCGTCGAGCCGAGAAAGGTGGCGGCGAGCGCGCTGATCAGGAAGTCGACGCCCGAGGCGAGCGCCGAGGCGCCATAGCTGTAGGAGGCGAGCACCACGCCGGCGATGCCGAGCACGAGGCCGCCGAGCGCGCAGGAGGCGAAGGCATAGCGCGAGCGGCCGATGCCGCGCAGCATCGCCGCCGCCTCGTTCTGGCCGACGGCATACATCCTGAGCCCGAGCCGGGTGCGGCGCAGGATGACATGGAGCACGAAGGTGACCGCGACCAGCAGGATGAAGACGAAGGGCACCGGCCCGACATAGCCCTGGCCGATGAAGAAGAAGCCCGGCTGGTTGGAAAGCGTCAGCGCCTGGCCGCCATTGTAGAGCAGCGTCGCGCCCATGATGACGAACATCATGCCGAGCGTCGCCACGAAGGCGGGAATCCTGAGCACGAGGATCAACGCCGCGTTGACGGCGCCGACCGCGAGGCCGAGCGCGCCGCCGAGCGCCACCGCGGCGGCGGCGCCGGAGCCGCCGATCAGCGTTCCCGCCGCGACATTGGCCGCGAACTGGCTGGTCGCGCCGGCCGACATGTCGAAGCCGCCGGCGATGAGCACGACCGTGAGCCCCAGCGCGATGAAGGCGAGCACGCTGCCCTGCTTCAGCACGTCGAACACGTTGTTGATGGAGAGGAATTGCGGCGCCATCGCCGCGATGATCGCGAGCACGACCAGCATGCCGATCACCGTGCCCCAGCGGGCGAGGAAGTCGGTCGTCGCCGATTGCCGGCTCTGCGTCGGCGGCGCTTCGGCGGCCGTGCTGCCGTCGCCGCTGCCCGACGCCCAGTAGAGCAGCGTCTCCGGCGTCATCTCGCTGCGGTCGGTGATCTCGTGCACGATGCGGCCGCGGCGCATGACCACCGTGCGGTCGCACATCGCCGCGACCTCCTCGAAATCTGAGGAGATGAAGATGACCGCCGCGCCTTCCCGCGCCAGCTCGACCATCTGGCGATAAATCTCGATCTTCGAGCCGACATCGACGCCGGTCGTCGGCTCGTCGAAGAGGAACACCTTCGCGTCGCCGGTCAGCCAGCGGCCGACGACGATCTTCTGCTGGTTGCCGCCGGAGAGGTTGCGCGTGCGCGGCTTCAGCGACGGCGGCTGGATGTTGAGCCGGCCGACCAGCTCCTGCGCCGCCGCCTTTTCGCGGCCGAGATTGAGCAGGCCGAAGCGCGCCCAGCGCGAGATGTTGGGCAGCGTCAGGTTCTCGCGCACCGAGAGATCGGTGATGAGGCCCTCGTGTCGCCGGTCTTCGGGGATGAGCGCGAAGCCGTCGCGCTTGGCATGGCGCGGATCGGAGGGCCGGGAGGGCTTGCCGGCCACGGTGACCGTTCCCCCCGTGCGCGGCAGCGCGCCGACCAGCGTCATCGCGAGCTCGGAGCGGCCGGCCCCGACGAGGCCGGCGATGCCGAGGATCTCGCCGCGGCGGACGGTGAGGTCGATGCCCCTCAGCGCCCGGCCCTCGGTGAGCCCGCGCACCTCGAGCAGCGGCTCGCCGATCGTCACGGTCTCCTTCGGATAGAGCTGTGCGACCTCGCGGCCGACGATCATGCGCACGACTTCGGCGCGCGAGACCTCGCCGACCGCCGTGGTCGCGACGAGGCGCCCGTCGCGCAGCACCGTCACGCGGTCGACGAGGTTCAGCACCTCGTCGATGTAGTGCGAGATGTAGATGATGGTGACGCCCTGGTCGCGGAGCGCACGGATGATGCCGAACAGCTGCTCGGCCTCCTGCTCGCTCAATGACGCGGTCGGTTCGTCGAGGATGAGGGCGGTCGGGTTGCGCAGCAGCGCGGCGGCGATCGCCACCTGCGCGCGCTGGGCGACCGAGAGGTCGCGCACCAGCGTGTCGGGGGAGAAGGTGGCGGCGACCCGGTCGAGCGCCGACTGGACCGACCGCCGCATCGCGGCGCGGTCGAGGAAGCCGCCGGCCGTGACCGTCTCGTTGCCGAGCAGCGCGTTGCTGACGACGTCGAACTGCGCGACGAGCTGCTGGTCCTGATGGACGATGGCGATGCCGTTCGCCTCGGCGTCGCGGCCGTCACGCAGCCGCACCTCGCGGCCGCCGACGAAGATCTGGCCGCTGTCGGGCTGGTAGATGCCGGTCAGGATCTTGACCAGCGTCGACTTGCCGGCGCCGTTCTGGCCGAGCAAGGCGTGGATTTCGCCGCGGGCGACGGAGAGCGAGACGTCGTCGAGCGCCACCACGCCGGGAAAGGTCTTGCGGATCGAGCGGCACTCGACCGCCGGTGCGGCGCGGGCCGCGTCGCTCGCGGAGCCGGTCAGGGACATGCGGCAATTCCTGGCTGGAAAAGGGCAGGGGCGCGGTCGCGCGCCCCTGCATCGTCGATATTGGCTTAGGGAAGCACGGGACGGACAACCACGAGCGGCGCGTCCTGCGGCCAGCGCTGCTCGACATCCGCCTTGGCGATGCCGCTGTCCTCCCAGAAGCCTTCGCCCCAGCGCTTCTCGGTCGCCGCGACGCCGTTGTTGTGCGTGGCGACATAGACCTCGGTGAAGATTGCGCTCGGGAAGTCCTTCTTGCCGCCGATCGCGGCGGTGATGTTCTCGGCCGCGAGCTTGCCGATGGCCGGAACGTCCTGGACGATGGTGGCGACGAAGGGGCTGCCTTCGTCGAGCAGCATCTGGAAGCCGATCTTGTCGCCGTCGATCGACGCGATCTTGATCTCGTCGCGGCCCGAACGACGCACCGCCTCGGTGGCGCCGGAGACGAGCAGGTCATAGGCGCCCCAGACGCCGGCGATGCTGCCCTTCTCGGGATTGGCGGTGAGAAGGTCTTCCATCTGCGTCTGCACCTTGGCGGCGCTGTGCTCGGTCGGGACCCACTGCACCTTGACGTTGGGATAGTCGGCGAGGACCGCCTCGAACACGCGCTTGCGCGTCTCGAGCAGCGGCGCACCCGGCACCCAGAAGCCGATCACCGTGCCCTTGTAGTCGATGCTGGAGAGCAGCGAGCGGGCGAGCATGGCGGCCATCAGCGCCTCGTCGCCGCCGACATCGGCGATCGCGCCCTCGGTCTTGGAGCCGATCGAGGTCGTGATGACCGGAATGCCGGCCGCGTTGGCCTTGGCGACGACGGGCGCCAGCTGCTGCGGATCGCCGAGCTGCACGATGATGCCGGCGACGCCGGAATTGATCAGGCTCTCGATATTCTCGTTGTGCTTGCGCGGATCGGTGCCGCCATCGGTCACCACGACCTCGGCGCCGTTGTCCTTCAGCACCGAGGTAGCCCCGGCGATGATGTCGCGATTGTAGTCGTTGGTGATCTCGCGCGCGGCGATGCCGACCTTCTTGCCGGCCAGCGCCTGGGCATGGGCCTCGCCGACGACGAACGTGGCCGAAGCCAGCAGCGCGGCGGCTGCCAGTCCCATTATCAGTTTCATGGACGTCCTCCAGGGTTCTCGAACGGGCGGCGCTTGAGCGCTTCTTGTCTCAATCAATTGCTCGACGAGCGAATAATTGCGCGTTCTGTGTGGCCTGTCAACGCGCGTCTCCGCGATGGTTCCCGTACAAATGTTCGGGTGTCGGTCAAAAGCATTGTCGAAGTCGGAGGAAGTGCTGGCGATGTGATGCCGGAACGCTCGCGCGCGAGGGCGCGCGGCGGCCGGATCGGCGCGTCGCGGTGGCGGCGCCGTGCTTCGTGAAGGGGTGGTGTCGCCGCGGCGCGGCCTGGTCGTCAGGCGGCGGCGGGGTCGAGCGCGATGATGGCGCGGATCTCGCCTTCGACCACGTCGAGGATGTGGTTGATCGCGGCGACCGCGGCCGCGACGTCGGCGGCGAGGATCGCGTCGGCGAGCGTCCGGTGGGGCGGGAAGGAGGCGATGCCGAAGCCGTCGCGGCCGAACGGTGATTCGGCCGATCGCTCCAGCGCGTGGTCGAGCCGGAGCAGGATCTGGCCGAACATCGGGTTGCCCGACGCCTCGTAGATGGCGGCGTGGAAGGCCGCGTCGGCCTTGCGCCAGGGGCGGCCGCCGTTCACCTCGACGAGGAGGATATCGCAAAGCCGCGAGATCTCGCGCCGCTGCGCCGGCCGGGCATTCGCCGTCGCCTTGCCGACGACAGTACTTTCCAGCGAGCGGCGCACCTCGATGAGGCGCAGCAGCGCCTCGCCCTCGAGGCGGATCATGGTCGGCACGAGGCCCTTCGAGGAGGGCGGCCGCGCAACGAGGAACGTGCCCGCGCCGCGGCGGCGGCGAATGATGCCGAGCCCTTCCCAGCGGTTCAGCGCCTCGCGGATCGTCGTCCGGCCGACGCCGAGACGTTCGGCGAGCGAGATCTCCGGCGGAATGCGGTCGCCGACGCCAAGGCCGGCGCGGTCGATCATCTCGGCGAGCGCGTCGAGCACCGCGGCGCCGCGCGTGGTGGTGTCGATGCGCTCGAGATAGTCGACCGCATCGCGCGGGGCCGGGCCGAGAAGGAGATCGTCGATCGGGGTCACGCCGTGTTGAGCTTCCTGTGCCGCTGCCTGAGGCCGAACAGCTCGGCCAGCGCCTCCACCAGCACGTCCATCTGGCCGCGTGTGTTATAGCCCTGACAGGACAGCCGCGCGATATGGCGATCCTGCCACGCGAAGACGGGAATCTCGATGCCGTAATCGGCGAGGAGCGCGTCGTGGATGGCGAGCGGATCGCAGGGCGGGATCGGGATCGCCACCATCTGCGGGGCCGAGAATTCCGGGCTCGAGAGCGCATCCAGGCCGAACTGGCCGCGGACCCGCTCGGCCGTCTCCTGCGCGAGGTTCCGGCATTCCGCGGCGACGCGCCACCAGTCATGCGCATGGCGGAAGGCGATCGCCGACGGCACGGCGAGCCACGGTGAGGGATCGCGCGTCCCCTGCATCTCGATCTCGTCGATGAAGGCGGAGTTTCCGAGCGGGCCGCGCACGCCCGGCTCCTTGTTGTCCGCCGTCCAGCCATGGCTGACCACCAACGGGTCGATCATCGTCTGCAGGTCCGGCCGCACATGCAGGAAGGCGGAGCCCTTCGGCGACATCATCCATTTGTGGCAGTTGCCGGAATAGACGTCGGCGCCGAGGGCATCGAGCGAAAGCGGGATATGGCCCGGCGTATGGGCGCCGTCGATGACGCTGAAGATGCCCCGCGCCCGCGCCTCGGCGATCAGCCGCTCGATCGGGAAGAGCAGCGCGGTCGGCGAGGTGATGTGGCTGAGGAAGAGCACGCGCGTGCGCGGCGTGATGCCGGCGAGGACCGCCTCGTGAAAGGCTTCGGCCGAGACGAAGGGCATCGGCACCTTGACGACGACGATCCGCGCGCCGGTCCGCCGCGCGACGAAGACGAGCGTCTTCTCCAGCGCGCTGTATTCGTGATCGGTCGTCAGGATCTCGTCGCCCTCGGCGAGCGGCAGCGACTGCAGCGCGATGTTGAGCCCGGTCGTCGCGTTGGTGACCTGCGCGATGTTCTCCGGCGCGCTGCCGAGCTCGGCGGCGAGTGCGAGCCGCGCGGCGCGGAGATTGGCCTCGAGGCCGCGCCGTGAATCGAGGAACGCCACCGGCTGGCGCTCCAGCTTCAGCTGCCAGCGCTGGTAATCCTCGAAGACCGGCTTCGGGCAGGCTCCGAACGAGCCGTGATTGAGAAAGACGACGTCCGGATCGAGCAGGAATTGCTCGGCGAGATTGGAGGTCACGTCAGCGCCCTTTCAGGGTCGGATCGAGGGCATCGCGCAGCCCGTCTCCGAGGAGGGAGGCGGAGAGGATGGTGAGCGCGAGCGCGGCGGTGGGGAAGACGGCCATGTGCCAGTAGAAATACATGAAATTCATGCCGACATTGATCATCTGGCCCCAGCTCGGCGTCGGCGGCTGCACGCCGATGCCGAGGAAGGACAGCGACGCTTCCAGCATCATGGCGAGCGGGATGGCGAGCACGAAGCCGACGATGACCGGCGACACGGAGTTCGGCAGGAGGTGGCGCCAGACGATGTGCCAAGGCGAGGCGCCGAGCGCGCGCGCCGCCATGATGAACTCCTTCTCTCGGAAGGACTTCACCTGCGCCCGCACCAGAAGGCAGACATTGACCCAGCCGAACAGGCCCGAGATCAGCACGATCGCCCAGACGCCGCCGCGCGTCAGCGTCGCGAGCAGCAGCGCGGCGAGCAGCGGCGGCACCACCGAGAACAGCTCGATGATGCGCATGATCAACCAGTCGAACCGGCCGCCGAGATAGCCGGCGAGCGCGCCGAGCGGCATGCCGAGCAGGAGGCTGAACAGCGCCGCCGAGAGGCCGATGCCGAGCGAGACGCGCGCGCCATAGACGATGCGGGTGAAGAAATCGCGGCCCAGATCGTCGACGCCGAACCAGTGCTCTGCCGATGGGAAGGCGAGCGAGGTCGTGAGGAAGGCCTGGTCGTTGGGGCCGGTCTTGCTGACGAGCGGAGCGAAGATCGCCATCAGGATGATGACGGCGAGGACGATACCGGCGCCGAGCGCGGCCCGGTTGGCGGCGAAGCGGCGCCAGGCGAGATAGAGCGGGCTGCGCCGCCGCGCGGCGTCGGGCCTTGCGATGGCGGGAGGGGCCGTGGCGAGATCGGTCACTGGTCCTTCCCTCCGAGGCGGATGCGCGGGTTGAGCAGCGCGTAGAGAATGTCCGAGACCAGGTAGGAGATGCAGAACAACGCGCTGATCAGGAGCATCAGCGCCATCTCGAGCGGGTAGTCGCGCTTCTCGATCGACGAGACGAAATAGGCGCCGAGCCCCGGCACGCGGAAGATCTTCTCGACGAAGATCGAGCCGGTGGCGATGCCGACGAACATCGGCAGGAAGATGGTGATCATCGGGATCGCCGAGTTGCGCAGCACATGCTGGAAGACGATCCGCCGCTCGCTGAGGCCCTTGGCCCGCAGGACCGTCACGAACGGCTTGTTGAGCGTGTCGAGCATGGCCGAGCGGGCATAGCGCGCATAGGTCGCCATCGGCACGGCGGCATAGGCGGCGATCGGCAGGATCCAGCGCTTCGGCTCGCCCCAGCCGCTCGCCGGCGTCCATTTCAGCCAGACGGCGAAGACGAGGATCAGCAGGGTGGAGATCACGAAGACCGGAATGGTGAGGCCGAGCGTCGCGATGGTCGAGGCGACATAGTCGATCCAGCTGTTGCGCTTCAGCGCGGCGGCCATGCCGAGCAGGATGCCGAGCGGCGCGCCGATCAGCACCCCGAGCCCGCCGAGCACGAGGCTCGGCACCCAGGCATGGGCAATGAGGCCCATCACCGTCTCGCCGGGGCTCTGATAGGGCACGCCGAAATCGAGCCGGAACACGCCCCACATGTAGCGCAGGTACTGTTCCCACAGCGGCTTGTCGAGGCCGAGATCGGCCATCAGCCGTGCCTTGATATTGTCGGGCAGCGGCATGTCGTAGCCGTCGAAGGGCCCGCCGGGGATCGAGTGCATCATCAGGAAGATGACGATCGACACCACGATGAAGGTGGCGAGCATCGAGAGCGTGCGGCGGATGATGAAGGAGAGCATGGATCAGCCTCGCTCGCTCACGATCGCTTCGACGAAATGACTGCCGACCAGCGCGACGAGCTGCGGATCGGCGGTGTCGAGCAGCGGCTGCGGCTCGATGTCGGAAGGCCTGAGACGCGGCGTCGCCGCGCTGATCTCCGCCGACGAGAGGAAGCTGCGCCGCCGCCGCGCCTTGGGATCGATCACCGGCACGGCATCGAGCAGGGACCGCGTATAGGGATGATGGGCATGGGTGAAGATGCGCTCGGTCGGACCGCGCTCGACGACCCGCCCGCGCAGCATCACCACGACCTCGTCGGCCAGCGAGCGCACGACGGAGAGATCGTGGCTGATGAACAGCATCGAGAGGCCCATATCGGCCTGGAGATCCTGAAGGAGGTTGACGATCTGCGCCTTGACCGAGACGTCGAGCGCCGAGGTCGGCTCGTCGGCGACGAGCACTGACGGACCGAGGATCAGCGCCCGCGCCACGGACACACGCTGCCGCTGGCCGCCGGAGAGCTCGTGCGGGTAGCGTGTCGCATAGCTGCCGTCGAGACCGACCCGCGCCAGCCAGTCGCGCGCCCGCTCGCCCCGCTCGGCACGCGTGCCGATGCCGTGAATGGCGAGCGGCTCTGCGATGATCTCGCCCAGCGTCATCATCGGATCAAGCGAGGCGTAGCTGTCCTGGAAGACGACCTGCATGCGGCGGCGGAACGGCCGAAGGTCCTTCTGCGACAGTGTGGTGACATCCTCGCCGCCGAGGATGATCCGTCCGTCGGACGGCTCGATGAGCCTGAGCGCCATCAGACCGGTCGTCGTCTTGCCGGAGCCGGACTCGCCGACCAGCGCGACGGTCGCATTCGGGCGCACGCGGAGATCGACCCGGTCGACGACCGTCTGCGCGTCGTAGCGCTTGGTGATGCCCTTCAGTTCGAGCGCGGGCGCGCCGTCCTTCGCGCTCATGCCGCCATCCTCCCGGCCTCGATGCGGATGCAGGCCGCAGTCCGGCCGCCGGCATAAGCTTCGAGCGGCGGCACCGTCTGGCGGCATGCTTCGACCGCGAGCGGGCAGCGCGGATGGAAGGGACAGCCCGGCGGCGGCGCGATGGGATTGGGCGAGGCGCCGGGAATCTCGGTGAGGCGCTGCTTGCCCGGCGTCTGCCCCGGAATGCTGCCGAGCAGCGCGCGCGTATAGGGATGCAGCGCGTTCGCGAAGATGTCCTCGACCGGTCCGGTCTCCATGACACGGCCGCCATACATGACGACGACGCGATCGACCGTCTCGGCAATGACGCCGAGGTCATGCGTGATCATGACGAGGCCCATGCCGGTCTCGGCCTGGATATCCTTGATGAGCTGCAGGATCTGCGCCTGGATAGTGACATCGAGCGCGGTGGTCGGCTCGTCGGCGATGAGCACCGCCGGCTCGCAGGACAGCGCCATCGCGATCATCACGCGCTGAAGCATGCCGCCCGAGAGCTGGTGGGGATAGAAGCGGACGACCGCCTCGGCATTCTTGATCTCGACGCGCTTCAGCAGTTCGACCGCGCGGCGCAGCGCCTCGCCCTTGGTGACCGAGCGATGGGCGCGGATCGTCTCGACGATCTGGTGGCCGATGGTGAAGACGGGATCGAGCGAGGTCATCGGGTCCTGGAAGACCATCGCCGCGACGCGGCCGCGGATCGAGGCGATGCTGCGCTTGTCGGCGCTGAGCATATCGGTGCCGCCGAGCGCCATGCGCTTCGCCGTGATGCGCGCCGGCGGCTCGCGCAGGAGGCGCATCAGCGCCTGGCAGGTGACGGATTTTCCCGAGCCGGATTCGCCGACGATGCCGAGGCTTTCGCCGCGTTCGAGATGGAAGCTGACGCCGCGCACCGCCTGGACCAGGCCCTCATGCTGGCGGAAGCTGACCGCGAGATCCTCGATTTCGACAAGCGCCATCGGCTGCCTTCTCTGACCGGTATGGTGGAGGCGGGCGGGCGCGCTTGGGGGAGCGCCCGCCCGGACGGTCACTCCTTGGTGACGTGCGTGTAGAGATAGCCGGACAGGCGGTCGAGCGGCGTGAAGCCCTTGGAATTGGGGGTCACGCCCTCGCCCTTCAGCTTGTCGCTGACGGCGGCGATGGTCACCGGATGGACGAGCGGCACGAGGGCCGCGTTGTCGATCAGGATCTGCTCGGCCTTGGCATAGTCCTGCAGGCGCTTGTCCCAGTCGGCGCCGGCGTCGCCGGCATTCACCAGCGCGTCATAGTCGGCGAACTCGTAGTGATGGCGGCCGCCGGACTTGAACAGGTCGTAGAAGTTCGACGGGTCGAGATAGTCATACTCGTAGGGCGCCAGGAACAGGCCGTTCGAACGGGCCTTGAGCGCCGCCGTCCAGTCCTTGGTCGGCATCGACTTGATCTGCATGTCGACGCCGAGGATGTCCTTGAACTGCGCCTGCAGATACTGGAGCATCGGCGCGGCGATCGCCGCGTTGTAGCCGCCCTGCTCGCGATACCAGATCTCGATCGGCGGGAAGCCCTTGCCGTCCGGATAACCGGCCTCGGCCATTTCCTTCTTGGCGAGATCCGCATCGAACTTCGCCTGGTCGGCGATCGACTGCTGGTAGCCGGGATAGCTCGGTGCCAGGATCGAGTTGGCCGGAACGGCGGTGTCCTTCAGGACCGTCGAGGTGAGCTGCTCGCGATTGACCGCGGCCTGGAAGGCCTTGCGGACATGGACGTTGTCGAAAGGCGGCTTGTTGAGGTCGAAGGCGAGATAGTAGAGCGCGAACACCGCATTCTTGCGGATCGCATCGGGGAACTGCGCCTGAACGACCGGCACCTGGCCGGCATTCAGCGAGGTCCAGTCCGCTTCACCGGCCATGAAGGCGGGGAAGCCGACTTCCGGCGGTCCGATCTGCGTGTCGAGCACGAGCGTGTCGATCTGCGCCTGCCAGGGCCCGTTATATTTCGGGTTCTTGACCAGCGTCATCGTGTTGTTCGACTTCTCCCAGCTCTTCACCATGAAGGGGCCGGAAGCAACGAGCGTGTCGACATTGAGCGCGTAGTCGTCGCCGATCTTGTCGACGACATGCTTCGGCACCGGGTACCAGAGGCTGGCGACGCCGGGGAAATAGGATTTCGGCGCATCGGTGGTGACTTCGAGCGTCGTGGCGTCGAGCGCCTTGATGCCGAGCGTCGAGGGGTCGGCGCCCTTGTCGGTGACGTCCGACCAGCCCTTGATGCCGCCGGCGAAGGACCAGTACCAGTTGAAGTCGTAGCCTTCCTTGGCGGCGCGCTGCAGCGCGAAGACATAGTCTTCCGCCGTGAGCGGCTCGCCATCGCTCCAGACGAGGCCGTCCTGCAGCTTGAAGGTCCAGGTCAGGCCGTCGGCGGACTGGGTCCAGCTCTTGGCACCCATCGGATTGAGCTTGAACTCGCCGTCGAACTCGGTGAGCGGCAGCGACGTGATCTCGGGCGCGCCGGCGCGGTCATAGACCGTCTTCATGTAGTCCATGTAGGTGCCGCTCGTCGTCCCGCCCGGGCCGGTCACGGTGCTGTCGGCGAGGGCGGCCCCCGGTATCGCGAGGCTCGAAGCCACGAGCGCCGCACCGAGCCATCTCTTCAGCGCGTTCATCAAATCCTCCTTGTTGGCCTGGGCGCCGGGTGTTCCCGTCCCGTTGCCCAATGACATATGACTGACAAAGTTGGTGGCGGAGCACAAGCGCCCCGCTCGCTCAAAGGGATGGCATCGAGACGTTTTACCGGGCAGGCGCGAGCGAGGCGTGTTGCGTCGCGGGCGGGATTGATTTAGGTCAAGCTCATCCGCCTGGACCCGGTGAAAGCCCGGGTGGCTCTTCCGGCCGCCGATCCGCCGGACCATGCACAGCCCGAGCCTTCTCGACCGCCTGCTCGGCGTGCGTCAGATCGTTGCCACATCCCCCATGTCGTTCCCGTCCCGCTACATCCGCGAGTGGACTTCCAACATTCGCGCCGACATCCTCGCCGGCATCGTCGTCGCCCTCGCGCTCATTCCGGAAGCCATCGGCTTCTCGGCCATCGCCGGCGTCGATCCCAAGGTCGGCCTCTACGCCTCCTTCGCAATCGCCTGCGTTTCCGCCATCGTCGGCGGGCGGCCTGGCATGATCTCGGCCGCCACCGCCGCCACGGCGGTCGTCATGGTGAGCCTCGTCCGCGACCACGGCCTCGACTATCTCTTCGCTGCCACCATCCTGATGGGGCTGATCCAGATCGTCGCCGGCTTCCTGAAGCTCGGCCGCGTCATGCGCTTCGTCTCGCGCTCGGTGATCACCGGCTTCGTCAATGCGCTCGCCATTCTCATCTTCATGGCGCAGCTGCCCGAGCTGATCGGCGTGCCGATCGCGACCTATCCGATGATCGCGGCCGGCCTTGCCATCATCTATCTCTTTCCGCGCCTCACCCGGGTCATCCCCTCGCCGCTGGTCGCCATCGCCGTGCTGACGCTCTTCGCCGTCGCCACCGGCATGGATCTCAGGACCGTCGGCGATCTCGGCGCGCTCCCATCCAGCCTGCCGCAATTCGGGATTCCCAACGTACCCTTCACGCTGGAGACGCTCAGGATCATCCTGCCCTATTCGCTGACGCTCGCCGCCGTGGGCCTGCTCGAATCCCTGCTCACCGCGCAGATCGTCGACGACATGACCGATACGTCGAGCAGCAAGAGCCAGGAATGCGTCGGCCAGGGCGCCAGCAACATCGCCTCGGCCTTCATCGGCGGCATGGGCGGCTGCGCCATGATCGGCCAGTCGGTCATCAACGTCACCTCGGGCGGCCGCGGCCGCCTCTCGACCTTCGTCGCGGGCGCGTTCCTGCTCTTCCTGATCCTCGTCCTCGACGACGTCGTGCGCATCATCCCGATGGCGGCGCTCGTCGCCGTGATGATCATGGTCTCGATCGGCACCTTTTCCTGGCGCTCGATCATCGACCTGCGCCGCAATCCGCGCTCCTCGTCGATCGTCATGCTGGCGACCGTGATCACCGTCGTCGCGACGCATGATTTGGCGATCGGCGTGCTGGTCGGCGTGCTGCTCTCCGGCATCTTCTTCGCAGGCAAGGTGTCGAAGCTCGTCTCCGTCGGCCGCGCGGAAGACGGCGAGGGCCAGGTCACCTATGTCGTCGCCGGGCAGATCTTCTTCGCCTCGGCGGAGGCATTCCTGCGCGGCTTCGATTTCGAGGAGACGGCGCGACGCGTCGTGATCGACCTCACCCATGCCCATTTCTGGGACATCACGGCCATCGGGGCGCTCGACAAGGCAGTGATGCGGCTGCGCAAGCTCGGTGCCGAGGTCGAGGTGATCGGCCTCAACGAGGCAAGTGCGACCATGGTCGACCGCTTCGCCCTGCACGACAAGGACGGGGCGCCCGTCGCGACCGGACACTGACGCCTGCAACCCGGAGTCCGGTCCCGCATTGCCTTCATGGACCATGATGGAGGCAAGCCATGGCAGACGATCCGATGAAGCGCGGCGCCCAGGACCGGCGTCAGGTCTCGGGCTCCGAAGATCACGAAGTGCGCTATTTCGCCGAGCAGAACGGCGTCTCGATGGATGAGGCGCGCCGGCTGATCGCCGATCACGGCAACGACCGCGCGACGCTCGAGGCCGAAGCGAAGAAGCTCCGCCGCTGAGGCTCAGTCCTTGAGCATGCCGTCGATCCGGCGCGCCAGCGCGGCGCGGTCGGCGGTTGTGAAGAACTGGTCGGTGCGGCGTCGGATGATGTCGTCCGCCGTCGCGGCCATCTCTTCGCGCGCGAAGAAGACGACCTCGCCATGGGTGAGGCGGCCGTCGTCCGAGATCGCATCGGCGCCGTGGGCGAGGATGCTCGCGGCGACGCGCGGCGCGCGGCTGCCATAGGTCTCGACCAGTCTTGCCGCGAGGCGGGGACCAACGCCGGTTGCGACGAGCGCAGCCTCCGCGGCGGTCCGTTCCGTATCGCTGCGCCGATAATTCCGCCCGCCGCCAATCGGCAGCGCGGCCGTGTCGATCGCGCGCGACCGGCCGAGCGCCGAGAGAACCGCGTCGGCGGCGTCGGCGGCCATACGGCGGAACGTTGTCCACTTGCCGCCGATCACCGTGACCAGAGTGGCCTCGCCGATCGCGCGGGTGAGAACGGCATGATCGCGGCTGCGCGCCGAGAGCTGCGCATCCGACGAGCGGAGCAGCGGCCTCACCCCGACGATCCGCTCGACGACCGAAGGCGGCGGCAGGTCCGGCAGGGCGGCCGCGAGCGCCGCGAGCAGATAGGCTTCGTCGTCCGGCGTGGCGGATGCGGCGTCGGGGTCGGCGACGGGCGCTTCGGTGGTGCCGAGCAGCAGCCGCCCCGGCGCGATTTGGTAGGTGACGCAGAGCCGGCGCCGCGCGGCATCCTCGAAGAAGAGCAGGTCGTCGCCGAGCGCCGCCGCGGCCTCGGGCGCATCGACGAGGAGGTGGATGCCCGCGACGCCACCGGTCATCGGCTCGGCGGGGCCGAACAGAGCCGCCACCGCGTCGGCATGCGCCCCCGCCGCGTTGACCACGGCGCGCGCGGTGACGACATGGAGGGTGCCGCCGAGCCTGTCCTCGATCGTCAACCGGCCGCCATCGGCTTCGACCAGCGGGCAGTGGTTGAGCGCCACGGAGCCGCTGCCGGCGACGACTCCGTCCTCGACGAGCTCGACCGCCACCCGCTCCGGCATATGGATGCGCCCCTCGCCCATCGTGAGCAGCGCGCGGTAGCGGGGCGCGAGCGGGCGGAGCCGTGGCGGAAAGCCGGCGCGCGCCACGAGCCGCGTGCGCGGCAGGGCGCGAGGGCGCGGCGCGAGACCGTCATAGAGGAGGCCGGCAAGGCGCATGGCCAGCGTGCCGGGAAGGCCGCTCATCTTCGCGAGGCGAAGGAAGCCGAGCGGCGCCGTGACGAGGCCTTTGAGGCGCGCGGAGAGTGGCAGCACGACGCGGATCGGTTTCACTGCATGCGGCGCGTTGGCCAGCAACCGGTCGCGCTCGATCACGGAGTCGCGGACAAGCGCGATGTCGCCCCGCTCGAGATAGCGGAAGCCGCCATGGGCGATGCGGGTCAGCGCGCCGCTGGCGCCGCTCGCGAAATCGCTGCGCTCGACGAGGAGGACGCGCAGCCCCTGCAGCGCGAGGTCGCGGAAAGTGCCGGCGCCGGTGATGCCGCCGCCGACAACGACGACGTCGAAATCCGGCCGCGCGGCGATCTCGGCCAGCATCCGCGCCCGGTCGAGCGGCGGAGCGGCCGTCGTCATGGTGCCTCTGGCGCCTCGGGCCGGCGGGTGACGTCGATCTCGGCGAAGGAGCGGATCTCCGGAACGCGCGGGTCGGACGACGTATCCTCGCGCAGCACATGGATCACCGCGACGCCGGCGGCGAGCGCGGCCGTGACCTCGCGCGGATTGTCGGTGAAGAACAGGAGCCGTTCGGGCGCGACGCCGATCGCCGCCGCGATGGCGCGGTAGGAATCGGTGTCGACCTTGGCGCCGACGCGGGTGTCGAAATGGCCGGCAAAGAGCGGGCGAATGTCGCCGACGCGGCTGTAGCGGAAGAACTCGGTCTGCGTCTGCACGGAGGCGGAGGAGAAGATATAGGCGGGCAGCCCCTCGGCCTTCCATCCCTCCAGCGCCGCGAGCGCATCATCATAGATCTGGCCCTGAAAGGCGCCCGACCGATAGCCGGCGTCCCAGACCAGGCCCTGCAGCCGCTTCAGCGGCGGCGCCTTGCGATCCTCGGCGAGCCAGGCGAGCAGCACGCCGACCGGCTCGGCGCCGGTTCCGTCGAGCGCCATCGTGTCGGCGAGAATCTCGCGCACCTCGGCATCGTCCCGGTGCGCGTCGACATAGGGCGGCAGATGCTCGGCGAGCCAGGGATACATCACCTCGTTCACATAGGAATTCGGCGTGATGGTGCCCTCGATGTCGAGCAGCACGGCGGCGGGCGTGAAGGCGAGGCGGTCGGTCATGATCTCAGCGAGCCGAGGGCGCGTCGGGGTCGAGGCCGGCCCGCTCGAAGCGGGGAATGGCATCGAGCAGGGCGCCGAGATCCGGATAGCGCTCGGGATGCTTCAGCAGCGAGCGGGCGAGAGCGAGCGTACCGGCCTGCGCCTCGGCGCGGCGGACGGTGTCCTCGATGACCATGAAGTCGGCGACCTGCGCGTAGGAGATGACGCGGCGGATCATCTTGATCGCCGCGAAGGCGACGAGGTCGCGGAAGATCGCGTCGACGAAGTCGGACCGGATCGTCGAAAGCCGGGCCGCGCCGGCGGCATCGGCGAAATGCGTGGCCGGATAGCCGTCACCGGCGGCGGGATTGGCCTCCCACAGCGCGAGGAACTCGCGGCGGAAGGTGGTCCACAGCGTCGCGATCTGGTCGAGGATGAAGGCGCGGAAAGCGTCGCGCTCCGCCGGATCGCGGTCGTAGCCGCCCTGCGCATACCAGGCGATGACGAGATTGGCGACGAAGGCACCGAGATCGAATCCGATCGGCCCGAAGGTCGAGAACTCGCCGTCGATGACCCGCGTCTCGTCCTCGGTCACCATCACCGAACCGGAATGCAGGTCGCCATGCAGCAGCGCCTGGCGGTTGGAGAGGAAGGCGTTGCGGTGGCGCGCGACGGCGGTCTTCAGCGCCACGTCCTCGCGGAAGGCCCTGGCCCAGGCCCCGATCTCCGGGATGAAGCGGTTGCGCCACACCTCGACATAGGGATCGATGAAGATGAGGTCGACGCTGATCCTGAGCACCGCGTGGTTCCTGGCGAACAGCGAGACGTCCTCGAATTTCGTCTCGAAGGGCACGCCGAGATCGGAGGTGTGGAAGGCGGCGGTCGCGACATAGCGGCCGACATCGCCGGCGACCTTCGGGAAGCGCCGGCCTTCGATCAGCCCGCCGCGCAGGATGATATGCGGCGTCAGCTGCTGCATGACGATAAACTGCAGCGACGGATCGAAGTGATAGAGCTTCGGCGCGAGTTCTCCGACGACGCCTCCGAGCCGCTTCATGTAGCTCGCCTCGAAGGAGGCGCGGTTCTCCGAGAGCGGCCAGCTCTCGCCGTGATAGCGCACCCAGGGCAGCGACTGCTTGGCGCAGACGCCGCCATCCGGTCCCTCGACGATGAAGACGGCGTTCATGTAGCCGTCGGCGACGTCGCGGATGCGCCAGTCGGATGCCGTGCCGCCGAGGATCGCCGCCACGTCCGGCAGCCGCTCGATCTCGGCGATGATGTCGGCCTGGCTGAGGACGCGGTAGCCGGGTGTCGAGATGGTCACGGCGGACGTGGTCGCGGCAGACATGGGAACTCCGGAAATCAGAACGGAACGCGCCGCCTGAACATCATTTTACGCCGCCCTTCGCAAGCCCCTCGACGAGGTGCTTCTGCATCAGGAAGGCGATGAGATAGATCGGCACGATGCCGGCGAGCGAGGCGGCGGCCATCTGGCCGAAATTGACCAGCCGGTCGCCCTGGAACAGCGAGATGCCGACGGTGAGCGTGCGCATCCCGTCGGTGAGCGTCAGCCCCGAGGCGAGCAGGAACTCGTTGAAGGAGAGGATGACGACGATGATCGTCGTGGCGGCGATGCCGGGCGCGATGATCGGCGCCACGACCGAGACCAGCGTCCGGAACCGGCCAGCGCCGTCGAGCGCCGCCGCCTCCTCGATCTCGACCGGAACGCGCCTCAGGAACGGGCCGATCAGCCAGAAGGCGACCGGGATGTTGAGGAGGCCGTAGACGAGGATGAGGCCGGCATGGGTGTTGAGGAGGCCGATCGTCTTCAGGAGGAAGAAGAACGGGATCAGCCCGACGACCGGCGGCGCGATATAGCTCGCCAGCGTCGCCTGCGGCAGGAAGCGGCGGAAGACGCCCATGCGGATCATCGCATAGGCGGCGGGCAGCGTGATGGCGATGGTGAGGATGCCGGCCAGCACCGAGACGATCACCGAATTGGCGATGAAGGTCGTCAGCGAGGTCGCGGCGAAGGCGCCCGGCCAGTTGTCGAGCGTCGGGTCGACGGGCAGGAAGTTGCCGGCGAGGACGTCGTCCTTCCGCTTGAACGAGACGGAAAGCAGATAGGCGATCGGCAGCAGGAAGAAGGCGAGCGAGACCAGCGCGCCTCCGAGCGCGAGGACGCGCAGCGGATTGCGGCCGAACTCGAGGCCGGAAAGGACGCGGGCCGTCACGGCTGGTTCTCCGAGGCGAAGCGGTGCAGCCGGACGACGGGAATGGTCACGATGCCGATGACGATCGCATAGACGAGCGTCTGCGCGGCCGCGTTGCCGACATCGAACTGTTCGAGCGCGAGACGCCAGATGCCGAAGGTCGCGGTCGTCGTGGCGAAGCCGGGGCCACCGAAGGTCAGAACATAGACGAGGTCGAACAGCTTGAAGCCGATGATGAGCTTCAGGAGGAAGATCGAGGCAAGCGGCGCCGCGACCAGCGGCAGCGTGATGTGGCGAAGGCGCTGCAGCGGCGAGGCGCCGTCGACCATCGCGGCCTCCTGCACCCCGTCGGGAAGGCTGAGGAGCGCGGCGAAGGAGAGGATCGCGACGAAGGGTACCCATTGCCAGAGATCGGCGACGCCGATCGAGAGCCAGGCGAGGAACGGCGTCGCGAGGAAGGACAGCGGCGCGTCGATGATCCCGGCCTTCATCAGCACGCCGTTCAACAGCCCGCCGGCGGGCGCGAGGATCAGCTTCCAGGCGACGGCGACCATCACCGGCGGCGTCATCAGCGGCAGCAGCGCGATGACGAGCAGCGTCCGCCCGAGCTTCAGCAGCGTCACGAAGGCGAGCGCCACGAAAAAGCCGACCGCGACTTCGGCGGTGGCGGAGGCGAAGGCAAACGCGATGCTCTTCGCGACGGCGATCTGGAAATTGCCGTCGGTCAGCGTGGCGACGATCTGGTCGGTGCCGACGAATTTGCGGAAGGGCTTGCCGAGCGTGCTCTTGCTGGTGGCGAGCGCGATGAGGAACAGCGTCGGATAGAGCGTCGTGACAATGAGCGCGACGACGAGCGGCGCCACGAACAGGGCGCCGACGATCCGGTCACGCCGCGGGGATACGTCTGCGCGGGGCTTGGCTCTCGCGGCCGGCGAAACGATCGCGTCGGAATAGGGCACGCTGGTCATCGCGCGTGATCGGCGCCAAGCGGGCCGCTGCCGGCGCCGGTCGCTTCGATGGCGCGCCCGATCTCGGCGACCTCGTCCGCCGACAGCGCGAAGCGCGCGGCGGCCGCCCAGCCGTCGACCTGCGCCGGCGAGCGGGCGCCGACGATGGCGGCGGTGACGCCGGGGAAGGCAAGCGTCCAGGCGATGGCGACCGTGCCGACCGTGACGCCGTGCCGCTCGGCGATCGGCGCCAGCGCCGCCGCGAGCGCGAGGTTGCGCTTCAGCCTGTCGCCGTTGAACTCCTCGTCCGCCTTGCGCCAGTCGAGATCGGAAAGCGCCGCGGCGCGCTCGGCCGTGAAGCTGCCGGTCAGGAGGCCGGACTGCATCGGGCTGTAGACGATGACGCCGGTCCCGTGCGCCTCGGCCCAGGGGATGACATCGGCGGCTGCGCCGCGCGCGATGGCCGAGAAGGGCGGCTGCAGCGTGTCGACATGGCCGATCGCCTCGGCGCGTTCCAGCGCCTCGACGCCATGATTGGAAAGGCCGATGGCGCGCACCTTGCCGGCCGCACGGGCATCGACCAGCGTCTGCCAGTAATCCTCGATGCCGACGTCATGTGCCGGCCAGTGCACCTGCCAGAGGTCGATTGCCTCGACGCGAAGACGGCGCAGGGACGCGTCGAGTTCCTTCTGCAGCGCATCGCGGCGGCCGACGAATTTCGGCATCGCGCGCTCGCCCGTTCCCCAGTCGAGCCCGCATTTGGTGAAGACATAGGGCCGCTCGGAACGGGGGATGTCGGCGAGCGCCGCACCGACCAGCTCTTCGGAATGGCCGAGGCCGTAGGTCGGCGCGGTATCGATCCAGTTGATGCCGAGCTCCACCGCCCGGCGGATGGCGGTAATCGACTGCTCGTCGTCCTGATGGCCCCAGCCGAAGATCCAGTCGCCGCCGGCCGCCCAGGCACCGAAGCCGACCCGCGTGATGGCGAATCCGGTGCGGCCGAGGGCGACGGTGGGAAGGGCGGTTGCGGTCATCATGGCGCTCCGAAACGCACAAAAGCGAACCCGCCCGCTCGAAGGATCAGACCTCGGAGCGGGCGGGCACAGATATCACGAAACCGGCTCAGGAACCGATGATCTCGACCCAGGCGGCATGCGCATCCTTGATCGCCTGTTCCGGCGTCTTGGAGCCGGCCAGCGCCAGCGCCAGCTCGTCGGCCAGCGTCTGCTGCAACTTCGGCGTCTCGGGCGTCGTCGGCCAGGGCAGCGCGTTCTCGAGCGCGCCGGCCAGCGCCGCCTGCACCTGCGGGGCGAAAGCCTTGTACTTCTCGGAATAGAGCAGCGAGGTGCGGTCCGGATCAATGCCCGAGCCCGTCAGCGTGATCAGCTCCTCCTGATATTTCGGGCTGGCCGCGAACTTGATGAGCTCCCAGGCGGCTTCCTTCTTCTTGGATCCCGACGAGACCGCGAAGGCGAAGCCGGCATTGAGGGCGAGACGCGGATCCTTGTTGGCGCCGCCGACCGGGATGCGCGTGACGCCCCACTTGTCGACGATCTGCGAGCCCTTCGGATCCTGTGCATAGACGCCGAGATCGGACCAGAACTCGATGAAGCCGACCTTGCCGCCGAGGAAGGCGGGGAGGCCCTCTTCGAAGCGGGTCTCGAGCGGCGTCGGCAGCGCATAGGGATTGGTCGCGACCAGCGCCTTGGCGGCTTCGAGGGCGGCGGGGCTGTCGAGCGCCGAGCTGCCGTCCTCGTCGAGGAACTTGCCGCCGTAGCCGGCGAGGCGATTGGCATAGCTGGAGCCGATGATGATCGGCGCCTTTCCGCCGAGCACCGCCGCGCCATAGATGCCGTTCTTGGACTCGGCCTCGGTGATCTTCTGGATCGCGGCGAGATATTCTTCCCAGGTCGTCGGCACGGAGACGCCGTTCCGGTCGAGAATCTCCTTGTTGTAGAAGAGGAGATGGGAGTCGCCGTCATAGGGCAGGCCGTAGCGCTTGCCGTCATAGAGCGTATAGGTGTCGTAGATCAGCGGGATGTAGTCTTCCGGCTTGATCTCGGCCTTGTCGCGCTCGATCCACTCGGTCACGTCCTCGGCGATGCCGTCCTCGGCCAACTGGCCGATATTCGTGTACCAGTAGTCGAGCACGTCGAATTCGTTGACGCCCGACTGCACGTCCAGCGTCGCCTTGGCGCCGACCTGGTCATAGGGGACGATCGTCACATTGACCTTGGCGCCGGTGGCGGCCTCGAAGTCTTCCGCGAGCTTCTTGCCGGTGACGGCATGCGACTGGATGATGAGGAGGTTGAGCGACTGGCCGGCCAGCGGCTTGTCCGCAGCGAAGGCGGCGCCGGCACCGGCGAGGAACGGCAGGGCCGCGCCCGCGGCGGCGGTCTGCAGGAAATGCCGGCGGCTGAGGCCACGCCTTGCCCCGTTGTCGTTGATGGCCATTCTGGAACTCTCCCCGTAAGCGACCGGGCACCCCGCGGGTGCCTGAAGATTGAGCTAGTCTGCTCATGCCGAAGGCGGTCGTCCACGCATGGCCGTGCGTTGCGATGGCGATTCAGAGAACCACATTCCAGATTTGACCGAATTCGGGAACGCGATTGCGCAGCGACCGCTGGTTGTCGCCTGTTCGTCGCGCGTGTGCCAATTTGTTCGGATCAGCCGGCGGCGTGGACTGGTCGAAGCTCCAGGCGTCCGGAACGTGACGAAATCCACGCGACGAGGTCATCGGCCGGGACCGGCTTGCTGAACAGATAGCCCTGATAGGCCTCGCACCCGCATGCGCCGAGCCACTCCCGCTGTTCTTCGGTCTCGACGCCCTCGGCGATCAGCGTCATGCCGAGGCTCCGGCCAAGGTCGATCACTGCCCGGACAATGCCCTGATCGCGCTCGTCCCGCAGGACGTCCCGAACGAAGGTCTGGTCGATCTTGATCTGGTCGAAGGGAAGGCGCTTGAGGACATTGAGCGAGGAGAAGCCAGTTCCGAAATCGTCGATCGACCAGGAGATTCCAAGCCTGCGCAGGGCGTGCATCCGGTTGGCGACGCCATCGATGTCCCGGACCAGAACGCCCTCCGTCAGTTCAAGCTTCAACTTCGCGGGCCGGACGGCGCTTCGCCGCACGATCTCGGTGACGAGCTGTACGAAGTCGGGCTGCCTGAACTGCGAGGCGCTGATGTTCACCGACATGGTGAGGTGCGCGACGGCCGGATTGTCGGCCCAGGCGACGAGCTGCGCGCAAGCCGTCTTGATCACCCATTCGCCGAGCGGCAGGATCAGGCCCGTCTCCTCGGCAAGCCCGATAAACGTCTGCGGCGAGATCATGCCCTGCTGCGGATGCTGCCAACGGAGCAACGCCTCCACGCCGAACACATTGCCGGAATTATCGATCTGAGGCTGGTAATAAAGGCGAAAATCACCGCGCGCCAATGACTTGCGCATCTCGCGTTCGAGGGCATGGCGCGCCGCGAAATCAGCCTGCATCAAAGCCAGTACGACGAACAGAGAGATTACGGCCGTGACGTTGTTGATCCACACGCCGGGAGCACGGACATCCATGGGCGCCGTCAGATCCGGATCGAGAAAGCCGACATCCGTCGACGCGAAGACCAGAAAGGCTACGGCATACAAAAACGGGATAAAAATCCTTAGGTATAACTTGTCCTTTTCAAGGATAAAGAACAATCCGGCTGCGATGGGAAGGAAATACATATGCGTGGATCGGGGAATGTCTCCGACAGGTACATCGAGCATGCAGAGAAGTATGACCATGAACAAAAGTCCATGCGCCAATACGATCGTCGCTGTACGCAGCTTATGCTTCCAAACCAGCGAGAGGACCGGAATTGAAAGCGAAGCCAGAGAAAGATGCAAGGCAGCGAGCAGCCACCTGTCTTGAAAAATATAGAGGATCCCCCATCCAATGCCGAGCAGCAGGACCACGAGACTGCCAAACAGCAGCAAAAGCTGCACCCGGCGCCGCCGTCTCTGCTCCGGCACCCAGCCAAATGTGTGTTTGAGGTCCATTGCTCATCTACTGCCGCTCGCGCGTCGGAAGTCAATCAAGGCAAGGGCGCAAATCACGGTTGAAGTCGCCTCGGCGCATGCCCGGTTCAGCCGAAAAGATCGCCCTGCTCGGCCTGACGGGGGGCGGCATAGGTCGAGCCGGCGGCATCGAGCTTTTCCAGCCACGCCTCGGCGGCGCGGAGGACTTCTGCGCGCTGGCCCGCCTCCATCGCGTCCAGCGTCCGATAGGGCATCGCCATACGCGGGTTGCCGGCGAGGCGGTCGCGGTTGACGCTCAGGAAGCGCCAGTAGAGCACATTGAACGGGCAGGCCTTCGCGCCGGTCTTCGCCCTCGGATCATAGGCGCAGCCGGCGCAGTAGTCCGACATGCGGTCGATATAGGCCCCCGAGGCGGCATAGGGCTTCGACGCGAGCAGCCCGCCATCGGCGAACAATGCCATGCCGTGGACATTCGGCAGTTCGACCCATTCGAACGCATCGGCATAGACGACGAGATACCACGCCTCGACCTCGGCGGGGCGGATGCCGGCGAGCAGCGCGAAGTTTCCGGTCACCATCAGGCGCTGGATGTGATGCGCATAGGCGTGGCGCCGCGTCGCCGCGACCGCCTCGGCCATGCAGGCCATGTCGGTCTCGCCCGTCCAGTAGAAGTCCGGCAGAGGACGGTCCGCGCCCAGGACGTTGCTCTCGGGATAGTCCGGCATGCGCAGCCAGTAGACGCCGCGGACATATTCCCGCCAGCCGAGGATCTGGCGGACGAAGCCCTCGACGGCGTTGAGCGGCGCGCGGCCGTCGCGCCAGGCGGTTTCGGCGGCGGTGCAGACCTCTCCGGCCGTCAAGAGGCCGATATTGAGATAGGGCGAGAGCACGGCGTGGAAGAGGAAGGGCGCACCGCGCTTCATCGCATCCTGATAATCGCCGAAGCGCGGCAGCAGCTCGGCGACGAAGCGATCGAGCGCGTCGAGCGCATCCTTCCGCGTCACGGCCCAGCCGAAACCGTCGAGATCGCCGAAATTGTCGGGAAAGCGGCGGCGCACCATGTCGATGACGGCGCGCGTGACCGCGTCCGGCTCGACGCGGTGGCGGCGTGGCACGCGCTCGCCCTTCGGCAGCGCCTTGCGATTCTCGGCATCGAAGTTCCAGCGTCCGCCGGACGGTGTTTCGCCCTCCATCAGGATGCCCGTCTCGCGCCGCATCTCGCGGTAGAAATGTTCCATCCTGAAGGAGCGGCGCCCCTTCGCCCATGAAGCGAACCGCTCGCGGCTGGCGAAGAAGCGCGTATCGGGCCGGATCTCGACCGGCCGCGCGAACCGCTCCGTCCACCCCTCCATGACCTCGCGCAGCCGCCACTCTCCGGGCTCGGTGACGATGATCCGCTCGGGGTCGAGACGCTTCACCGCACGGGCGAGTTCGCCGGTGAAGGAGCCGCTGTTGCCGTCGTCCTCCAGGGCGACATAATCGAGCGGCAGGCCCTCGTTGCGCAGTTCCTCGGCGAAGTGGCGCATCGCCGAGAGCACCAGCACGATCTTCTGCACATGATGCGGCACATAGCTCGTCTCCTCCGCGAGCTCGGCCATCAGGATGCGGTCGCGCTCCGGATCGAAGCCTTGCAGCGCGCTGATGCCGCGGGTCAGCTGATCGCCGAGCAGCAGGACGAGGTTGCGGATGCCCTCACTCGCCACGGCCGCTCGCCCTCCTGCGGCGGCGTGCTTCCTCGCGGCAGCGGTCCGAACAGGTCTCGATCGTGTCCCACACCCGCGACCAGCGCTTGCGCCACGCGAAGGGCCGCGCGCAGACGGTGCAGGTCTTCACCGGCAGATCGCCCTTGCGGCGCAACGGCGGCATGCGCTCAGCCCTTCGCGCGCAGCGTGGAGCGGCCGCCATCGACGCCGATCACCTGTCCGGTCATCCACGCCGCCTCCGGCGACAGCAGGAACGCCGCGAGGCTCGCGACATCCTCCGCCTCGCCGAGCCGCTGCATGGGGTGGAGCTGCGCGATCGCGGCCGCCATGCTCTCGGACTGCGTGAGAGGAGCGGCGAGCGGGGTGCGCACCAGCGACGGCGCAATGCAATTGACGCGGATGCGGGGCGCGAGTTCGGCAGCGAGCGACAGTGTCAGGCCCTCGACCGCCGCCTTCGCCATGCCGACGGAAGCATGGGCGGAGAAGCCCTGGCGGGCGGCTATGCTCGAGACCAGGAGCACCGAGGCCGCGCTCGAGCGCTTCAGTGCGGGCAGCGCCGCCTTGACCGCCAGCATGGCGCCGAGCGCGTTGACGCGGAAATCGTCCAGCGCCTCCTCGGCACCGATGCGGCCGAGCGGCTTGAGATTGATCGTGCCGACCAGATAGGCGAGCCCGTCGATCGTCGTGCCCGCTTCCTCGCTGACGCGCTCGAACAGTGCCGCGTCGCGAACGTCGCCCGCCGTCCAGGTCGCGCCGGTGGCGGCGGCGAGGCCAGCCAGCCGGTCGGCATCGCGTCCGACGAGATGCAAGCGGTGTCCCTCGGCGGCGAGCCGCCGCGCGAGAGCCGAGCCGATCCCGCCCGTGCCGCCATAGATGAGGATGTGACTGGGATCCGCCGCGGCCATGTTCGCTCCCTTCGATGGAGCTTATACGTCCGGGCCGCGGTTGTGGTTCAGGCCGGCGCGGCGGCGGGGCGGCGCTCCCTGCGCCAGTGAGACGGCGTCGTGCCCGCGGCCCGCCGGAACGCCTCGGAGAAGACGCCCGGCGAGGCGAAGCCGAGGATGGTGGCGATCTCGCCGAGGGGAATGTCGGTGAGTTCCAGCAGTTCGCGGGCGACGGCGCGCCGCACCTCGTCGCGCAGCGCCTCGAAGGTCGTTCCTTCCTCTTCGAGACGGCGCCGCAGCGTCCGCGCGCTGATGCCGATCTCGCCGGCGACCTGCGTCATCAGCGGTTCCTCGGCGACGAGCGCGCGCCGCAATTCGTGGCGCACCCGCATCGAGAAGCTCGCGCCGGCCCAGCGGCCGTCCTGGCGGGCCAGGTCGAGCATCCGCCGCCGCGCCGCCGGATCCGATCCGGGCAGGCGGGTATCGAGCACCGCATCGTCGAGGATCATGCAGGTCTCATGGCGGTTGAAGCGCACGGGCGCTCCGAGCAGCCGGGCATAGATCGCCGGGTCGGCCGGTGGACGATGCGAGAGGTGGAACTCGAGCGCATCGGCGCGTGTGCCGGTCAGTTCGCGCACCATGCGGATGCCGACGCCGAGGATGATGTCGTAGAGGACGCGTGTGCCCGGTGCCGTCCCAGCATAGCAGCCATAGCCGAAGGCGTTGTCCGGTCCCCGGCGATGCAGATAGACGATCGCGCCGCTGGAATAGCCCGGCTGCCAGGTCACGAAATCCTCGAGCGCCTGCCTGAGCGTCGCGCAGCTCTTCATCAAGGCGCCGACCCGTCCGTGATGGTCGAGCCGGAAGCGAAGGCCGCAGAGCACGCCGAGATGCTCGCAGCCCGAGAGCGCGGCGGCGCGGTCGAGCAGCGGGAGGACGATGCGGAAGGGAAGGCGCCTGTCCGGCTCGAACGCGCCGGGGTCGAGGCCGAAGGCGGCGAACAGCGCCGGGACGTCCACGCCGAAGCCGGCCAGGAGGTCCGGCAGCTCGGCTGCGACTCCGATCCGCTGCGTTGCCTCGGGGTTCACGACGGTTTCGCTCAAGTTTGACCTTTCAACCGAAACGGCGATCCGGCCGGGACGCTATCGTGCCGGCCCTTTCGTCACCATAGCGGAGATCGCCATGAACCTCACCCGACGCGGCTTCGGTCTCGGTGGAGCCAGTCTGCTGGCGCTTGCGGCCGGAACTGGCCATGCGCTCGCCTTCGAGGGGCCGCTGGCGGATCTCGTCGAGGGCACGGACGAGTTCCGGACGGCGGTCGATGCCTATGTCTACGGCTATCCGCTTGTCACGATGGAATATACCCGCCGCATCATGACCAATGTGGCGGCCGGGGAGGGGACCCGCGGTCCGATGGGCGCCCTCATCAAGCTGCGCGAATATCCCGATGCCAGCTTCCGCGACGTCACCGCGCCGAATGCGGACACGCTCTACACGACCGCCTGGTTCGATGTCGGCGACGAGCCCTGGGTGCTGGCGCAGCCCGATATGGGCGATCGCTACTTCCTGCTGCCGCTGCTCTCGGGCTGGACCGACGTCTTCGAGGTGCCTGGCAAGCGCACCACCGGCGGCGCCGCGAAGACCTTCCTCGTCACCGGGCCGGGCTGGAGCGGGACGGTGCCCGAGGGCATGACCGAGCTCAAGTCGCCGACAAGCATGGTCTGGCTGCTCGGGCGCATCTACTGCACCGGCACGCCGGAGGACTATGCCGCCGTCCATGCGCTGCAGGACGCCTTCAAGCTCCAGCCGCTCAGCAGCTGGGGCAAGGAATGGACGCCGCCCGCCGGCAAGGTCGATCCCGCGATCGACATGAAGACGCCGACCCGCGACCAGGTCAACGCCCTCCCGGCGGCCGACTATTTCACGCTGCTCGCCGAGCTCATGAAGCGCAACCCGCCCGCCGCCGCCGATGCGCCGGCGATGGAGCGTTTCGCGACGATCGGCCTCGCGCCCGGCCGGTTCGATGCCTCGAAGCTCGACAAGCGCGCCGATCGCCGCATTCCCTCGGTCGGCTACGACAAGATCATGCTGCATTTCGTCGATTCGGACGGCGACATCACGCGCGAGAACGGCTGGTCCTTCACCACCAAGGCCGGCATCTACGGCACCGACTATCTGCAGCGCGCGCTGGTCACCGCCATCGGCCTCGGCGCAAACCGGCCGCAGGATGCCATCTACCCGACCTCGCTGAAGCCGAATGCGCTCGAGAACTACAGCGGCGAGCATCGCTATGTCTTGCGCTTCCCGAAGGGCCAGCTGCCGCCCGTCCAGGGGTTCTGGTCGCTGACCATGTATGACGAGCAGCTGTTTTTCGTCGCCAATCCGATCAACCGCTATTCGATGAGCATCCGCACCAATCCCGTCTATGGCGAGGACGGATCGCTGACCATCTACATCCAGAACGAGAGCCCCGGCGCCGACAAGGAGGCCAACTGGCTTCCCGCGCCCAAGGGCAAGTTCCACCTCATGCTGCGGCTCTACTGGCCGACGGAAAGTTCGCCGTCGATCATCAATGCGACCTGGGCGATCCCGAAGGTCGAAAAGGTATAGCGCGCCGTCGGGGGCGGCGCGCAGGTCCGGCGGGCTGGAGGCTCAGGCCCCTCCCGCCGGACCATCCTCCCGGATGACGGCGAGGTTGAAGCCGGGATGGCCGAAGCGCCGTTCCAGCGCCATCCAGAGCGGGATCAGTTGCTCCATGGCCCGCGCTTCGGCGAGCGGACCGAGATCGATGATGTCCTGCCAGCCGAAGCTTCGCAGAAGCTCCACCACCTCCGCCTTCGCCGACAGGTCGTTGCTGGCCACGAAGACGCTGTGCGGCCGGCCGAGCGCGACAGGATCGACCATCAGATGCGCGCTGACGCTGTTCAGCGCCTTGACGAGCCTCAGCTTCGGGAACGCCGCCTGGATCGCCTCGCCGATCGGGATCAGGATCGGCTGGTCGACGGCGCTGTTGTAGTTCGCGATGTCGACCATGATCTTGCCGTCCACGGCGCAGGCGGAAAGGATGCCGATGGCTTCCTCGCCGGGCAGGGCATTCACCAGCCACTCGCCATGCGCCGCGGCCTCGGCATAGGACGCGACCCGCGCCCCGGCCGCCGACGCGACGGATTGCGCCCGCGCGCTGGCCGGATCGCGGCTGCCGAGGACGACGTCATGGCGGAGGGCGGCGAGCTTGCCGGCGAGCGCGCTCCCCACCTGGCCGGTTCCGAGGACGGCGATGCGCATGGGGCTCTCCTTCGAAGGGAATGGTGCCGGCCTAGCCGGTCGGATAGGCGACATAGGCGAAGCGGCGGCTGTCCGGTGCCCAGCTGTTGACGTTGATCGTGCCCTGGCCACCGAAGAAGGCAACGAGATCGCGCTGGCCACTGCCGTCCGGGTTCATCAGCCGCAGGACGACGTCCTTGTTGGCCGGATGCCCCGTGGTGCCGGGCGGATAGCTGATATAGACGACCGCCTTGCCGTCTGGGGAGACATGCGGGAACCAGTTGACCCTCTCGTCGAAGGTCAGCTGCTCGATGCCCGTGCCGTCCGGGCGCATGCGGAAGCACTGCGCATGGCCCGGAATGGTCGCCGCGCGCTCGGCGTTGAAATAGATCCAGGCGCCGTCGGGCGAATATTCCGGCCCGTCATTGGGATAGGCGACATCGCTGAGCCGCGTGTCCGGTCCGCCGGCGGCGGGGATCGTGAAGAGGTTGATCCGCTTCGCCCCTGCCGGCCCCTCGACGGCCACATAGGCGAGCGTCAGCCCGTCGGGCGATATGCCATGCAGGTAATAGTGATGCGGGCTCGCATGGTCGTTGGAGACGCGGCGCGGCTCGCCGCCGGTGATCGCCACGGCATAGAGATGGCCGTCATTGTTGCTGAGATAGATCGTCTGGCCGTCCGGCGAGAGGACATGGTCGTTGTTGAGATCGCGGATGGTGCCGGTCTCGATCCTCTCGGGCAGCGATCCGCCCTCGGCCGCGATCCGCCAGATCTCGCCGCCGGCATTGAAGATCAGCCATTTGCCGTCCGGCGTCCAGTTCGGCGCCTCGATCACCTCGTCGGCTTCGAGGACGACCGTCGGAGCGCCGCTGGCGAGGTCGAAGGTGACGAGCTTCGCGCTCTGGCCGGGCAGCAGGCTGCGGCCCTTGCGGGTGAAGATGGATCGAACTTCGAGGGCCACGATGCGGCTCCTTGCTTCGAGGGGACGGGAGGCGTGCCGGCGTCAGCCGCGCGCGCCGAGCTTGACGAGAGTGTCGTAGGAGCGCTGTGCAAGGGTCCGCCAGTCCGCCGGTTCGTCGTGCTCGACGACGAGATGATCGGCCGGCGTCTCGGGGAACAGCGGCCACGGCGCCGCCCAGTCGACGATGCCATCGCCCATCGGGGTCCAGCCGCCTTCGGCCGTGGTGCCGGGCGGCGCGGTGTCCTTGACCTGGATGGCATAGAGCCGGTCCTTCCAGTGCTTCAGTGGCGGCTCAGAGCGGCGTGACGCGGATGTTGCGCCAGCGGCAGGCCGCCTCCGGCGCCCAGCGCTCCGCGCCCATGCGCGGATCGTTGTCGTGGACCTCGAAGGCAATGTGCCCGGCAGTGCCGAGCTTGCGCAACACCGCGGCGCCGTCGAAATCCGGATAGGTCATCGTGGCGGTATCGAGTTCGGCGACAAGCAGCCCGTTGATCCAGACGGTGATCGTCGGCAGCGCGCCGACCATGCGGATGCGGAAGGCGTTCCAGTCGCCCCACTTCCACGCCTTCAGGAACTCCTCGCCCGTGGCCTTGCGCGCGAGAAGCGCCGGCTTCCAGTCGTGGATCGGCTCGATGGTCGTCGACAGATCCTCGATCCTGAGGCGAAGCGGCCTGCCGGCGTCGTCGCGCTCGACATCGACATTGAAGTTGATGGCGTGGAAACGCCCGATGCCGTTGCCGTAGAAGCCGCCGATATTCCCGGACTTCCGGTGGTCGACGAGCACCTGATAGCCGGTGGTGCCCTCGGCTGTGGCGCGCAGCATGATGCCGGTATCGGCCGGCCAGTCGGGCCGCGCCTCCAGCTCGAGCTCAAAATCGCCGAACGCCCCTTCGCTGACGAGATAGGCGCCGAGGCCGCTCCCCGGCGGGTCCTGCCGTCCGCAGATCGCGCCGTCCTCGACGGTCCAGCGCCCGAGATGGCCAAGCGCCCTCCGATAAGCGTCGGTGTTGGTCGGAAGCGGTGGATCGTCGGCGCGCACCGGCGTCGGCAGGCGCGGCGCGGCCCGCCAGCCCTTGAGGGTCGATCCGTCGAAAAGCGTGATGGCCTCGGCCATGGCGGTCCTCCCGTCCTGGTTCCCGGCGACCGGTGGCTCCTCCCGAGGCCGGTCAGGGACGATAGTCGAAGAGATTTCCCTCGTCCGGCACATGCGCGGCGATCATGTCGCTGATCGCGGTCATCCGCTCGAAGACCGCCGGGTCGACAGCGCCGCCGAGCGCGGCGAGATTGGCCTCGCATTGCGCGCGGCTGCGGGCGCCGACGACGACGGCGTCGATGCCGGGGCGGGCGAGGCTCCAGCGGATCGCAAGATGCGCCAGCGGTCGCCCGGCCTCGCGCGCCACGCCCTTCAGCTCCTCGACGCCGGCATGCACATGCGGCCAGATATCGGCGCGGAACGGCAGAACGCGATGGCGCTGGTCGTCACCGGAAAGGTCGGGCGTCGGGCCGAACTTGCCGGTCAGGATGCCGTGGGCGAGCGTCGAATAGGCGACGACGGCGATGCCGTTCGCGGCGCAATAGGGGATGACGTCCCCTTCGGCGTGGCGCCAGAGGAGGTTGTAGCCGAGCTGGTGCGCGTCGATGCGGCCAACCTCCTGCACCTGCTGCATTTCTGCGACGGAGAAATTGCTGACGCCCACCGCGCCGATCTTCCCGGCGCGGCGCGCCGCTTCCAGCGCCTCCATGCGCGGCCGCATGTCGGCGCCGCCGCGCGGCCAATGGATGTAGAAGAGGTCGATATGGTCGGTCTTCAGCCGCCTGAGGCTGTCGTCGACCGCCGCCGCCATCGCGGCGCCGCCCGGGTCGGCGGGGTTGGCCTTGGATGCCAGGAAGATCTCGCCGCGCCGCCCGGCGACGAAATCGCCATAGATCTTTTCCGAGCGCCCGCCGGCATAGCCGGCGGCCGTGTCGAAATGGCGGATTCCGGCCTCATAGGCGGCGGCGATGGCGCCGGCGAAATCTGCTTCCTGCGTGCCGCCGGCCGAGGCCGGCGTGTAGAGGGAGCCGCCGAAGGCGACCGGCAGCAGCGGCGGCGAGCCGCCGATCCGCAGCCTGCGGATGGAAGCATCGATGGTGGGGGCAGCGGGTTCGCTCATGCCGGTCGTCCTCATCGCCGAGCCGTCCGGCTCGGCGCCGGACGGCCGCCGTCAACGTCCCGTCAGAGCTGGCCGGCTTCGGCGGCGAGACCGCGTGTGATGCTGCCGCTCGCCGGCAGCAGCGGGATGAGGCAGGCCTGCAGCGAATGATAGAGGTCCGGCCGGCCGACGAAGACGCGCGAGACCGGCTTCAGCTCGTCGTCGATCTCCGGATACCAGCCGCCGTGGCGCGGATCGATCAGGTGACGAGCGGTGAAGTCCCAGATGCGGCGATACCATTCCTCGAACCGCGCATCGCCGCCGGTCTGGCGCAGGACGGCGGCCGCGCCGATCCCTTCCGCGCAGGGCCACCAGTAACGATCCGAACGGGCCGGCCGATCCTGCCAGTCGAGAGTGTAGTAGAAGCCGCCGCGCGACCCGTCCCAGCCGATCTCGCAGGTGCGCAGGAACAGCGACCGCGCCGCCTCGATCAGCCATTCCTCGCGGCGCCCGCCGAACTCCCAGAGCTGCACCAGCAGCCGGCTCCATTCCAGCGCATGGCCGGGTGTCGTTCCTGCCGGGCGGAACATCGGATCGCCCTCATAGTCGCGGTCGACGCTCCAGTCGGCGCGGAAATGCTCGGCCACCCGCCAGCCTTCGGCGCGGGCATGCTTGCCGATGATCAGCGCAGCGATGCGGCCGGCCATGTCGAGATAGCGCTGCTGGCCGGTCGCCTCGAAGGCCGCCATCAGCGCCTCGGTGAGGTGCATGTTGGAGTTCTGGCCGCGATAGGGGCCGAGCGGCTGCCAGTCGGCGGTGTATTCCTCGGTCGTCGCGCCGGCGGCGTCGTCCCAGAAGTGGCTGAGGAGCACTTCGGTCGCGTCGGCGATCAGGCTGTCGGCGCCGGGATGACCGACGACCTTGGCCGACGAGCCGGCCAGCAGCACGAAGGCATGGCCATAGGCCTGCTTGGTGGCATTGGTCGGGCCATGGTCATCGACGCCCCAGAACCAGCCGCCCTCCTTCTTGTCCTCGTGATGGCTGCGCAGGAAGGCCATGCCATGGTCGACCATGCGGTCGGCGCCCGGCAGGCCGATGAGATGGGCGATGGCGAAGCAGTGCACCATGCGCGTCGTCTCGTGCAGATAGCGCACCGTGCCGCCGGGGCCGGGCGGGGGCAGCGGCTGACCGGCATCGTCGAGCGCGAAGAAGCCGCCGGCCGGGTTGAGCGCGGATTTCTGGAAGAAGGCGATCAGATCGCCGGCCTGGCTCTTCAGCCAGTCGCGATGGCCGGGGCGCGCCACCAAATCGCTGCCGCCGGTGCCGATCCAGGTTGCTGTCTCAACCGCCATCGTCGTTCTCTCCCTGTCGCGGCCGGGCCGCGTCGATTGTTCTTCCCGCCGACAGACATAAGGGATCGCGTCGGCATCGCCTAGCCGATGCGCGGCCTTTCCTTCGCCTTTCGAAAGGCGCCCACGAACCGGCCGATCACGAGTTGACAACGATATCAAACTTGCATGCTTTGTCGCTGTCATTGCAGTGGGAACGCCGGCCTCTCCTCGGGACATCGAGGGCCGGATTCGGGCAGGAAGGAGCGACGTCGATGCGTGCCATCGTGGTGGAGAAACCGGGCTCAATCAGCCTTGCCGAGCGGCCGGCTGCCGAGGCGCCGGCACCGGGCTGGGTGGCGATCGATATCGCGCGGGTCGGGATCTGCGGCACCGACTACCACATCTTCGAAGGCAAGCATCCCTTCCTCGTCTATCCCCGGGTGATCGGCCACGAGCTGTCCGGCGTCGTCGCCTCCGATAGCGAGGGCTGGAAGGCGGGGACGCGCGTCATCATCAATCCCTATGTCGCCTGCGGCACCTGCCATGCCTGCATGCGCGGCAAGCCCAATTGCTGCATGCGCATCGGCGTGCTCGGCGTGCATCGCGACGGCGGGCTGTGCGAGCGGATCAACGTGCCGGCGATCAACCTGATCGCGGCCGGCGATCTCGACGAGGAGGCCGCGGCAACCGTCGAGTTCCTGGCGATCGGGGCCCATGCGGTGCGCCGTTCCGGCCTCGGTGCGGCCGACCGCGTGCTGGTGGTCGGCGCAGGCCCGATCGGCCTCGGGGCTGCGCTCTTTGCCCGCCGGCGGGGCGCGGAACTGCATCTCGTCGATGCGAGCGCGGAACGGCTGGCCATGGTGGCGGACCGCTTCGGCTTCGCCAACACGCATGTCGCCGGCGATCCTGCGGCACTGGTCGCAGCCGCGACCGAAGGCGACGGCTTCGATACCGTCTTCGACGCCACCGGCAATCCGCGCGCCATGCAGGCGAGCTTCGGCTATCTGGCGCATGGCGGCAGCTATGTCATGGTCGGGGTCGTCCCGGACGACATCACCTTCAACGATGCCGAATTCCACAAGCGCGAGGCCACGCTGTTGGCGAGTCGCAACGCCACATCGGAGGATTTCGCGACCGTGGTCGCCGCGCTCGCAGACGGCAGCATCGACCATCGCAAGCTGATCACCCATCGCACGACGATGGAGGATTTCCCGGCGGTGATGGCCGAATGGGCCCGCGACCGCAGCAGCCTGATCAAGGCCATGGTGAGCGTCTCGTGATGGCCGCGCCGATCATCCAGTTCGGGACCAGCCGCTTCCTGCAGGCCCATGTCGACCTGATGCTCTCGGAGGCCGCCGCGGCGGGCCAGGATGTCGGCCGCGTCACGGTGGTCGAGACGACCGGCTCGCCGGCCTCCCGCGCCCGCATCGCCGCCTTCCGCGAAGGGAAGCCCTATCCGGTGCGCATCCGCGGCCTCGTCGACGGCAAGCCGGTCGACGAGGAACGGCAGGTTTCAGTCATTTCGGACGGGCTGTCGGCGCGCGAGGATGCGGCGCGGCTGGCGGCGCTCTTCGCCGGGCCAGTGTCGACGGTGGTCAGCAATACCGGCGACCGTGGCTATGACGTCCCCGAAACGCCCGTCCCGACGCTGGAGGGCTGGAGCACCTTTCCGGAGCTGCTGACCGCGCTGCTCTTTCATCGCTTCGAGGCGGGCGGCGGCGGCATGACACTGTTCCCCTGCGAACTCGTCGAGCGCAACGGGGCGCGGCTTGCGGCGCTGGTCGACGCCCTAGCGGTCCGGGGCGGGCTGCCGCAGGCCTTTCGCAGCTGGCTCGCCGCCGAATGCCGCTTCGTCGATTCGCTGGTCGACCGCATCGTCTCGGCGCCCATCGAGCCGGTCGGCGCCGTCGCCGAACCCTATGCGCTGTGGGCGATCCGGGCGATGCCGGGGCTGGTTCCGCCCTGTCGGCACACCGACATCCAGGTGGTCGACGACCTCGATTTCATCGAGCGGCGCAAGCTCTTCGTGCTCAATCTCGGCCATACTCTGCTGGCCGATCGCTGGCTGCGCGAGGGCCGGCGGCAGGACGAGACGGTGCGCGAGATCATCGCCGATCCGGCCGTCCGGGCCTGGCTGGAGACGATCATGCGCAGCGAGGTGATCCCGGCCTTCGGCGACCGGCAGGACGAAATCGCGGCCTATTTCGCGGTGACACTCGACCGTTTCGCCAATCCGTTCCTCGATCACCGCCTCGCCGACATCGCGCAGAACCACGCCGCCAAGATCGACAGGCGCGCCGGCGGGCTTGTCCGCTTCGCAACATCGACCGGACATTCTTCAACATTTCCCATGCTCGGCGCGACATTTCCCGACATTGCCGGCTGAAGCTGGCCGCGCGCGCGGAAACGGGGAGATATCGACGGTAGTTGATATCGATATCAATTTCGTTGACGGGCGGCCGACCGTTCCGCATGGTCGCCGGGTCATTCAGAAGGGGTTGGACCGATGGCTCCGTGGGATCTCTGGTATCGTCGGCCGGCGGTGGCGTGGACCGAGGCGCTGCCGGTCGGCAACGGGCGATTGGGCGCCATGGTGTTCGGCGGCGTCGGGCGCGAGCGGCTGCAGCTGAACGAGAGCACCTTCTGGGCGGGCGGTCCCTACCAGCCGGTCAATCCTGAAGCTCTGCCGCATCTGGAAGAGGTGCGCGGCCTGATCTTCGCCGGCCGGCATGCCGAGGCGGAGGCGCTCGCCAATCGCTGCCTGATGGCGAAGCCGATCAAGCAGATGTCCTACCAGCCGATCGGCGATGTCTTTATCGACTTCGGCCATGACGGCGCGGAGGACTATCGCCGCGGCCTGTCGCTGGACGACGCGGCGGCGACGACGCGCTACCGCGCCGGCGGCGTCACCTACACCCGCGAGCTCATCGCCTCTCCGGCGGACGACGTGATCCTGATGCGGGTTGCCTCCGACCGGCCGGGCGCGCTTGCCTTCCGCCTGACCCTCGAGAGCCCGCAGCAGGGCGCGATGATGCCGCCCGGCCGCGACTGGATCGGATTTGCCGGCAAAGGACCGGATGCGCACGGCATCGCCGGCGTGCTCCGCTTCGCCGTCAAGGCGCGCGTGCTGACGGAGGGCGGCGACTGCATGGTCGGCGCCGACGGCATCCGCGTCGAGGGCGCGACCGAGGCGCTCGTCGCCATCAATGCGGCGACCAGCTTCGTGCGCTTCGACCGGGTCGACGGCGATCCGATGGCGCGCGTCGATGCCGGTCTGATGGACCTCTCCGCCGGACGCTGGGCAGACCTCAGGGCCCGCCATGTGGCCGAGCATCGGCGGCTCTTCGGCGGCTTCGCGATCGATCTCGGCACGAGCGCGGCGGCGGAACTGCCGACGGACGAGCGCATCGCCGGCTTCGCCGAGGGCGGCGATGCGGCGCTCGCGGCGCTTTATGTCCAGTATGGCCGCTATCTCATGGTGTCGTCGTCCCGCCCTGGAACGCAGCCGGCCAATCTGCAGGGACTCTGGAACGAGGAGGTCCAGCCGCCCTGGGACAGCAAGTACACCGCCAACATCAACCTGCAGATGAACTACTGGCTGCCGGACCTCGCCGGTCTCGGCGCGTGCTTCGAGCCGCTGATCGCCATGGTCGAGGATCTCTCCGAGACCGGCGCCGTCATGGCGCGCGCGCATTACGACGCGCCGGGCTGGGTGCTGCACCACAACACCGACCTGTGGCGGGCCACCGGGCCGATCGACGGCGCGCAATGGGGCCTCTGGCCGACGGGCGGCGCCTGGCTCTGCGTCCAGTTGCACGACCACGCCGATTATCGCGGGGACGATGCGGTCCTCGGGCGCATCTACCCCCTGATGAAGGGCGCGGCCGAGTTCCTGCGCGCCGTTCTGGTGCCGCTGCCGGGCACCGATCTTCTCGTCACCAACCCCTCCGTCTCGCCCGAGAACGTGCATCCGAACGGCGCCAGCATCTGCGCCGGGCCGGCCATGGACAGCCAGATCGCGCGCGACCTCTTCTCGCGGACCGCCGCGACCGCGCGGCGGCTCGGCCGCGACGAGGCCTTCGCCGCCGAACTGGAGGCGCTGCTCCCCCGGCTTCCCGCCGACCGCATCGGCGCCGCCGGCCAGTTGCAGGAATGGCTGGAGGACTGGGACCTCGATGTCCCGGAGATCCATCACCGCCATGTCTCGCATCTCTACGCGGTCTATCCGTCCTGGCAGATCGATCCCGACACGACGCCGGAACGCGCCGCCGCGGCGCGGCGCTCGCTGGAGATCCGCGGCGACGATGCGACCGGCTGGGGCATCGGCTGGCGCATCAATCTCTGGGCGCGGCTGCGCGACGGCGCGCATGCCCATGACGTGCTGGCGCTGCTGCTCCATCCCGAGCGCAGCTATCCCAATCTCTTCGATGCGCATCCGCCCTTCCAGATCGACGGCAATTTCGGCGGCGCCGCCGGTATCATCGAGATGATCGTGCAGTCGAAGCCGGGCGAATTGCTGCTGCTGCCGGCGCTGCCGCCGGCCTGGCCGAAGGGAAAGGTCGCCGGTGTCGGCGCGCGGGGCGGCCTGACCGTCGATCTCGACTGGGCGGACGGCGTCCCGACCGGGATCGTCCTCCATGCGGCGAAGGCGATCGCGCTCGATGTCCGCTTCGGCGGCGCGCTCATGCCCGTGACGCTCGCCGCCGGCGAGACACGCCGGCTGCTGTAGGGCTCAGCGACGCGGCCGGCCGGCGGAGCCGCGCAGGATGATGTCGCAGCCGAGCGTGATCGAGCGGAACGGCCGGGTCTCGCCCGGCCCGAGCCGGGCGACGAGCAGGTTGGCGATCGAATCCGCGATGCCGTTGATCGGCTGCGCGATCGCGGTGATGCCCGGCTCGTGCAGGCGGAACAGCGGCACGTCGTCGAAGCTGATCAGCGAAAGATCGGCCGGCAGGTGGAGGCCGTTGTTCTTCATCCACATCAGGACGCCGATCGCCATGCCGTAATTGGCGGCGAAGATGGCGGTCGGCGGTTTCGGCAGCTGCATCAGCTGGCGCGCCGCCTCGTAGCCGCCCTCCGCCCGCCAGTAGCCGCCGACGATATAGGCCGGATCGACGGCGATGCCGCACTCGCGCAGCGCCGCCTCGTAGCCGTCCAGGCGCTGGCGCGCCGAGGAATCGACGAGGTCGCCGCTGATCATCGCGACGCGCTCATGGCCGAGATCGAGCAGATGGCCGACCACGCGCTGGCTGACGGCGGCGTTCTCGACCGCGACGCGGTCGGCGACGACGCCGGTGATGTCGTTGTTGTAGAGCACCACGGGGATGCCCTCGGCGATCACGGCCTCGACGCGCTGGCGCATGCCCTGCACGCTGTCCATGATGAGGCCGTCGACGCGCTGCTGGGTGAAGAAATCGAGCGCGTCGGCAAAGACCTGCGGCTCGTGGCCGTGGAAATACATGACGAGGGCGCGGCCCGTGGACCGGAGCTGCGCCGAAAGGCGCTCCACCATCTGGGCATGGAACTCGTCGAAGGTCGGAATCAGCACGCCGATCATATGCGTGCGGTCGGTCTTCATCGCCGCCGCGACCGCGTTGCGGCGGTAGGAGAGCTTTTCGATCGCCGCCTCGATCTGCTGCCGGTTGCCGCGGCGAATCTCCCGTCCGTTCAGGAAGCGCGACACCGTGCCGATGGCGACACCGGCAACTTCGGCAACATCGGCGATGGTGGCCGCCTTGCGCCGCGGCCCGGCGGCCGGAAACTCCTCGTCTGTCATGATCAGGCGGCGGCTCCTTTCCCTGAACGACAGGGATGCTGTCCTTCTAGCCCAAGCAGCCGGCACGTGCCATGCGGCGGAACGGGCGTCCCGCCCGCCGCATGACGTCTCGGTGGATCGTCTAGACGCCTTCGATGACGACGGCGCTGTGGATGTGCAGGCGCGGCAGCGTCACGGCGATGCGGCCGTCCTCCTCCGCCTTCCAGGCGACATCCTCGCCGCTGAGCGCGTCATAGACGCGGCTCGGCGTGCCGGCGAGCTTGACGCTGGCGGTGACCGGCCCGATCGCCGGGATGTCCTCGATCATCTCGAGCACGCGCGTTCCGGTGTCGGTGGGCACCGCCTTGCCGCGCACCTGCGGGGCGCCATAGAGGAGATGCAGCACATGTCGCTTCTCCGTTTCCTGGCGGGCCAGCGTGGCGCGGCCGGCCGAAGGGAGATCGGTTGCCAGCACCGGATCGGGAATCAGGCGGCGGATCAGCCCGCGCACGACATACTTGTAAAGCGGCTGACCGTAGTCGTGGTACATCGAGAAGATCGGGAAGGCGATGTAGCCGATCCCCTTGTGCTCGGTGACACCGGCGCCGAGCGTGTCCGCCGCCGGATCGTCCGGCGTGTGCTGGTGCGAGCAGTAATGCTTGTAGCTGCGGTTGAAATAGGACGGCACGATCGAGGCGAGCACGGTCGCGGCGCCCGGCTTGATCGTCTGCCCGGTGGCATACATGACGAAGGGCGCCTTCGGCAGGCTGGCGTCGAGCGCCGCCGGATCGGCGACGAGATAGGACGGGTTGAACGCAACCGGCCCGCTCGACTTCTCAAGGCCCATGTCGAGCGCGAAACCCGTCTCCGTCAGCCCGGACGTGCCCGAGAGCAGCAGCTTGCCTCCGCCGGCGACGAAGGCCTCGAGCCGCTTCGCCAGCGCGGCATCGACGGTGATCGCATCGGGAAGGATCAGCAGGCGATAGCCGTCGAAGGGAGCCGTTCCATCGAGCACGTCGAAGGGCAGCTTCAGTTCCTGAAGCATCTGCGCCGCGCCATCGTCGCTCGGATTGTTGCGCGCCCCCACGGGATGGAAGAACTCGGCGGCGAGGATCGCGATCTCGGACACCTGCTTGGCGCCCTTCAGATAGGGCTCCAGCCGCTCGAGCCGCTCATAGGCCGGCGCGATCGTGGCATAGGTGTCGTGATTGATCGCGCCGTTCGGATGCAGCTGGTCGCCGACCAGGCACTTGGCGCCGAGCGCCGCCATCTGGCCGACCTCGTAGATCAGCGCCTCGGGATGCTTGAAGCCGCCGAACTCGCCCCATGACGTGTGGAACTTGCCGGTCTGGCCGAGGAAATCCATGCCGAGCGTCGCGGCATAGCGGGCGCTGGACGGGAAATGGTCATAGCCCCAGCCGCCGGTCGGCAGGCTTTCGAGCTCCAGATGGGTGTAGGTCCGGAAGCGCTGGCGGCCCTGCTTGTGGATGTGGCCGCAATTGTAGAAGACGCGCAGCGCCGGATATTCCGCGAAGAGCGCATCCGAGACATAGCGGCGGAACTCCTCGTTGACCGCCTCGTCGTTCTTCAGCCGGTCGGCCGGGTTCTCCGGGTCGAGACCCTCGGCGAGCATGCGCTGCGTGCAGGCCGAGCAGACGCAGTCCGGCGTCAGCACGATGTCGAAGAAGAGGCCGGGCACCTTGCTGCCATAGCGCGAGGCGACCTCGCGGGCCTGGTCGAGGATATAGTCCTTCACGCCCTGATGGTTGAGGCAGAGTGTGTGCCAGGCTGGCGACAATTGCTTGAGGCTCGACGGATCGCCGGGCAGCGCATGCTGGAAGCGGTTGGTCGCGCTCATCGCGCGCCATTCGGGATGCTCGCGGACGGAATTCTCGTCCCATTGCACCGAGATATAGACCGGCGTCTCGATATCGACCGCGGCGCAGGCCTCGATCATCGCGCCCATCAGGTCGGGCTTGGCGAGGTGGGGATGCGGCTTGCCGACATTGGTGGGGTAATAGGACCAGCCGTGATGGCACTTGGCGAAGATCGTGACCGAATCGACATGCGCCGCCTTCAGCGTATTGGCGAAGTCCTCGGCGTCGAAGGCGGAGCCGATCCCGGGGATATGCTCCGAGGTATGGAAGTCGAGATGGATCTGGCGGTAGCGGAGCGGCTTCGGCTTGATGTCGGACATGATGGACCTTTCGGCAGTCACTCTTTGGTGCCCGAGCGCGTCTGCGCCCCGGCTGCGAAATGGCGCTGGAAGATGACGAAGACGGCGAGCGGCACGATCGTCGTGACGAGGGCGGCCACCGAGCGCATGTCCCAGTTGAGATCATAGGTGCCGGCGATACGGGCGAGCAGGACGGGCAGCGGCACGTCGCTCCTGAGGAAGAGCAGCGGCAGGAACAGCGCGTTCCAGCACCACAGGAACTGCAGGATGCCGACCGCGATGATCGAGGTCACCGAATTCGGCAAGACCACGAAGAAGAAGACCTGGATCGGGCCGGCGCCGTCGATCTTGGCCGCCTCGATCAGCTCCTTCGGGAAGTCCTCCAGGAAGTTCTTCACGAGGAAGATCGACCAGGCGAAGGAAAGCCCGACATAGGGGATCAGCACCGCGAGGATGTTGTCGAGCAGCCCCGTCTGCCGCCAGAGCTGGAACAGCGGGATGACCACGACCTGCTGCGGCAGCACGAAGGCGTTGATGATGATGATGAGCAGCGTGCGGCGGAACGGGAACTTCAGGAAGTGGAATGCATAGGCGGCCGCCGGCGTCAGAAGCATCGAGGCCAGCGTCGCGAGGCCAGCGAGCTTGATGGTCGTGATCAGCGACTGGAGCAGCGGATATTTCGACCAGACATTGCGCCAGGCGTCGAGCGTCAGCGTCACATGGTCGAGCCGCCACCAGCCGAGCACGACCTCGGCCGGCGGGCGGATGGAAAGGACGATGATGCCGATCACCGGGATCATCCAGATGACCGCGATCACGCCCACGATGGCGGTGATGAGGAAGCGCGCGCGTCCGCTCATCGTGCACCTGCCGTGCGCTGGATGATGGCCGGAGCCGAGATGACGAACACGGCGACGAGCAGGATGACGGTCGCCGCGGCGCCGTAGCCGAGTTTGAACTGCGTCATCGACTCCCGGTACATGAAGAAGCCGACCGTCTCGGTCGAGCGGACGGGGCCGCCGCCCGTCAGGACATAGATGATGTCGAAGGCGCGCAGGCTCCCGAGCAGGTTGATGAACACCGCGACGCGCACGCCGGGCATCGAGAGCGGCATCATGATGTAGCGCATCATGGCGCGCGGGCCGGCGCCGTCCATGGCGGCCGCCTCGAGCACGTTCTTCGGGATCGACTGCACCGAGGCGAAGCAGAGCATCAGCGGCAGGCCGACCTGCGCCCATGACGCCGCGACGATGAGGCCCCAGAGGGCGGTGTTGGGGTCGCCGAGCCAGGCATGCTGGAACTGGCCGAGACCGATGGCGCCGAGCAGCGCGTTGAGCAGGCCGCTCTGGTCGGGGCGCAGGATGCCGAGCCACATGAAGGCGCTCACCGCCTCCGAGATGCCGAAGGCCGCGAAGATCATGACGCGGAAGGGCAGCGTCGCCCTCGGCGCGAAGGAGCACATCATCGCGAGCAGCCAGCCGAGCCCGACCGAGATCGAGGTGGTGGCGAGCGTCCAGATGACGGTGGTCCAGATCGTCTTGCGGAAGGCGGGATCGGCGAACAGTTTCAGATAGTTGCCGATGCCGATCCAGCGCGGGGCGCCGAGTCCCTTGATGTCGTAGAAGGACAGGCGGATCGTGTCGAACAGTGGATAGACGACCGAGACCGCGAAGAGCACGAGCACGGGCGCGATGAGAATGAGGCCGGCGGCCGATTCCGGCATCGGCCTCCTGGCCGTGGCGGCCGGCTTGCGCCGACCGCTCGTGCCATTCCGGCCGTTCGGGAGCCCGGCGCCGGGCAGGACTCCCTCGGACGGGGCGGAAGACGGCATCAGTAGCTTTCCGCCGCCTTCGCCTCGATGGCGGCCGTGACCGCGTCGATATTGGCGTCGCTCGGATCCTGCAGGAACTTCTGCAGCTGCACGCGATACTCGTCGACGAGATCGCCGGGCAGCAGATCGCCGAGCACGAATTGCGGCTTCGACTTCATGACCGCGTCGACGGCGATCTTGGTCACCGGACCGTAGAGCGACGGGTCGACCTTGTTGCTCGACGAGGCGAGGCCGTGCTTGGCGACGATGTTCGCCGCCTCGGCGGTGCCGAGCCAGCCGAGGAAGGCGTCGGCCGCCGCCGGGTTGCCACCCGAGGAGAGCGAGACGAATTCCTTGGAATCGACGCTGGTCGTGTCGTCATGGCCCATGCCGAGGGCCGGGAACTGGAAGATCGAATAGTCGGTGCCCTCGGTGAGGCCGTAATCCGTCTTGGCGACGGTGTTGACCCACATGCCGATCAGCTCGTAGCCGGCCGTTCCGCTCTTGAGGACGCGCTCGGCGGCGTTGTCCCAGTCGGTGGCGAGCATGAGCGTCGCCTCGCCGCAGCAATTGGCCTGCAGCAGCTCGGCATACTTCTTGAGCGCCGTCTTCACGACCGGGTCGGTCCACGGGATCTCGTGCCGTGCGAGCTTGGCTGCCGTCTCGGTGCCAGCGGTGCGCAGCAGGAGCGTCTCGAACCACTCGGTGTGGGCCCAGACCTTGGCCGGGACCGCGATCGGCACCACGCTGACGCCGTTCAGCTTGGCGAAGCCGGCCTTGAAGTCGTCCCAGCTCGTGGCCGGCGCCTCGATGCCGGCCTTCTTCAGCGTGTCGGGGCGATAGAAGATCGCGCTGCGGTCGCCGAAGGTATAGGTCACGCCATAGGTGACGCCGTCGAGCTGGCCGAGCTGGCGCCAGCCGTCGCCGATATTCTCGCCCCACTTGCCGTCGTCCCACTGCTTGTCGAGGGGGCGCAGCATGCCGGAATCCGCGAGTTCCTTGCGGAAGGCCGGCCAGGTGTTGACGAGCAGGTCCGCCTTCTCGCCGCCGAGCAGCGCCGTGCGGATCGCGCCGCGCTGGTCGCCCTGGACGGTGAGATCGGCGTTCTTGAAGGTGACCTTCGGATATTTGGCGGTGAAGCCCGCCTCGAGGTCCTTGATCAGCTCGAGTTCCGAGCCCGATGCCCAGTTGAGCAGGACGAGATCGCCGCTCACTTCCTCAGCCTGCACGCCGGGAACGAGCGCCGCCGAAAGGGCGATGCCCGCGCCGAGGGCAAGCAGGTTCCGCCCGATCACGGGCTTCATGCTCCACATCATGATTCCTCCCAAGAATCCTTTCGGCCGGTGGCGTCACCAACCAAAATGAATCGTTATCAACTTAAGTGCCGTTTTGGAAGCCCTGTTGACGATTGGGATCGTCCGGGGCGGCGCTGACAGGGCGGGCGGCGAGGCGTTCGGTCTCCGACGGGCGTGGGGTGGCGAGCGACCGGGAGGTTGGCGGGAGGACAGGCCGCCGCCCTGGAGCCCTGGGGACTTCATCCCCGCAAAGTGTCGGTCACGAGCAGTCTCCGATTGCCGAATTCCGAAGAGGCCGCAGCCGAAGAGCAGGGTTCGCTTCGTTCTTTGTCCTCCCGCGAGGGGGAGGGCAGGTGCGAGCCCGACCGCGATCGGCGTCGTCGTTGCGTCGGATCGCTTCGTTAACGGTGCCAGGCCGCCTGCCGCCTCCCTGCTACCCATGCCAGCATGGCGCGTGCTAGAAGGTCCAAGCTCAGGATTGTTGTTGGGCCTGAGGCGGAAGTGGCGTGGTGGGTTGGTCCAGTGCGCTCCGGGCGGAAGCTGAGGCGCCCAGCCGACCGCCGATCGGGTCCAGCGGCCACACACCGGACCCCGCCGATGCGCGACGCCGCGACTGCCAGCCATTTCTCCAAAGCCATATCGCCCGGCGCGAGGCTGCTCAGGCAGTTCGGCCCGCCGGCGGCCATGAGCCTGCTGCTGTCAGGCTGCACGGTCTCGGCCGGCGCGCCGTCGATTGCGCTGTTCGGGGCCTATTTCCCGTCCTGGCTCGCCTGTGCGCTGGCGGGGATCCTCGGTGCCGTGCTCGTCCGCCTGATCTTCATCCCGCTCGGGGTGGACGACATGCTGCCGGTTCGCCTGCCGGTCTATGTCGCGATCGCGGCGGCGATCGGCTTCCTGGTCTCGCTGCTCGGCTTCGGGAGATAGCGGGTGCAGGGAAAGGGCTTCAGCCTCGCGAAGCGGATCGTCGGCATCGCCGTCTCGCTCGCCGTGATCGTCGCGGCGCTGGTTCTCGGCCGCGACTATCTCCAGCGCGCCGACCGCAATCCGCTGTCGCAGGACGCGATCCTCACCGCCAATGTCGCGCGCATCGCCTCGGCGGTCCCCGGTCGCATCGCGCGCATCGACGTCGCCGAGAACGGGTCGGTGAAGAAGGGCGATGTCCTGTTCTCGCTGGACGCCGAGCCCTACCGCCTCGCCGTGGCGCAGGCGCGCGCCGATCTCGCGATCGCCGAGGCCGGCCTCGCCGACCAGCAGCGCACCGAGGCTGCGGAGCGGACGAATGCCGTTATCGCCTCGGAGCAGGTGACGCGCGCCGCGCAGAATCTCGACCTCGCGACGCAGACGCTGGCGCGGCTGCAACAGCTGCGCCCGAAAGGCTATGTCAGCGCCCAGCAGGTGGACGACGCCGCGACGGCGCGGCGCGACGCCGAGGTCAGCCTGCGCCAGGCGAAGCTGCAGCAGGAGGCGGCGGAGCGGCTGGTCGGCAATCCGGCGGCCGCCGCGGCGCTCGTCGCGGCGCGCGAGGCGGCGCTCGCCATCGCCGAGCGGGCGCTGGCCGATACCGAGATCCGCGCGCCCTTCAACGGCAAGGTGGTCGGGCTCACCGTGTCGCCGGGCGACTATCTCCTGACCGGGCAATCGGTGTTCACGCTGATCGACAGCGGCGCCTGGTTCGCCTCGGCCTCCTTCGTCGAGACGGAGCTGCCCTCGATCGCGACCGGCGACTGCGCGACCGTCTATGCGCTGGCCGACCGCACGCTGCCGATCCGCGGCCGCGTCGAGGGCACGAGCTGGGGCGTCGCCTCGGAACAGGTCGTCAACCTGCCGATCGCGCTGCCGATCGTGCCGAAGAGCCTCGACTGGGTGCGCATCGCCCAGCGCTTCCCGGTCCGCATCCGCCTCCTCGATCCGCCGGACGCGCTGATGCGCGTCGGCGCCTCAGCGACCGTCACGGTGCATCATGGCCAGAGCTGCTGAGGCCGCCGCGCCGCCCATCGGCTGGGCGCCCATCGGCCGGCAGGTGATCGCCGACCTGATGCCGATGCCGGGCCGCCTCGCGCTCACCTGGCGGGTGGCACTGCTGGTCGCGCTCGTCGCCGGCGTCGCGATGCTCTACCGGATCCCGGAATCGGCGATCGGCTGCTATCTCATCATCTTCCTCGCCCGGCCGAACGGTGCCGAAGGCGTGGCGCAGGCGATCGGCATCATCGTCCTCGCCAGCATCGTCGTCGTCGCCATGGCGCCGCTCATCCAGTTCTCGGCGGAATCGGCGCTGCTGCGCCTCGTCATCATGGCGGCGATGGCGTTCCTGTTCGTCTTTCTCGGGGCCGCGACGCAGCTCGGCGAGCAGGGCTCCATCGTCGGGCTCGTCATCGTCTACATCCTGTCGCTGGTCGACCGTGTGCCGGCCGGCGAGATCGTGACGCGCGGCCTGCTCTATGCCTGGCAGATGGCCTGCGTGCCGATGGCCATGATGATCGCCTTCAATCTCGTGCTCGGCGCCTCGCCGCACCGGCTGCTGCAGGAGATGACCGAGCGCCGCCTCCGCGCCGCCGCCTCCGCGCTGGACGGGGAGGGCGAGGCGCTCGACGAGGAACTCGCCGAGGGCAATGCCGAGGTGGCCAAGCGTGCCCAGCTCGCCGGCCTCTTTCACACCGCGCCGCGCGCGCGGGTGCGCTGGCTCTCCGGCGCGGCGATGAACGGCTATCGCCTGCTGCTACTCGTCGCCGCGCTGCCGCGCGAGGCCGGCGGGGCGATCCGCGAGAGCCTCGCCGCCCGCTGCCGCGCCGCGGCCGACGCGATTCGCTCCGGCGGGCGGCCCGACCCTGCGCCGCCTCTTGCCGAGGGCGACGGCGTCGCGCGGATGATCGAGGCCTCGCTCGATGGCTTCGCCAGGGACGATGGCGGGACCGCGGCGCGGCCGCTGGCGCCGCCCTTCCTCGCACCCGACGCCTTCACCAATCCGGACTACCAGCGCTATGCGCTGAAGACGGCGGCGGCGGCGATGACCTGCTATCTCATCTATTCGCTGCTCGACTGGCCGGGCATCAGCACGGCGATGGTGACCTGCTTCGTCGCGGCGCTCGGCACCACGGCCGAGACGGTGCACAAGCTGGCGCTGCGCATCGGCGGCTGCCTCATCGGCGCCGCGATGGGCTTCCTGTCGATCCTCTTCATCATCCCGCATCTCGAATCGGTCGGCGGGCTGATGGCGCTGGTCTTCTGCGCCATCCTGCCGGCGGCCTGGGTCTCGACCGGCAACGAGCGCATCTCCTATGCCGGCGTGCAGATCGGTCTCGCCTTCCTGCTGACGATCCTGAACGGCTTCGGCCCCGATCTCAGCATGGACTCGGGCCGCGACCGCATCATCGGCATTCTGCTCGGCAATCTCGTCGTCTATCTCTATTTCACGGGGCTCTGGTCGAAGAGCGCCGCCGACGAGGCGCGCGAGCGGCTCGCCCGCCTGTTCGCGGCGCTCTCCCGCCTCACCGCCCTCGATCCCGCGGCGCGCGGCGCGGCCCTCGCCGAGGCCGAGATGGTGGCAATCGAGGCGGAGAAGGCGCGGGAACAGCTGGCGCTGCTGCCGTTCGAGCCGGCCTCGCGCCGCCCGGACGCGGGCCGTATCGCCGCCGCGCTCGACCTCCTCGCCGAGGCGCGCGCGCTGCTGCCGCAACTGATGGTCGCGCCGGCCGCCGACGAAGCCGCCGCGGCGCGGCTCGCGGCGGTCTCGGCCCGGCTCGGCGGCAGGGACCGTCCCGAAATGCACGCGCCTGATGGTGAGGCGGACGCACCGGGCGGACCCATCGGCCGCATCGAAACGCTCGCAGCGGGGCTCGCATGAGGCATCAGGCACCCCTTGCGTCCGTCCTCGCGCTGGCGCTGGCGCTCTCCGCCTGCACCTCGCACATGCTGGCCGAGGCGCCGGCCGATCCGTCGCGGCCCTGGACGCCGCCTGCGAGCGCGGGCGCCGCGCCCGTCGACGGCTATGGTGTCGCGCCGCGCCCGGAAGTGGCGGTGCTGCAGCCGACGCCCGGCATCGATGCGAAGAAGACCTATGGCCTCGCCGAGCTGATCGACATCGCGCAGAGCGAGAACCCGCTGACCCGCCTCGCCTGGCAGCAGGCGCGGCAGGCGGCGCTCGCGGCGGGCATGGTCGAGGCGACCTATCTCCCGTTCATCGCGGCGAATGTCATCGCGGGCCAGCAGCAGGTGGCGCAGCCCCTGCCGGTCTCGATCGGCAGCCAGGACTCGGTGACGACCACCGTCGAGGGCGTGTCGCCGCAGATCGCGCTGCAATGGCTGCTGTTCGACTTCGGGCAGCGCGGCGCGCTGCACAAGGCGGCGAAGCTCAATGCCGACGCCGCCAACGTGCTCTTCAACGGCGCGCATCAGAAGATCATCTACGACGTCACGCGCACCTATCTGCTCTATGGCGCCGCGCGCAGCCGCGTGCGCATCACCGCCCGCAACCTCGCCAACAGCGTCGCCATCGAGGCTGCGGCGACGGCTCGTGTCGACAAGGGCGTCGGCACGACCGTCGAGCTGGCGCAGGCCCGCCAGGCGGTGGCGCAGGCGCGCTTCGGCCATGTCCAGGCCGAGGGCGCGGAGAAGGACGCCTATCAGGCGCTGCTCGCCGCCATCGGCCTCTCGCCGACGACCGTGATCAAGGTCCGCGAGCCATCGGGCCGGCAACTGCCCGCCGATCTCGGCCGGCCGACCGAGGAGGCGATCCGGACCGCGCTCGCCCGGCGCCCGGACGTCCTCGCCAGCTATTCGGCGATGAAGGCGAGCGAGGCCGGCATCGCGGCGGCTCAGGCGGAGTTCCTGCCCAAGGTCTATCTCGGCGCCATCGCGGCGACGGGCGACAACGACCTTTCCGCGAGCGGGCTGCCGACCATCGGCCAGCAGGCCTCGGCGACCGGCGTCGTGGTCGGCGCCACCATGCCGCTCTTCGACGGCGGGCTCCGCAAGGCGCAGCTCGAGACGGCGAAATCGCTGGCCGCCGCCAGCGCCGCGACCTTCCAGAAGACGCGCGACACCGCCGCCCGCGAGATCGTGGTTGGTGCCGACGCGCTGCGCTCGGCGCTCGCCTCCTGGCGCGCCGCGGCGGCGCTGACGCGCGCCGCCGGGGTCACCTACGACGCGGCCTTCGACGCCTACAAGGCCGGCGTCGGCGACATCACGACGGCGACCGCCGCCGACAGCGGGCTGATGACGGCGCGGCTCTCGGAGATCGACGCCTACACCGCCTCGATGGTGGCGGCCGCCAATCTCGCCTTCGTGCTCGGCGCCATGACCTCCGCCGACGCCGCGGGCGCGCGCTAGCAGCTTTCAGATCAACAGGGGAGAACCGAAGGCAATGTGCACCTCGCTCGGCTACCGGGACGCCGCCGGCAAGGCCTATTACGGCCGCACGCTCGAACTCACCACCGACCTGCCCTATCAGGTGACCTTCTTCCCGGCCGGATTCGAAAGCGTCTCGGAGGTCGAGGGCCATCCGAAGCTGACGCTGACCAGCCGCCACGACGTCATCGCCGTCACCATGCCCTATCGCCTGCCGACCGCGGAGGCGCCGCTCGGCCTCGCCGATCTCAAGGTGCTGGAGGGGCTGAACGACAAGGGCCTCACCTTCAGCCTTCTCTCCTATCCGGAATCCGGCGGCAGCCAGAAGCCGGTGGAGATGACCAAGGCCGTGCTCTCGGCCTCCGATCTCGGCCTCTGGGCGCTCGGCCAGTTCGCGACCGCCGCCGAGGTGAAGGCGGCGCTGGAGGCGCAGCCGGTGATGCTGCAGCCGCTGGCGCTGCTCGGCGGTGTCGTGTCGCCGTTCCACTATGTCGTGCATGACGCGACCGGGGCCTCGGTCGTCGTCGAGTTCGACCATGGCGCGATGACCGTCTACGACAACCCGGTCGGCGTCATGACCAACGGGCCGAAATTCGACTGGCACCTGACCAATCTCTCGAACTACAGCTTCCTCACCAATGTCGACAAATCGGCTGGCGCCTTCGGCGGCCTCAAGGTGAGGCAGCCCGATTCCGGCATCGCCACGCAGGGCCTGCCCTCGTCGAGCACCTCGGTCGGCCGCTTCGTGCGCGCCGCCTATTATGCCGAGTTCACCGAAAAGGCGGCGACGCCCGACCTCGCGGTGCAGACCCTCGCCCATATCCTCAACACCTTCGACCGGCCGCGCGGCGCCTCGATCGACTATCCGGACGGCTCGGGCGGGCATCTCGAGGTCGAGGGCCTCGCCGAGACCGGCAACACCCCCTACGCGACCGAGTTCACCTGCTGGACCAGCCTCTCCGATCTTGATCGCCGGCGCTTCTTCGTGCGCGACTACCGCGCGCTGAACTATGTCGGCTTCGACCTTGCCGCCATCGCGGCCGGCAAGCGCCCGGCATCGATGCCGCTCGCGCATTTCGCAGCCGGCGGCGACGACGGCTCGGCGCAGCTGATCGGCAAGGCGGGGTGAGCGCGACGGCGGGCTGACGGCGCTTAGCCGAGCCAGACGATCCAGCCGGCGGCGAGGAGGAGCGTCGCCAGCGCCACCGGCACGCCGGCGCGGGCGAACTCGGCGAAGCCGACGACGATCCCGCGCCGCCCGCCCTGCTCGGCGACGATGATGCCGGCGAGGCTGCCGAAGATGACGGCGTTGGACGAGAAGCCCGTGCCGAGCGCGATCGCGGCGCCGAGCGCCTCGGGATGGGCGGCATTGCGGATGAAGGGCTCGACGAGCATCACCGCCGGATTGTTGCCGACGATGTTGGACAGCACCGACATCACGACCAGCATCGACAGCGGCTGGTTGAGATCGAGGCCGATATCGCCGAGGGCCGAGAGCAGCTGCTGCGGCAGCCCGGTCGCCGCGACCGCCGCATTGACGATGAAGAGGCCGATCAGCAGGAGGAGAAGGTCGCCGTCGACCCGGCGGATCAGCTTCTCGGATTCGACGCTGCGGCTGACCAGAAGGAAGCTGGCGCCGAGCAGAGCCACCAGCATGTGCGGCCGGTCGGTGGCGACGAAGGCGACGAGCACGGCCAGCGTCACCAGCCCCGCCTTGAGGGCCTCGACGCGGTCGAGATCCTCCGATGCCGGCAGGGCCGTCGCGGTCGCCGTCTTCTGCGGCGTCGCGAGCGTCCAGCGCCCGCGATAGACGGCGACGAGCACCAGCCACACGACCGGCAGGCCGATGAGCGAGGGCAGCGCCGCGACGCGCAGGAAGCCGTTGAAGGAGAGGTTCAGCGCTTCGGCGGCGATCATGTTCTGCGGGCTGCCGATCAGCGTCGCGCTGGAGCCGACATTGGCGGCGAAGCAGAAGCCGAGCAGGAAGGGCAGCGGATTGAGCCGCCGTGCAAGGCAGATCTGGCAGAAGATCGGCGTCATCGCGACGGCGACGACGTCGTTGGTCAGCAGCGCCGAGAAAATGCCGGAGAAGCCGATGATGACGGCGAGCAGCGTCTTCGGCCCGACATCGAGGGCGCCGACCTTCCGCGCCGCGAAATCGTAGAAGCCGGCGACGCCGAAGGCGGCCGAGATGACCATGAGGCCGAACAAGAGGCCGATGGTCCTGTAGTCGATCGCCGCCCAGGCGTCCTGCGGCGCGATCTGGCCGAGCGCGATGAGCAGCATCGCGCCGACCATGGCGGCGCCCGTCCGGTCGAGCCGGAAGAAGGGCAGGTGGCCGACGCCCATCGCCACATAGACGAGGACGAAGATCGTGAGCGTCAGGTCCATGGCGTAATCGCTGCCGTTCTCTGGTGTCCGGGCGGGGCGATTCGCCCCGCCCCTTCACTATCGCAGGCTTCAGCGCGCGGCGACGGCCTTGCGCCAGGGAAACTGCTCGCGGAAGCCGAGCATCTCGCGCGCCTTGCGGTTGGAGAGCAGCGCCTCGTTGCCTTCGAGCGGCCGCTTCAGCGCCGAGGTCGGGAAGAACTCGCGCGCCAGCCCCTCGCTCGGCCGGTCCTGCGTGTTCTCGTCGTTGCCGGCGTTGAAGACCTGGAAGCCGAGGCCGTCCTTCGCCAGGCAGAGATCGACGATCTGGCCGAGGTCGCGCGCGTCGACATAGGAGAAATGGTTGCGGCGACGCGTGGACGGGCGGGCGATCCAGTCCGGCACGCGGTCATATTCGTGCGGCTCGATGACATTGGCGATCCGCAGCGCATAGATGTCGAAGCCGGAGCGCTTCTGGAAGGCGCGGGCCGTCTTCTCGTTCAGGACCTTGGACAGCGCATAGCTGTCGATCGGATCGGTCTCGCACGCCTCGTCGAGCGGCAGCTCGGCCGGGTCGACCTTGCCGTCGGCGAAGCAGACGCCATAGACCGTCTCCGACGAGGCGATGACGATCTTGCGGATGCCGAGCTTCACCGCCGCCTCGATGACATTGTAGGTGCCCTGCGTGTTGACGCGGAACATCTCGTTGTCGGGGTTGAGCAGGATGCGCGGCACGGCGGCGAAATGCACCACCGCGTCGAAGCGAGGAACGCCGGTGCCGGGCTCGAGCTCGTCGAAGCCGGCATAGCTCGTCATCGCATTGAACATCTGGCCGCTGTCGGTGATGTCGGCGATGAGGTTGTCGACCCCCTCGGCCACGAGCGGCACGCGGTCGACATTCAGCACCCGATGCCCGCGGGACACGAGATAGGGCACGACATGGCGGCCGGCCTTCCCCGCGCCGCCCGTGAACAGGATTCGTTTCGCCATCGCACATTCCTCCTCGGCCGATGCTGTCGCGCGTGGCCGATGCCGGCCCGCCGCGCGCCGGACCATGCACGATGGCGCGGTTGACGAAAAGACACCCTCCGACTAAAGTTCAAATAGAAAAACAAGAAGTTCAAATAAGAACTGGTCAGACGCTAGGGAGGCGTGGCGATGGCGCTCCGCTGGAGCTGGGCTGCACCGCGCATCGCGCTGGTGCCGGCCCTCGCGATCACTCTCGTCGGCTTCGCGGGTTCGATCGGCTGGACGATTTTCCAGTCCTTCACCCAGAGCCGGCGGTTTCCGGAATACGCGATCGACCCCGCCCGGTGGCTTTCGCAATACGAGCGGCTATTCGCCAACGACACCTGGTGGACGGCGCTGCAGAACCTGCTCGTGCTCGCCATCGGCAGCGCGCTGGCGATCGTGTTCGGCTTCATCCTCGCGGCGCTGGTCGAGCGCGAGAAGTTCGGCGAGGGCGTCTTCCGGACGATCCTTCTCTATCCGCTCGCCGTCTCGCTGATCGTCACCGGCCTCGTCTGGCGCTGGATCTTCAATCCCTCGCTCGGCGTCGAGGCGTTCCTGCGGGCCAACGGCTTCCCGGATGCCAGCTTCAACTGGCTCGCCGCGCCGGAGACGGCGATGTACGGGATCATCCTCGCCTCGATCTGGCACGGGCTCGGCTTCTACATGGCGCTGATGCTGGCCGGCCTCAAATCCATCAACACCGAGATCTGGAGCGCGGCCCGCCTCGACGGCGTCGGCGTGATGCGCCTCTATGTCGAGATCATCGTGCCGATGATGAAGTTCACCTTCCTCACCTGCGCGATCCTGCTCTCGCTCGGCGTCGTCAAGGCCTATGACATCGTGGTCGCGATGACCAATGGCGGCCCAGGCACCTCGACCTGGACCCCGGCCTATTTCGCGATCAACGCCTATTCGACCCGCAGCAATATCGGCTTCGCCTCGGCGGCCGCCGTCATCATGCTGCTGATCACGCTCGCGATCTTCCTGCCGCTCGTCGTCATCACCGCCTGGCAGGCGCGTCGCAGCGAGGCGGTCCGCGGATGAGCGCGCACGCAGGAACCCCGGCCGCCGCGCTGCCGCCGATCGCCATCCCGAGGCGCCGGCGCCGCATCCGCGGCTCGTCGATCGCCGTCTTCGTCTTCCTGACGATGGTGGCGCTGTTCGTGGCGATCCCGCTCTATGTCGTCGTCGTCACCTCGTTCAAGCCGATCGAGGAGATCACGCTCGGCGAGATCTTCAACCTGCCGGTGCGCTGGACGATCCAGCCCTGGATGAAGGCGTGGAACGAACTCTGCACCGGGCTCGCCTGCGACGGCATCAAGCAGGGCTTCTTCAACTCGGTCGCGATCCTGTTCCCGAGCCTCGTGTTCTCGATCGCCATTTCCGCGGTCACCGGCTACGCGCTCGCGCTCTGGAACGTGCGCTGGGCGAACGGCTTCCTGTTCGTCCTCTTCATCTGCGCCTTCGTGCCGTTCCAGATCATCATGATCCCGCTCATCATCATCGTGGCGAGCCTCGGCATCTTCGGCACGGTCTGGGCGATCGCGCTGGTGCACGCGGTGCTGTCGATGCCGCTGCTGACGCTGATATTCCGCAATTTCTACAAGGACATCCCGCGCGAACTGATCAATGCCGCGATCATGGATTCGGGAAGCTTCTGGCGGATCTTCCGCGAGATCGTCCTGCCGATGTCCGGCAACATCATGGTCGTCGTGCTGATCCTGATGATCACGACGGTGTGGAACGACTATCTCGTCGGCCTGACCTTCGGCGGCATTTCGGCGAAGCCGATGACCGTCATCCTCGCCAACTCGGTGATCACCTCGCGCGGCGAGGCGATCTACAACGTCAACATGGCCGCCGCGCTGCTCACGGCGGTTCCCCCGCTCGTCGTCTACTTCGCTCTCGGCCGCTTCTTCGTCCAGGGCATCACCTCGGGCGCAATCAAGGGATAGACGATGCCAGACGTCCGCTTCGAGCACATCGTCAAGCGCTTCGGCACGCTGAGCGTGCTGGAGGACCTCAACCTCACGGTCGCGGATGGCGAGTTCCTCGTGCTGCTCGGCCCGTCGGGCTGCGGCAAGACCACGCTGCTCAACCTGCTCGCCGGCCTGCTCGACGTCACCGGCGGCCGCATCACCATCGGCGACCGCGACGTGACCGAGCTCGATCCGAGCCAGCGCGGCCTCGCGATGGTGTTCCAGTCCTATGCGCTCTATCCGACCAAGACGGTGGAGGGGAATCTCCGCTTCGGTCTCGCGGCGCAGAAGCTCGACCGCGCCGAGATCGACCGCCGCGTCGCCTGGGCGGCGCAGCTCCTGCAGCTCGAGCGCATGATGAACCGCAAGCCGAGCCAGCTCTCGGGCGGCCAGCGCCAGCGCGTCGCCATCGGTCGCGCGCTCGTCAAGCATGCCGGCGTGCTGCTGTTCGACGAGCCGCTGTCCAATCTCGATGCCAAGCTGCGGACCGAGATGCGGCTCGAGATCAAGAAGCTGCATCAGTCGCTGCACCAGACGATCGTCTATGTGACGCATGACCAGATCGAGGCCATGACCATGGCGACGCGCATCGCCGTCATGGACCAGGGCGTGATCCAGCAGATCGGCACCCCCGACGAGATCTACGAGCGCCCGGCCAATCTCTTCGTCGCCCGCTTCATCGGCTCGCCGGCGATCAACACCTTCGACGCGACCCTTGCCCTGGAGGGCGAGCGCATCCTCGCCCGCCACGCGCCGACCGGCATCGCGATCGACCTGACGCGGCACGCCTTCGGCCGCCGGCCGGAGCAGGGCGCGCCCGTCGTGATCGGCCTCAGGCCCGAGCATTTCGCCGTCAACGGCGCGGTCCGCGAGGACGATGCCGTGCGGCTCTCGCTCCCCGTTCGCTACAGCGAGCGGACGGGCAGCGACGCGACCGCCTTCCTGGAGGCCGGCGACCAACTCGTGGCCATCCGCATCGAGCCGTCGCTCATGGCCGGCCTTCGCATCGGCGACGCCATGAACGCCAGCTTCCCAGGGGAGAAGCTCTCGGTATTCGACGCCCGCAGCGGGCTGCGAATGTGAAGAAAGACAAGAAACTGCCAACCACCACCGGAGGAGGAGAGACAATGTTTCGTCCAAGGAAGGCCGGTCTCAGGGCCCGCCTCATGACAGGCTTCGCGGCCGCCGCCGCGCTGACCGTCTCGCTCGGCGCCGCGCAGGCGACCGATCTGACGCTGTTCCACACATGGTCGAACGAGAGCGAGATGAAGGCGCTCAACACGATCATCGACAAGTATCAGGCCGACACCGGCAACAAGGTCACGGCGGCCTCCGTGCCGCACGAGACCGCCGGCGAGAGCCCGCTGGTCAGCCTGTTCGTCGCGGGCACGCCGCCGAACCTCTTCATCGCGGCCGATGCCGGCTTCTTCAAGGATCTCGATTCCAAGGGCCAGGCCTTCGACGTCAAGGCGCTGTTCGACAAGATCGGCGCCACCCAGGCCTTCCCGGAGACGGTGCTGCAGGCGATCACCATCGATGGCAAAGTGCTGAAGATCCCGATCGCCGTGCATCTCGACGGCATGGTCTATTTCAGCCAGGAAGTCGCCAAGAAGGCCGGCGTCGACCCGACCAAGTGGACCTCGCTCGAGGACATGTGGGCGGACGAGAAGAAGGTCGAGGACGCCGGCTTCACCTTCATCGCCATCGGCGGCAACACCTTCCAGGCGGGCTACACTTTCCACGCGCTGCTCGCCGCCGTCGCCGGACCCGAGGTCTACAACCGCTTCTATGCCGGCACGCCGGACAAGACCGTGTTCGACGACCCGGCCCTGCGCGAAACCATCGAGACCTTCCGCCGGATCACCAAGCAGGCCGATCCGGGCTGGGTCAACCGCTCCTGGAACGACACCACCAACACCGTGATCGCCGGCAAGGCGCTGATGCAGATCCACGGCGACTGGATGAAGGGGCAGTGGCGCGGCAACAACAAGACCGTCGGCACCGATTTCGGCTGCATCAACATCCCCGGCACCAAGGCGGTGTCGGTGACGGTCGACAGCTTCGGCCTTCTCGGCGGCGTCGACGAGGCGACGGCCAAGGCGGAGGAGGAGTTCGCCGCGGTGGCGGTCGATCCCAAGATCAACGCCGAGTTCGCGTTCTACAAGGGCTCGAGCCCCGTCCGTCTCGACGTGCCGACCGACAAGCTCGACGCCTGCAACACGCTCGTGCTCGACGATCTGAAGAAGCCCGGCTTCAGCGTGCAGAACCCGTTCTACATCGCTGACGGCGACTGGATCAATTCGGTCTGGAACACGATGTTCACGCTCCAGGGCGACCAGAACATGACGACCGACGACGCGATCAAGATGCTGAAGTCGGAATACGACGCGATCTTCAATTAATCGCCGTCCAGCCTAAGCCAAGAGCGCGGCGCCGCCCCACCGGGCGGCGCCGCAGACCCGCGCTCTCGCGAAGCGCCTTCCTCCCCCAACGACCGACGGAACAAAGCCATGTCCATCTTCAAGTCGCTCGGGCATGTCGCCCTGCGCGTCAACGATCTCGATCGCTCGGTCGCCTTCTACAACGCGATCGGCTTTCCCGAGGTGCTTCGCCTCCTCAACAAGGAGGGCAAGCCCTGGATCGTCTATCATCGGGTCTCCGACGATCTCTATGTCGAGCTGTTCCCCGGCGGTGACGGCCCGGCTTCCCCGCCCGAGAAGACGGGGCTCATGCATCTCTGCCTGACCGTCGCCGACATCGACCTCGCCGAGGCGAAGCTCGCGGAAGCCGGCATCCCGCTCATGCGCCCGCGCAGCCCCGGCCGCGGCATCGACGGCAATCGCGGCATGTGGATCGCCGATCCGGACGGCAACCAGATCGAGATCATGGAGATGGCGCCGAACTGCATCCAGTACGAGGCCGAGCGCGCCGTGCTTTCCGGCGGCAAGCCGCACGTCCTCTCGCTGTCCTGACCAACCGGCCTCTCAAGCAAGCACTGGAACCCGCCATGCACGGCTTTACGTCGATCGCCCATGTGGCGCTCAAGGTGAAGGATCTCGACCGCTCGCTCGATTTCTACGTCAACAAGCTCGGCTTCGAGGAGATGATGCGTCTCGACAAGCCGGACGGCAGCGGCGGTGTCTGGCTCGTCTATCTGCGCATCACCGACGACCAGTATCTGGAGCTGTTCCCGGAAGGGGAAGGCGACCGCGCGCCCGGCTGGAACGACGTCGCCATCAACCATGTCTGCCTGTCGGTCGATGACATCGACGCGGTCATCGCCGATCTCGACAAGGTCGGCGTGCCGCTCATCGTCCAGAAGAAGATGGCCGCCGACCGCAACTGGCAATGCTGGGTCGAGGATCCGGACGGCAACCGCATCGAGATCATGCAGCTGATGCCCGACTGCATGCAGCTCGAAGCCATCGCGCGGATGAAGAAGAAAGCCGGCTGAGCGTCGGCGCAGGAAACGAAAAAGGCCCCGGAGCGTGCGCTCCGGGGCCTTTTTCCGTCAAGTCGCCCGAGACCGGATCAGCGGCCCCGCGCCGCCTTCCAGGCCTGGTATTCGGCCTCGGCTTCGGGGCTCAGCGGATAGTAGCGGCGCAGATCGCCGCCCTCCGACAGGCGGATGCGGGCGAACTCCTCCCATTCGACATGCGAGCCCGCATGCTCGACCAGCTGCTCGGCCAGCGCGACCGGCACGAGGACGACGCCGTCGTCGTCGGCGACGATGATATCGCCCGGCATTACGAGGCAGCCGCCGCAGGCGACCGGCACGTTGACGGCGAAGGGGATGATGTTGGTCTGCGCGTGGTAGTTCGGCGTCACACCCTTCACCCAGATGCCGAGATCGAGCTTCTCGGCCTCGGAGGAATCGCGGATGCAGCCGTCGATGACGACGCCCGCGCCGCCCCGGCCGGCGAAGAAGGTCAGCATCATCTCTCCGAAGATGCCCGAGCCCATGTCGCCGCGCGCGTCGACGACGATCATGTCGCCTTCCTGCGCCGGATACATGACATGGCGGTGCAGCTGCTTCTCCGGGTCCTCGTATTCGGCGGCGCCGTAGAGGTCCTCGCGCTTCGGCATGCATTGCAGCGTCAGCGCCGGCCCGGCGGCGGTGTGGCCCTTCTTCAGCGGGCGCGGCCCGCGGATCTGCGCGTCGCGGATGCCGAGCTTCTGCGCCAGTTCGCTCGACAGCGTCGCGGTGCCGATCTTCGCCAGCGCCTCGCAAAGCGCCCGCGGGGGCCGCACGATGTCCTTGATGTCAGCCGGATCCTGCAACGCCGCCTCCTCCGATTTTTGCATGGCGAACGGCTTCAGCCGCGACGGCCTGTCCGGCTGTCGTTCTGTTGTGCCATGAGTTCACATTTGAACTTATGCTATTCTAATGATAACTATGCGGTCCGACAGTGGCGCTTGTCAATTGTCGGCGGGCGGAAGCTCGGGCAATCTCGGACGGCTCACAACCGGCCCGCACCGCCGCGTGCGGGCCTGCCGCGAGGTTGGCAAGCTGCGTCCAGATGTGAACTTGGACAGTTCATATCTGCATGGTAGGTCATCCCCGGGGCATCGGAGCCGGCGGTCGGTCGCCGGCCGAATGCGGAACGAGAGGCGTCGACGGCGATGGATGCCAAGGCGGAGGCGCGCGAGAACAAGCACACGATCCCGGTCATCGACCGGATGATGGACATTCTCGGCGAGCTCGAGCGTCACGGCGCCGGTCTGACCATCCGCGACCTGACCGAGATCCTCGCCATCCCGCGCACGACCATCTACCGCGTCCTGAACACGCTGCAGGCGCATGACGTGGTGCGGCGCGGCGACGACGGGACCTATCATCTCGGAGAGCGGCTGCTGAAGCTCGCCGCCCATACGACGGCGCGCTTCGGCCGCGCCAATCTCGTGCCGATCTGCCAGCCGCATCTCGACCGCCTGGCGAGCGAACTCGGCGAAGGCGTCAAGCTGAACGTCATCGACCACGACGAGCTGCTCGTGCTGGCCGCAGCGCAGGGCCGGCGGGACTATGCGCTCACCGTCAGCGCCGGTCAGCGCATGACGCTGCATTCCGGCGCATCCGGCAAGGTCATGCTCGCCCATCAGGGCGACGACTATATCGCCGCCTGGCTGCGCCAGCCTCTCGCCGCCTATACCGACAAGACGATCACCGATCCGCAGAAGCTGAAGGCCGAGCTCGCGCGCATCCGCAAGCTCGGCTGGGCCTATGACCGCGGCGAGACGGGTCCCAGCATCCAGGCCTTCGCCGCGCCGGTCCTCGCTCGCGACGGCGCCATCGTCGCGGCGCTCAGCGTCCCCTTCCTCGCCGGTGCCAGCGAGGCGCGGATGGAGACGATCCGCACCGCCGTCGTGCGCACCGCCAAGGCGATCAGCGACGCGCTGCAGGGCTGAAACGCCCTTCCAGCCGCACGTCCGGGAGAGCGCTGCCGCGCGCTCGCAGCACGGCGTTCGCCCGGCGTTCAGTCCGCCCTGGCCCCAAGCCTGGTAGAGCCGGCACGGCCATCGCTCCATTCTCGCACCGCCTCGCGCCGGCCACGTTTTCGGCCGGCGAAAGGTAGAAGTGGAAGGCGAGCGCATGCGCGTGCGGGCCTTTCGCTCGCCGCGCGCGGCACGGTCGTTGCGCGCCGGCAGCCGCGCGGGGAGTCGCGCTGACTCATACGCAGGTATGGTCCGGCCTTATCTTTGGATGGATCGATATCCGCAGCGTCCCGCCAATAGACTCCCGGTCAACGGAAGAAGATCGAGGAGATCGGACATGTATCGCGACTATTCCAGTCTTGCCGGGGAAACCGAGGCAGCCGGGACCACGGCGCGGCCGGGCGACGGCATGGAGCGCTGGCGATCCGCCGGCGCGCTGCACGACCTTGGCAATCTCGTGCAGGTGGCGTCCTCCGCGCTCAATCGTGCCGCCGGCGCTCTGGACATGGCGGCGGCGCCCAATATCGAGCCGCTGGTGAGCGCGGCGCGAGACGCCCTCGCCCATGTCGCGACGCTCGTGCGCAGCATGGCGGAGGGCACCGCCGGGGGGCGGGGCCGGGCGGCACTGGCCGATGTCGATGCCTGTCTCGTCGAGGTCGCGGGGCTCGTTGCCGCCACGTCCGAGGAGGCGATCCATGTCGATCTCAGCATCGACGGCGAATTGCCGCCGGCGCGCTGCGACCGGACCGGTCTCAGAAGCGCGCTGCTCAACCTCCTGATCAATGCACGCGAGGCGATGCCCGGCGGCGGAAGGATCAGCGTCGGCGCTTCGGCCACCACGAGCGGCGCCGGATCATGGATCGTCGTCACCGTCACGGACGAGGGGATCGGCATGACGAAGGAAACGGCTGGCCGGGCCTTCGAGCCGTTCTTCACGACCAAGTCGCGCGGCCTTGGCGGAGTCGGGCTGCCCATGGTCCGCGACTTCGTCGAACTCCACGGCGGCAGCATCGCGATGGAAAGTATCGTCGGGGCCGGCACCACGATCATGCTCCGCCTTCCGGCGGCCAACTGGCGGCTCTGAGCGCCGCGACGACGCGGGCAGGGGGGACCATTCCCTGCCCGGTTTGTCAGAAGGCCGGCGCGAGCTTCTGGGCGACCGGCAGGCGCAGCAGCCAGTCCTCGAAGCGGGTAGCCCCGAAGCGCGGGTGATCGCCCGGCATCAGCGGGTCCTTGGCGAGAATGGTTCCGGGTGCATCGAGGCCGTCTGTTCAGCATCGTCCCGATGTCGACCCCAACCCCTGAAGGACATGAAGATGATCAAGATCATTTCGACAGTCGCCGCGGCGCTTCTTCTTGCAACCGCCGTTCCGGCCGAGGCCGACCGGACGACCGGCATCGTGAGCTCGGTCAATTCCTGGACAGGCTCGCTGATGCTCCAGTTCGTCGAATCCTTCAGCTTCGACGACCCCGTCCGTCTTAATCGCATCGCGCCGGGCGACCGGATCGGCGTTTCGCACCATGGCAGCCAGCGCGTGAACGTCTACGACCCGCATCCTGCCATCCGCGACAACGTCGACATCAACTGACGAACGACGCGAGCAGGAACCGGGACGCGGATGTCGGCTTCCACCATCGCCTTCGGGCGGCGCTCTCGCGAAAGGGCGCCGCACCGCACACGGGAGCGCGAGACCATGGGCATCGTCAGGCATTGCGCGGCCCCGGCGGCCGAAGGGCTGGACGAGGCAACGTCGACGGGCGTCGACGACTCGGCGGATGTCCTGCCCCCGCGCGCGCAGCGATGCGACAGGGGAGTCATCTCGCCGCCGCGCGGCCCGTCCCGGCTGTGGCGCTCGCATTGAAGGGCCTTGTCACGAGCCTCCTCGCTGCGCCCGGGCTGCATGTCGCGCTGATTGGCATCGCCGGGATCGCCGATCACGGGGGCCCCCCGCTCGTGCGTTCGGTCCACGAGGTGCCGTCTCGCATCGGGAGGGCAGGACAAAGCGGCGCGCGAGGAATCCGGCTCCGCTGCCATAGCGGCGGCCTGACCTCATGACTTCCCCGGGGTTGCACGCCGCTGCGCACGCTGGTGGACATTCATGCGCCGCAGATGGACGGCTGCGCCTTCTGCCCCGACATGCATGTCATGGAAGCGACGATTGAGGGCGAGCGCGAGCTGCGCGTCCATCACGTGGCGGTGTGGCCCGAGTCCCGTCTTTCCGATGCGCCAACGGGCGGCGCTGGCGTGGACCGAAGCGCTGACGAAGCTGTCGCCCGAGGGCGTCTCCGAGAAGGTCTTTGCCGAAGCCCGGGCGCAGTTCTCCTGGCAGGAGCTTTTGGAGCTCACCATCGCGGTCATGACCCTCAATGCCTGGAACCGCGCTTCCATCGCGTTCCGCGTTCCGCAGACCGCCGGGCTCGGCGGACGACGCCTGTGGGCTCGGAAAGGCGAACCTTTCCCGAGAGGGGCCGCACCGTGGCGTCCGGGGGAATGCCCGCGCGGAACCGCCTCGAACCCACGGTCCGTGCGGGTGTCGAGCACCGCTTGGGGATGGCGCCCGACCCAGGCCCTTCCCGACCCTTGCGCCGGCGCAGCGCTTCGTGATACCGCACGGCACGTCCGACGGGCTGGCACCAGCCGCCCGCGCCACAAGGCCGCGTTCTGCGCGCTCGGACTGCGGCCCCTGAGGCCTGCGACGGAGGGGTGGCCGAGTGGTTGAAGGCGCACGCCTGGAAAGTGTGTATACGGGAAACCGTATCGCGGGTTCGAATCCCGCTCCCTCCGCCACTTTTCCCCGCGAAAGCGTTCTCCCCATCCGACTGCGGCCGGATTTTTCCGTTGTTTTCGAGGGTTATGCAGGAGGGGCTGAGCACTGCTCACGCAGTTGGGTGGCCAGGAAGCGGTCTCTCTCGGTCAGTATTCTCCGGACCTCATGACTGCCAAGTTCCAGTACTTAGCTCTTATCTAATTGATTTCATTTGGACTTCCTGAGATCGCCCTGAACACTTCGCTTTCTGTGCCATTCGCGAGTTGGAACAGAAATCGAACATATCTGGCGCACACCTGTCCGTTGATGTCTAAGAATTGTGACGCCGTCAGCCGTCGGCCTTCGACGGGTTGCGCATCAGCCCGGTCGCCAGCTAGGGTCCTATGGCGGCAACAGCGCCCGTTCTGCTGGTTCGAGGGCATCGATCCGCGCCTTGCCGAGTTGTCGACAACCGGCAAGATCAGCAAGAAACCGCACCCCTGACACGCCTGCTGGCAGAGGCGGCCTGATGGCTGGGATCACGCTCATATCGTACATCCGCAGAGAAGAGGTCGCACGTTCTAGGTCGAACGACCAGCCCAGTGCCGACTGTACATCGCGCCCGAGTGTGTCAGCCACCACGGTGCGAAGCTTAAGTATGAGGTCGTGGAGATCGATACGTGCTTCAATATCGGAAACAAGCTTTGCGAGTGAGAAACCACCTGCGGCCGGCTGGACGACGAAAGAGGATAGAAGCCCTGTAGTATGCGGCGGTGGATTTGCCTGCTCAAAAGAGACCTCATGTGCCCGACGGTCCGTGGTGGTAGCCTTTGCGTCCAAGCGAAGGGAGCCTGCGGCGAAGTCATAGCGCTCGTCTTGATCTACGCGCCAGGCGCGGACAGCTGATGCAGGGTCAGTGGCGGCCCGGATGACGAGCAACTCGCCAGCCAATCCGACCATGTTCTTCCTTGGCGTTTTGGCGAGACGCTGAAAAAGGTCCACCAGGCGGTCGACAACCTCAGCAACTGCGGCCGCCGTGGGGTTGGGGCCGAGTGTCGAAGCGAGGAACTCCATCGTGGTGAGGAAGTAGCGCTCGGCGGCACGTTCCTGAGACCTGCAAGAGATGACCGTCAGATTCTCAGTCCGAACTTCGCGGTCGCGCTCTTCAATGCGACAGGCGACGCCGAAGCGCGCCTCGATACCCGCAAGGACCAGCGGCACCCGACTTGAGGCCCCAATGGTCCGGATCAGCAGCGCTGCGTAGCCGGAGTTGTCCCGCCCCACGTAGTAGGCTGCTTCCTTTGGCGCCGCGACTACGCTGAACGTACCAGCCTGTTCTGGCCTAGGAAGCCGTTCAAGCAGAGCAGGCAATTGGCTAATCAATCTTCGACTTCCTGACCGGCTTGCAGTTGCACTAGCCATTCCTTCGCAAGATGTGGGGGAATGTGGATCGCCAGAAGTGGAACTGCAGCAGCCTCAATCGGCCCTCGATCTGTGTAAGACAGGTCGAACCGATGGAGTTGGATGGTCGGCCGGTCATCCATGGCAAAGGCAGAGTCGCCCGGATAGTTTCGGCCGCCGCCTGCAAGACGGGTTGGACCCTGCTGGAAGCCCTTCTCGAGAGTACCCGACGTGGAGACAGTTCGCCGAGAGCCGCTTGCGTTGGGTCGCATCCGATAGACTGCAACCATCGTCTCCGGGGCCTGGCGTAGAGCTTCTCCCAGCGTCACAAGCATTCCAGTAAACTGAGCGGTATCTCGAGGATCTTCTAATTTGTACTCCGCAAGCATGTCGATGACTGCAGAAATTGGCACCTCCCGCGCGACGAAGTGCCTTTGGCTGTCCTCAATCGACTGGTGTGTCACGGTATCCTCGGCGAAATTGAACGCCTGAGCAAAGGCTTCGAGGAGTTCTGCATTTGAAGTGCGCAGGTCCTTGGAAATGAGCGCGCCCTTCTGCTGAGCCCAACCGCCCGCACGGGTTGCTCTGAAAAAGTTGTCCGACACAACATTCCGCCGGCAGGGTTGGAGGCTGTTGTCGAGAATGAATCGGCGTCGCCACTTGTTGAGGCCGCCCGTCTTCGTTTCCAAGACTTTCAGTTCGTGCCGCATTAGGTTTTCGTGTTCTACATAGCCTTCGAATGCCGACCGTGTGATTGCTTCGAGCCAGATACGGCAGATGCCTAGATACTTTCGCTTATATCCGAAGAAGCGCGCCCGCTGCTGAAGCGTGTCAGCGTTTCCTACACCGACGCCACGGGGCATGTAGGTAACCGTCAGAAGGTCCACCGTGAAACCCCTGTCGACAGCTTGCCCACCGACCAGAATCCAGCCCTCAGCGTCACGCCAGTTGATCTCCGGCGTTCGCGGACGACCATTCGTGTTGAATTCGATGATTGTGGTCTGCCGGAGGGCCCGTGGCAGCTTTGTGACCACATCCTCGAACGAAGGCAGTTCCGCGTCCGTGGTCGCGAGATGGTCGTAGGCCGCTCGGAAATCCTCGACCAATTCGATCCTGTCGGGGTCCGCTTCAGGCTGACGGAGCGCGTCGAGCCACGTGGCCTTGGCTGCGGACACCCACTGCACGACCTGCCTGTGGTCTGCGCGTAAGCGCGACGGATGGATAAGCATTGAGCGACGTCGCCGATCGCGGATCAGGCTGGCTGCGAGGCCCACAAAGAAAACACGCACTGCTTCCAGCATGCTTTCTGGAGGATCGTTGCCTGGCGCAATGTCCTGCGGCGGGATGTCTCTGATGTACGGAGAACCAGGAGCGAAAAACTCTTGGCCACCGACGTAATCTGCCCCGGGCTCAAGAACTTTGGGGAAATCAGGGGACAAGACGTCCGCGATGTTAATCAGCAGAGGCGCCTGCGGCGTGGCGGTGTATTGAAGATAGGTGTGGCAGGGCAGTGCATCACGAAGTTCGCGGAGCCTAGTGTAGGTGGAACTCTCGCCACCCTGCTGGACACGCGTGTTGAGGCTGGCTTGGTCGGCCTCGTCGTCAACAACAAGGACTGGCACGCGCCTGAGGTCCAGCTTACGTAGTAGCTTGGTAAGGCTTTCGAGCCGCTGCCGCTGCTTCAGCACGGTCACGATGAGCGTTGGACGTTCATCATCCTCGAGTTCATCGTTCTGCCATGCTTCGATGGCCTGCCGGATGGATTGCTCGTCGTGAGCGTCGTTGGCCTGGACGTTCTTCTGAATCTTCCACGAAGGAAGCCCTTCACCAGCGTTGACGTTCAGATCCTTCTCGAGCCGCTCGTGCGACTGGTTGAGAAGATTCACTTTCGTCCCAGCGATAACGATGACCAACGGGAACCCGTTGTCACGCGCAAGCCCGATAACAGTAGTGAACGACATGGTCTTGCCGCTCTGTACGTTTCCAACCACCAGCCCAGTTGCTGAACCGTTCGGGTCACGAGGATTCACACCACGACCAAGAATTTCGGCCGCATCCGCAATGAGCCTTGCCTGTGATGCCGCGTCGACACCGCTTCGTCGGACTACACTGGTTGCCTCCTCTCCCTGGACGGGCACCCACTTCATCTGTGGATTTGGCGGGGATGCGGAAAGTGGGATTGCTTGTGCCGGGTGCGCGGCCGTCGCGTCACTGTCTTGGGTCATGCTCGTGACAAAGCCTCTCGCAGGATTTCGTTTACGTTACGCCGGATGGTGCCTGCCAATTTTACGCCAGCTCGACGGGCCAGTTTTTCCGAAACGGCGATCGCAGAGCCGACTCGGACTAGAGCCTCGATGTTACTGGGGTCCGTTTGTGCAAATAGAACCATGAATGGGTGAGCCATCGCGAGACGGATCTCGAGCTTCTCCGCACCACCTTCGGAGGACTGCTGATCACTCACGGTAAGCCAATCACCTTCGGCAGGATCATCGGAAAGCTCGATGTGAATGACCCAGACTTGCCCTCGGAATTTCACTGTTAACTCGCGCGTAGCTAGCGTCGGCTGCGGCTCCAACGGTTCCTTTCGGGTTTCGACCGGTATGGCATCTGAGACCCGTTGGAGCACATCCGGAATGGACTCTTCGATAACCTTTGTGGTCCGATCCAGCGCTTTGCTAGCGGCGGCTGCGCGGTCAGCTTTTGCCGCCCGTGCCTGATAGCTGTCGGCCTGCTTAAGAAGAGGCAGATCAGCGCTGTCTAGGTGCTCTCGGAGCAGATCGAGAAAAGGCTGCTCGTCGTCGTCATTCCAACGAAACCCGTCCTTTGTATGGCTCACCTCGAACCCATCGAGTTCCAATTCCCCGAATAGGCGCAGATGGCGGAAGCTTCCTGGGAGCTGGAAGATGTGGTGGGGGCGGTAGCCATCCTCGCCACTTCCTTGGATAAGCCTACCACGACGGAAAAGGGCGAAACCCGAACGAGCGTGACTTCCAGGGTCGCGAAGGGCCGCAAATCCCTTCACTGTCTGCCCCTGTCCGAGGTCGAACGAAATTTCCTTCGTCCACATTCTGGGCTTGCCGCCTTCTTCTCGAGCGTAGGGAGCAACAAGGATGTTAGGCGGTTCATAGACGCACGGGTCGCCGTTGAAGCGCAGCTCGAGAGTGCCGTTTCTGACGAATACGCGGTAGATATCGGTAAGGTGTTCTCTGATCTTTCCGATGGTCCTTTTCACCGGAATATGGTGAAGGCCCTCCAGCACGATCTCGGTGTAGTGGGCGTCCGGCGCTGCAGGCGCTTCATGGATGTCGAGTTCCTCGATGTCGTCATTGACGATCCGGGCAATATCGAACTTGACAGTGCGCTCTACGGTTTCACCGACGGCCTTCGTCCGTACGCGCCAATGGCTAGAGAACCAGCATGCCGCACTCTTCATGCCCATGCCGAACTCGCTCAGGCCCGATGCATCCAGCGGCACGACGGCGGGACGAAATGCCCGCGGAAACTCCGATCCGGCGATGCCCGCCGCGTTGTCTCGTATCGTGATCCGGCCAGGTGGCGCGGAATCGATCTCGATGGAAACCCGCAATCGCTTGGAGCCGCCGTCAGCCAGTTCCAGTCGCTCACGGTTAGAGAGGTAGCTTTGGATTGCATTGTCTACGAATTCGGCCAACGCAAACCATGGCTTGTAGTTCAAGTAGCGGAGAACCGCGAGAACACTCACGCCGGGCCGAATATCGACTGTAGTCACCGACAAATGGCGGCCTCCTCTTAACCTAACGCAGGCGCCTAGGCCGCCGACACTAGTTCCCTAGCAGTCTTCTCGTCTTGGACTTTTCCGCCAAGAGGCGGCTCCTGTGAACTTTGGAGGCTTGGCCCAGGAAGCAAAGCCTTTGCAACCGCAGCAATGACATCGACATTCACGGCGTTGCCAAGTGCCTTGTGCGCGGCAGCCTGGTTTTCAGGGAGATGCTTTAGCTGCCCCATGCTCTGAAGCCGAGCGCATTCGCGCATCGTCATGTACCGGCGCTCCCAAGGAATCACGGGAACCTGACTTGTCGTTAGGGCAACAAGGGAAGGTGCAGCTGTGGGTCGCTTTGCTCGAATACCCGACGCCCTAAACTGGATGACCGACTGCCAAAGGTCGCGCGGTCCGCCTTTCCAGTTCCACTCTAGCTTTTGAAAGCTAGGTGCGAAGTCCATGATCCTCGGAAGCCAGGGGTCAATAATGGCTTTGTGGCGGACGTAGAAGTCCCTGTTCTGCCGGATGAAGTTCTTCTTCCAGTCCGGAAAATTGAGAACCTGATCTCGTGCATAGGAGGGGAGTGCCGCCTTCACAGTCTCGTTTTTCAAGCCTTTAAGCGAGTGACCGAGCGCCCCCGTTAATTCGCCAAGTCGGGCGAGCCCGACAGCATGAGGCGTTCTATCGAGATAAGGGTATGTTGCGCCGAACTCCATTGCCCATATCGGGAATGATGGCAGTTGTTCATCGCTCGGTAGAGCATCAATGAGCGATTGCCACGTTTCAAGATATTGAATGAAGCGAGGGCCAAGCGGTCGAGCATCTTTTGGATTCTCGTCGAGAACGCTCTTAATCGAGACTTGGTCAAGTTGGTGGGTCGGCTCAGGCCATGAAAAATGCCTGAGTCCTGTCCTGGATCCAACGATGATTGCTCGCTCTCTTACTTGAGGCACGCCAAACATGAACGGTGAGAGCTTTTTTTTGTCGACTTCATATCCTAGCTCTTCGAGCCTCACCTTGATTTTTTGCCATGTCTTCCCGCTGTCATGCCGCAAAAGATTAGGCACATTTTCAATGAGCAGATAGGAAGGCTTGTGCTTGTCTAATATTTCAAGAACGTAATTGAACAAATCACCCCACTGCGGGCAATCAAAACCAAGTTGCTCACCAGCTTTGGAAAACGGCTGACACGGGAACCCAGCACATAGGATGTCGTGGGGCGGCACATCACCAATCGCTTCACGGATATCGCCGTGCGGACGAATGCCAAAGTTCTTTTCGTAGAGGTCGGCTAGCCCGCTATTGAGTTCTGAGGCAAATACACAGGTGTGTCCAAGACGCTCAAGCGCTTGATGGAAACCACCCAAGCCCGCGAAGAGATCGACAAATTTCAAGTTTCCCATGGCTCATTTATCCAAGGGAAGAGCGAGTTGGCGCGCAGCGTGCTTCTCCAGCAAGTCCTTAACCGCGACACTCAATATGTACTGCAAAGATAGAGGCGGACGGTGGCCCTCAGCCAAGGCGCGCAGGGCATCGTAGTCTTCCAACTCGAGCGAGATGGTCAAACGCTTCTTTGTACTGGACATGACCACACCGCACCTGTTTGCACCAGATTGCACCAACATGTCCATCTTGTCGATCCTTGATTGCCCTCCCATGATCAAACCCTGAGTGCAACATGCCTTCGAACGAAGGCATCGTTCATCAGCCATACGAAGCCAACTCCTCATCCTAGTTGATCCTGCTGTTCCCGCCATTCCAAGGGGAAAGGCTTCAGCGCCCGTTCCAGCGACACATCCCGCCCCTGCGTGCCGCAAACTATCGCTTCCACGATGTCGGGCGAGAGCAGTGTCAGGCGCAGGATGCGGGTCATATAGGACGTCGCGATCCCCTCTCGCTCGGCCAGCTCAGCGATGGTGGCGAACTCGCCCGATTCCAGCATCTTCTTCCAGCGGAACGCGCGGGCCAGAGCTTTGACGAGCGTGCCGTCTGCCCGCCGCGGTTGCGTGGCGCCTTCCGGCATCTGCATCTCCTTCCGCCCGCCACGCTTAACGATCCGGAACGGCACGTGGAGCGTCACGATGTCGGGGATGGGCGCGCCGCGTGTCATGCTGCGGCCTCGATATCGCCGGCCAGCATCTCGCGTGCGAGCCCTCCAAGGCCGTCCATCCGGAGCCGGAAGCTGAGCCCTTCCGGGCCAATGTCCACACGCTCGACCAGCAGCGCCACAATGCGCGCCTGCTCAGCGGGGAACAGTTCGTCCCACAGCGGATCGAGCTTCTGGAGGGCCGCACTGGCGTCGGCCTCGGTGATGCCGTCGGCGTGGACGCGCGCCGCCTTCCATGTCCCCGCGACGATTTCCGGCTGGCGGAACACGGCGCGCAGCTGGTCGATGACGGCGACCTCAATCTCGCCTGCGGGCACGCGACCAACCGGACACGCCCCAGCTCCATGCTTCAGCACCGTCTGGCTGACATAGTAGCGGTACAAACGCCCGCCCTTGCGGGTGTGGGTCGGCGAGAAGGCTGCGCCATCGGGCCCAAACAGCAGCCCCTTCAGCAGCGCGGGTGTTTCGGCGCGGGTGCGCGCGGCGCGCTTGCGCGGGCTTTCCTGCAGGATGGCGTGGACGCGGTCCCATGTCTCGCGGTCGATGATGGCTTCGTGTTCGCCGGGGTAGCTGTCGCCCTTGTGCACCGCCTCGCCGAGGTAGGCGCGGTTCGAAAGCATCCGGTAGAGGTACTTCTTGTCGATCTGGTTGCCGCGCGGCGTTCCGAGGCCTCGCGTGCCGACCTCGCGGGCCAGCAGCGTGCAGGATCCGATCTCGATGAAGCGGTCGAAGATCCAGCGCACATGCGCAGCGGTGGTCTCGTCAACAAGCAGCTTCCGGTTTTCCACTCGGTAGCCGAAGGGCGGCACACCGCCCATCCACATCCCCTTCTTCCGACTGGCGGCGACCTTGTCGCGGATTCGCTCGGCCGTCACCTCCCGTTCGAATTGGGCGAACGAGAGCAAAATGTTCAGCGTCAACCGCCCCATGGACGTGGTGGTGTTGAACGACTGTGTGACCGAGACGAAGGTCACGCCGTTCCGGTCGAACACCTCGACCAGTTTGGCGAAGTCGGCCAGCGAGCGGCTGAGGCGGTCGATCTTGTAGACCACCACCACATCGACCAGCCCGTCCTCGATGTCGGCCATCAACCGCTTCAGGCCGGGGCGTTCCAACGTGCCGCCCGAGATGCCGCCGTCGTCGTACTGATCGCGGACGAGCACCCAGCCCTCGGACCGCTGGCTGGCGATGAATGCTTCGCAGGCCTCGCGTTGGGCGTGGAGGCTGTTGAACTCCTGTTCGAGACCTTCCTCGGAGGATTTCCGGGTGTAGACCGCGCAGCGGAGCTTGCGGACGACGGACTTCGTCATGTCCGCCCCCTGTGGTTCTTGAGGCCGAAGAACACCCAGCCGTTCCAGCGGGTGCCGGTGATGGCGCACGCGATGGCAGACAGCGACTTGTATGGCCGCCCCTGCCACTCAAAGCCTTCGGCGGTGACGGTCACGATATACTCGACGCCCTGCCATTCGCGCAGTAGCCGGGTGCCGGTGATGGGACGGTCGCGGTCGAGGCGGATGCCGCGCTTCTTCTTGTCGCCGCCGTCCAGTTCCTCGCCCAGCCGTTCCAGCCGCCGGACGGTCTCGGGTTTCAGCCCGCCATAGGCGAGTTCCTGGATGCGGTAGGCAAGGCGGGATTCAAGGTAACGGCGGTTGAACAGCGGCGGCTCGCTGTCGAACAGGTCGCGCCACTGCTTCTTCAGATCTGGTGTTGGCGTGGTCTTCAGCGCGGCCAAGCGCGCGGGGATGGGGTCGTGCGTCGTCATGCGGTCTCCGTTGGGTTCGGGGGTGCATGACGGCATCGGTCGGCTCGATAGTGTAGGCGAATTTCTCCGTTTCTGTCAGAAGGTTCGCCCCGGCCGCGCTGCGTAAGCCGGACCAGCCCGATAGCGAGCAAGGCGCACAGTTCGGTGCGGCGTTCGGCAGCGGTCATCTGGTCGGGTGGCAATGGATTGGGGCGTTTCATGCTGGCAAGTCCATGATGGCTTGCACTGCCTCTACTCATCTGGCGGAGTAACCGTCCCACGGCCGTCAAGATCGCGCGAAGTCAGCGGCTCGGACTCGACTCGAGGTTGCCTGATCGGGTTGAACATAATCAGAACTTCAAGCAATCCCTGCCGCCCAGATACGAGCATTCGAAGTGCCAATTAGGGCGCTTGTGCTTGTAGTGCGGCCAATGCGGCCTGCGGGTGGCTGAGTGAGCCCGCGATCGGAACAGTTGGTGTCAAGAGGAGAGCATATGGCGAAAAGGATCCGCAACTTCATCGATCGGGCGTTTTCGCGGACCGTCGATCTTAAAATGCTGCATCGCCTTCTCAGCCCCTATCTCGAACAGATCGGACTGGATTGGGCTACGTTGCCCACTGGCGATCCCAAACGGCGCGAGGCGATTTTCAATCTGTTTGCCAAGGCCGACTTGAGGTTTCCGGCACCGCTTCAGTTCGCCCTCTATAACATTTCCACGCTGTCCACGGATGCGGGCGCCCGGTTCATCCAGGAGATCGCGACTGAAATGGGGGTAGACGTTCTGGCTGCCCACCGCATCGACGGTGCGCCTGACGACCTGCGCTTTACCCCGCGATTCATGGCCCTGGCCACATGGCTGGATCATCGGGTTGTTTTTGACAAGGCGCTGAGCGCGGCTGCATTCCTCACGCATACAACCAAACTCGAGCGCGACGCTGACCGAGAAGATGTCGAACCGAGGCACCATGAACAGGGGGTGCAAGACGCCTTTGCCGAAGCCGTTCGGACGCATTTCTTGGGACGTTACAATGGTCGTTACTGCGATGTTCGGTGGTTCGAGGATGAGGATCTGCTTCGCGTTCTGATCCTGCATGGCTCCAAACCTGAAACGAAGAACGTCGACCAGGGGGGCGCAGAAGACACCCTGAAGTTTCGGGAAATCGTCCAGTCGACGATCGAATTCGATCCGAGGCAGGGTTCTATCGCCGTCGGCTCGAAGTCGGCAACCGATGCCAAGACGCTGGTGAAGCTCTTTGGAGAGCATATCCTCGGGGACAAGGAAATCTTCGAGGCGTCTGCGAAGGAACAGCTTTACACGCTCGAGCCGCTTCAGCGGCAGGGCGCATCGTTCAAGTTTCACCTCGACGAAAGCGGAGACATCACCCACGTCGCCTTGCGCGAGGTTCGCGTCGATGAGGCGCAGGTCACAAAGACCGGGAGGCTGAAGCGTTCACCATGGTTCCTGACGCTCGGCGACACGGATAACGCGCTGAAACGCTTGAAGGTCGTCGCGCCGGAGATCGAGATCGATGACGTCCGGATTGTGCATGCCAAGATCGACGTGACGATCGAGGTTGAAGGCACAGAGACTGTGGTTCCGGTCACGATCCGGCCGCCGCGCACCGTCAGCATGCGCGACCATTCGCACGAACGGCTCATCCTTGAAATGCTCGAAGACAATGACATTCGCAAACGCCGCAGATCTGATCAGGCTGCTGCTGCGGCAGAGTGATCGCCATCCGGTCCGTGCCATCGGCGCGGCGGAGCTGGAACCCTATGATCCTCGCTTCCACCGGTCGCTGCGGAACTTGGGAGTTCTGGTGCCGCGAATAGACCTGCCCGACGATGGCGGCTCGGTGTTTGGGGTCATCGAAGGATCCCTGATTGTCGTCGATCCAGAGACTGGCGAGTGCGAACGGCACGACGATGCGCTGGACATCCAGACTTTCGACATCGACGTCGCCGCCCTTTGTCGAGCGATCCGCGAGCAGTCCGGGCTGACCGGGCCGGGCCCGACGGCAATCTCCTCCAGGATATGGAGGCTGGGTCGCTATCAACAGCACGGTCGTGTTGCTGAAATCTGCCTCGTGCGGCGATTGCGAGAGGAAACAGCGCAAGAAATTCTGGACCATGTGCGAGGCGCGATCGACACCGAGACTTCGGTCGCTCTCGTCAGTCTTGGGAGCAGCGAGGTGCCGACTGTGGTCGCGCGTCAACTGGATCGCCTTCGCATGACAGTGTCCTGCGCAGAAGACTTGCTGCGCGACGATCCAGTTCGTCCGTTTGCACTTGATTTTGGCCGGGTTCGCTTGGCCGCCGGAAAGCATGCACCAGATGCGCGGCTTCAGGTCGACCGTATCGGTCGGCGCGCAATCTGCGATGGAGTCGAGATTACCGTCGAACCGCGGGACTTCTATGCGTTGGTTCTGCTCGCGGAGGAGGCCATGGCTGCTGGCGGTTGGGTATTGCGAGACAGCATCGCAGCAGCACTTCAGTCCAGCACCAGAAAAGATAGCAACCTCGAGCAGGTTGATCGATGCATCAACCGGCTGCGCACTGCATTCAAGAGGCAGGCCGTCTCGACAGACGCGCCGACGAAGGCGTTCATTGAGACGAAGCCGAAGGTCGGCTACCGCCTGACCTTCGTATCCTCCGAAATCGCCTTCATCGCCTAGATCCGTTCGCCGGTACCGGGAGGTTTTTGGGAGGTTTTCCGGAGCAGTCCGAGAGATAAACAATTTCAGCATGTTGCACGGTCGGGTCGTGAACGCAAACGACCAGGATCGAACGACATGCACCCACCCATTTCCCCCGACGACCTTGCCACACTGATCGACGAAGGGGCCATCGCCGCGCGCCGTCTGCATCGCAAGCTCAAGCTGCCCGCCGCCGATCTCGACGATCTCCGCCAAGACTTGCTGGTCGACCTGATCTGCCGGTTGCCGGGTTTCGACGCACGCCGCGGCGGCATCGGCGCTTTCGCCAACATCGTCTTGCGCAACCAGTCCTCGCGCATCGCCATCCGTCATCACCGCCAGCGCCGCGCACAGGGTGGCACCGTGATTTCGCTGGACGCTCCCGTCTCCGCCGGCACCGAGCCGCTGGGTTGCGTGCTGGCGGAGGCCGACGGTCTGGCCGCCTGGCATGGTCAGGACCGCTCCGCCGTGGACGACGCCGAGACCCATCACGATCTCGCCCTGGCCCTGGGCGGTCTGTCTGAGGACACGCATGGCCTCTGCGCGGCACTCGGCACCTGCCCCGTGCCCGAAATCGTCAGCCGCACCGGCATCTCCCGCTCTGCTCTTTACCGCCACATCGCCCGCCTTCGGCTCGACCTCGCGATGCGCGGGTTCGGGGCGGAGTGGGACGGTTCCAAGGCGGCGTGAGTAGAGGACCGACATGGAGATGTTCGTCATGCACCCCACCGCCTTCATCCCGGCCAAGCCCCGGCCGCTCACCGATATCGAGTTCTGTGCCTGGATCGGTCAGGCCATGCCGGGGGACCGCCTCGAGTATCATCGCGGGTTCCTCGGCATCGATGCCACGGCGGTGATCTCGACCCTTCCGGAGCCGGATCGCCGCAGGCTCGGGGCGCTGGCCAGTGCCGCCCGCCGCGCCTTCGAGGCCGCGCTGGTGCATCTGGTACAGGTCCGGGTCGGCCCAGACCGCTTTGCCTATCTGGCCATCGCGCGGACCAAACCGCGCCATGCGCCGATCCCGCTTTCCCAACTCATCGCGACAGAGGAGGCCGCCTGATGCGCGCCGTGCTTGCCTGGATCGGGGATTGGCTCCCGCCGTCCCTCTACTTCGCCATCGCCGGGAAATCGGCCGAGACCGCGAAAACGGAGCCTCAGCCCGCCCGGCTGCCGAACCTGATGACCCGGTTGCGCCGTGCCTTCCACAGCCTGGACGACCTGCCGGATGCGATCCCTGCGCCCTGGCGCGAGGGGAACGAGACCGAGCCGTTGCTGATCGAGATGGCGACCATCGACGACATCGCCTTCGCCGTCGTGGCGGCGAATGCCGACGTGTCGGCCGCAATCCGCCGCTCCTCGGCGCTCGAACGGCTCCACCGCCTGGCCCGCGAGGCCGGGGCTCTCGGCACGGACCGCGCCGTTGACGCGGCCCTGAAGCGGGAGGGGCGCTGATGGCCATGCCGTTCCCAAGCACCGATGCGCCGAGCGAGGGGCGGGCCGGCAACATGCCGACGTTCGATGACCTCGACCGGCTGTCCATCGGCGAGATCGCCGACATGCCGCCTGCGCTGCTTCTCGCGTTGCAGGACGAAGCAGCGGCCGAGACCGCCCGGGTCAAGCGCCTGAGGGACCGTTTCGAGGCGGCACTTGCGCAGCGCTATGGCGCGGCGACCGAGGCCGAGCGTTCCGCTCAAGGCAAGACCTCCGGCACCGTCCGGATCGAGGATGCGGGCGTGGTGGTGATCGCCGATCTGCCGAAGAAGGTCACGTGGGATCAGGACCGGCTGGCCGCGATGGCGACCCGGATCCGCGAGTCGGGCGACGACCCGACCCAGTACCTCGAGATCGCCTATCGCGTGCCGGAACGCCGGTTTGGGGCCTGGCCCGACGCCATGCGCGAGGGCTTCGCCGCCGCCCGGTCCGAGACCACCGGCAAACCCGTGTTCCGGCTCGAGACCCGAGACCGGTGACGCGCGGCGGCGGGACGCCCGAGCGGCAACGCCGGGCAGGTTCCCCTTCGGCACCCGGTCACCCCCGCCGCCGCGCCCTTTCAATCCTTCGGAGAACCCCATGGCCTTCCGCATCATCACCGCCGACGAACGCCTCTCGGCCGCCGAGAACAAGACCTCGCTCGCCATCTTCGGCCCGCCCGGCGTGGGCAAGACCACGCTTCTGAAGTCCCTGCCTGCCGAGGAAACCGTCTGCCTCGACCTCGAGGCCGGGATGAAGTCGGTGCAGGACTGGCGCGGCGCGTCGATCCCGGTGCGCAGCTTCACCGATTTCCGCGATCTTGCCGTGCTGATCGGTGGGCCGGACCCCGCGCAGCATCCGCAGTCCTGGTACGGGACCGAACGGCATGTGTGGCTGCAGGCCCAGCACCGCGACAGCGGCATCGAGGCCTTCCTTGCCGCGCGCCGCATCGTCTTCGTCGACTCGATCACCGATCTGACGCGGCAGGCGATGGCCTATGCCCGCCAGCAGCCCGAAGCCTTCTCGGATCGGACCGGCAAGCCTGATGTCCGAGGCGCTTACGGTCTTCTGGGGCGTGAGGTCATTCAGGCGCTCAAGCACCTCCAGCATGCGCGCGGCAAGACCGTGATCTTCGTCGGCGTGCTGGAAAAGGTGACCGACGACTTCGGCACCGTCACCTGGCAGCCGCAGATGGAAGGCAGCAAGGCCGGGCGTGAGTTGCCGGGCATCGTAGACCAGGTCGTCTCGATGCACCTATTCGCCCGCGACGCCGAAGGCGGCTGGGTGCTGGACGAGACCGCCACCGACCGCCGCCTTGTCTGCAAGTCCGGCAACCCCTGGGGCCTTCCCGCCAAGGACCGGTCTGGCCGCCTAGACCTGACCGAACCGCCCGACCTTGGCGCGCTGCTCGCCCGGACCGACGGTCGCGCGCCCCATCACCCCGCTTTCGCCTCCTGATCCCTGAAAGGACATGATCCCATGAGCTACGATCTGAACGACGCCCAGCCGCAGATGGCCCCCATTGGCGAACTGATCCCCGACGGCACCTTCGCCAAGGTGCGGCTGACCATTCGCCCCGGTGGCGTGAACGGCGCGACCCCGGCGGATGCGGGGCTTCTGAAGGCTTCGCAGTCCAGCGACGCCCGCATGCTCGACTGCGAGTTCACCGTCGTCGACGGCCCCCATGCCCGCCGCAAGTTCTGGCAGAGCTTCACCGTGGCGGGCGGCAAGCTGGACGAGAAAGGCCAGTCCATCGGCTGGAAGATTTCGAAATCCACCTTTCGCGCCATCGTGGACAGCGCCCTTGGCCTTGATCCCAGGGACGAAAGCCCCGCCGCCAAGGCCAAGCGGGTTCTGCCCGGTCTGCGGCATCTGGAGGGCATCGTCTTCGCCGCCCGCATCATGGTGGAGCCCGCCTCCAACCCGCAGTACCGCGACCAGAACCGCATCGCCAACGTCGTTCTGCCCGACGAGCTGCACCATGCCGCCATCATGCGCGGCGAAACCGTCCCGCCCGACCCGGTCAACGCCCCGCCGCGCAAGGCCGCGAGCGTCGCGGCGCCGGGCTGGCAGGCCCCGGCACAGGCCTGGGGCGCGGCGCAACCGTCGCCTGCGGCGCCGAACTGGGGCGCGACACCGCAGCCCGCGTCGGCACCGGCGCCCGCCTGGGGGTCGCAGAACGCCCCGGCCGCTCCGCCCACGCCGCAGGCCCCCGCACCCGCTGCGCCGGGTACCCCCGCCATGCCCGCGTGGCTCAATGGCTGAGGAGCGGAGGAAGCGGCGGTCGGGTGGGTCGGTGCGATCCACCACCGCCGAGCCCGATGGGGCTGGGCCGGGCGACCGGCCCATGACCCCCGACGAATGGCAGGCGCATGTGACGCGCGCCGCCGCGCTGGAGATCGGAACATGGCTCGAGGCCCGAGGAAAACTGCACCAACCCATCGCAAGCCTTACCCTCGGCGACCTCGAGGCCATGGCGGTGAACGCCATCTCGCGCTGGATCGTGATGCAGTCGGAACGGCTTCACCGGCAGGACTGGCCAAAGGACGACCCGATCGCGACGCTCTTGCTCGGGTGACGATCTGCGCCGTCTGCGCCCGGGAGGCCCGCGGCTTCGGTTACCTCCACCGGCTCCAGCACGACCGCTACCCCTATCACCGCTTCTGCTGGCTCCGCTGTCAGGACGTGGGCAGCGCAATCGCCCAAAGGAACAATGGCATGATCGACAAGACCGCCCGCGAGGCACAGGCCATCCGCGACGCCCGGGTGCTGTTCGCCGAAGCGCTGACCGACCTCGGCCTGATGGCGCCCTTCTTCAACCGCACCGCCGCCGACATCGACCGTCTGATCGAAGCGGCCGTGACCGGCTACGTGGACAGCATGCTGGCACAAGGCGCGCGCAAGGAGCGGACCGGCACGGCCCATGACGATCCGATTCCGTTCTGAGAGGGCCGTCATGATCGATCTGAACGACGAGACCACCCCCTGGACCGACCTCCTCGCCGCCGCGACAGCTAATGCCATCACCGACTTCGAGGTCGAGTTCTGCGAGAGCCTGCGCCAGAAGCTGGCGACATTCGGCGCGCGTGCCCGGCTGACAGAGGCCCAGCATCACAAGCTGACCTGCATCGCGCAGGCTGGCGGGTTCTGGGAGCGCGACCAATGATCGACCTGAACCACGGCTCGGGCTGCATCTACGGTCAGGATGCGCCGCGTCCACCGATCGCCACGGCCGTCTCATCCGCCATCGATGCGGCCCTGACGGCGCGCAATCGCGCTGAGCGCCCCCGCACCTATGTCAGTTCCTCGGGGCTGGGGCGCGACTGCCTGCGACAGATCCAGTATGACTTTCTCGCGGAGCCCAAGGACAAGGGCCAGGAGTTCGAGCCGCGCATCCTGCGGATCTTCGAGGCTGGCCACCGGGCCGAGGACATCGTCGCGGGCTGGTTCCGGATCGCAGGGTTCGACCTGCGCACGGAACGCCCCGATGGTCGCCAGTTCGGCTTCGAGGCCATGGCGGGCCGGTTCAAGGGCCATATCGACGGTTGCTTCGTCTCGGGCCCCGTCGCGATGGAGTACCCCGCCCTTTGGGAGAACAAGGCGCTCGGCGCTTCCAGTTGGAAGGATGTGGTCAAGCGCGGCGTCAGCATCGCGCGTCCCGTCTATGCCGCGCAGATCGCGCTCTATCAGGCCTACATGGATCTGCCCAACCCGGCGCTGTTCACCGCGCTGAACCGCGACACGATGGAATTGCACGCGGAACTCGTCCCGTTCGATGCCCGCCTCGCGCAGGAGATGTCGGATCGGGCCGTCACGGTCGTGCAGGCCTCGGCGGCAGGCGAATGGTTGCCCCGGATGGCGACCGAGCCCACGGCGGTCGTCTGCCGGGGCGGCATGGCCGGCGGCAAGTGGCACGCGCCCTGCGCATGGGCGGGGCGGTGCTGGAGGGGCGGCGGTGTCTGACTTCGTCCCCTCGGCCGCGCAGGCCGCCGCCATCGCCGAAGTCCGCGACTGGTTCGAAAACCGCACCGGATCGAGCCAGGTGTTCCGGCTCTTCGGCTATGCCGGGTCGGGCAAGAGCACGGTCCTGAAGTTCGCCCTCGACGACCTTGGACTGTCACCCCATCGCAGCGCCAAGGACGGCCGTTGCGTCCCGGGCGTCGTGACCGCCACCCTCACCGGCAAGGCTGCGCTCGTGCTGACTCGCAAGGGCACGCCCGCGCGCACCATCCACAGCCTGATCTATTCGGTGATCGAAGCGACCGAGGAAGAAATCGCCGCCGCTGCCGCCAAGGTTCAGGAGGCCGAGAGCGCCGCACGCAGGCTGACCGGTTTCGACCGGACCGCGGCCGAAGCCGGGATCGAGGCGATGCGTCAGGCGCTGTCCGCGATGAAGCATCCCCGCTTCGCCCTGAACCCGCAAAGCGATGCCGCGGATGCGCGGCTGATCGTGCTGGACGAAGTGTCGATGGTGGGCGAGGAGATGGCCCGCGACCTGATGAGTTTCGGCAAGCCGATCCTCGTGCTGGGCGATCCCGGACAGTTGCCGCCGATCAAGGGCGAAGGGGCCTTCACCCGGGACGCCCCCGACGTGATGCTGACCGAGATCCACCGCCAGGCGGCCGAGAGCGCCATCATCCGTCTCGCCACGATGGCGCGTATGGGGGAACCCATCGGCTTCGGGGTTTACGACGCCCATGTCGCCAAGCTGCGCAAGGGCGACATCACGCCGGACCAGGCGCTGCGCGGCGGGCAGCTGATCTGCGGCCTGAACGCGACGCGCTTCCAGCTGAACAACGCGATGCGCGCGGCGGCCGGGCTGGGCGGGACATATCTTCCCACCGGCGGGGCGGAAAAGATCATTTGCCTGAAGAACGACAACTCGCTCGGTCTGATCAACGGCATGTTCCTGACCCTTGAGGATATCGTCGACGAGGGTAGCCTCTACTTCTCGGCCGTGGTGCATGACGAAGACGGACGACGTGTCACGCCGTTCGACAGCGACGGCCGTCCAGGCCGGTTGCACATCTACAAGGGGCATTTCGAGGATCACGTCGCCTATGATGCCAAGCGCCATGACCGCGACTGGCGAGAAAAGCGCAAGCTGACCGAGGCGACCTTCGGCTGGGCGATCACCGCCCACAAGGCGCAAGGGTCACAGTGGGAGAACGTGATCGTCTGGGACGACGGGCTTGGTCGCAGCGAGATCGACCGCCGCCGCTGGCTCTATACCGCCATCACCCGCGCCGAACGCGGGCTCGTCCTCCTGGCGTGAGGGGGCGCGATGATCGATCTCAACGACATCGCCATGCCGAAGGCACGCCACGATCTGGCCGCCGTGAAGGATCGGCTTGCCGCGACCGCAGGCGACTGGCTCCCCGGCATCTTTCCGGAGGCGCGGCTGGCGCGCGACCGTCGCTCCTTGCGTTGTGCCGACCTGTCCGGCCGCCCGCCGCGCAAGGAAGGGTCGTGCACCATCCACCTTGACGGGCCCTATGCGGGCTGGGGCTTCGACTATGCGACCGGCGAAAGCGCCGGGCCCATCGATCTGATCGCGCAGGCGACGGGGCTAAGCGACGGCGCGCTCTTCGACGAAGCGGCGCGGATTGCCGGGATGGATCGCCCCGCACCTCGATCCTTGCCGCGCCCGAAGCCCGACCATTCAACGGAGGTTGTCCGGCTGGTCGATGGCGCGCAGCCACTCTCCAGAACCGTGGGCGAGGCATACCTGCATGCGCGCGGCCTTGCGAACCCGGGCTGCCCGGACCTTCTCTTCCACCCCGACCTGCCGGATTTCGACACGCGGCGTGGATGGCCGGGGCTGATCGCATTGCCTCGACTAGCGGACGGAACCCGTGCGCCGGGCATCCACAGGACCTTCCTTTTGGACGATGGCAGTGCCAAGGGCCCGGCTGGCAAGAAGATGCTGGGATCGGTGGCCGACGCGGCCGTGCGCCTGTTCGCCATGCCTACGGACGGCCACGTTGGCATTGCCGAGGGCATCGAGACCGCCCTGGCAGCGCATGCCCTGTTCGGGACCGCCGTCTGGGCGGCCCTGTCCGCGGATGGCCTCGCGCGCTTTCGCTGGCCCGAGGGCACGACACGGGTCACGATCTATGCCGATGCTGGCGATGCCGGTCGTCAGGCGGCCGCCATGCTCTCGGACCGGCTGAACCGGGCCGACATTCCGAACGAAATCGTGGTCCCGCTCCATGGCGACGACTTCAACGATGATCTGCTGCGCGGGGCGCGCGCCGAGGACTACGGCCCGCGTCAGGGGCTGCCGACCGAAGACCCGTCCGCCGCGATGGATCGCTTGACATCTGCTGGCGACACTATCGCTGATCTGGTGGCCGCAGCAGATGCACTGACCAACCCGCCCGATATCTCCGCCCTTGGCGAACTTCTCGGCCGTATTGCCCTCGCGCGGCTGGACCCGCTGCCCGCGCGCCAGATCCTTGCCCGCATCAAGACCACGACCGGCATCGCCATGTCGATCCTCGACAAGCAGCTGATCGAACTGGTGAAGCGCGTGAACGTCTCCGGCGATCCCCATGCGCGGATCGCCAAACCGGCCTGGTTCAACCGCCTGCGACAGGATCTGGTCGGGACGCCCGAGCGCAACGAGGCCAATGTCATCATCGCACTGACGTCCGACGTCGCTTTCGCGGGCGTGTTGGCCTTCGACGACTTCTCGCAGGAGATCGTTGTCCGCCAACCGCTTCCGTGGGATACCGCGACCGGCCCGTTTCCCCGTCCGTGGGAGGATGCCGACGATGTCCGGACCGCTGAATGGCTGCAGCTGCGCGGGGTCAATGTCGCGCCGCTTGTCGTCGGTCGTGCCGTCGGCGCCGTCGCCCGCGAACACCGCATCCATCCTGTCCGCGACTGGCTGGAACACCTCCGCTGGGACGGCACGCCCCGGATCGAGACCTGGACCAGTACCTATCTCGGCGCTGCCCCGACCCCGTTCCATCATACCGTCGGCGCGCTCTGGCTCATCTCGGCCGTGGCACGCATCTTCCGCCCCGGTGTGAAGGCCGATCACATGCTGATCCTCGAAGGCCCGCAAGGCGCGCGCAAATCGACAGCCATCAAGGTTCTGGCGGGCGAGGACTGGTTCACCGACGAGTTGCCCGAGCTTGGGTCCAAGGATGCCGCCATCCACATGCAGGGCGTCTGGATCGTGGAAATCGCCGAACTCGACGCCATCGGCCGGGCCGAAGTCTCGCGCATCAAGGCCTTCCTGACCCGCACTACAGACCGCTTCCGCCCGCCCTACGGTCGCTACACGGTCGAGGTCCCGCGCCAATGCGTCTTCGCCGGAACCGTGAACCCGGACACCTACCTGCGCGACGAGACCGGCAATCGCCGTTTCTGGCCGCTTCGCTGCGGGACCATCGACATCGCGGCGCTGGCCCGCGACCGGGATCAGATCTGGGCCGAAGCCGTCCATCGCTTCCGCGAAGGCGCGATCTGGTGGATCGACGATCCGGCGATCCTTGCCGAAGCTACCGCCGCACAAGAAGCACGCTATCAGGCGGATGCCTGGGACGCCCGTATCGATCGGTGGCTGACCCACGACACCCGCAGCGTCAATCGCGGCCATGCGGGCTATGAGGATTGGCAGAATGAAGAGTTCGAACGTCCCGAGGCTATCCGCGACGTGTCTGTAGGCGAGATCCTTGAAGGTGCGCTCGGCATCGAGCCCGCGAAATGGACGAAGGGCGATCAGATGCGTGTGGGGGCCTGGCTGAAGTCGCGGGACTGGGAGCGGTACCGCAGCGGCGCAGGTGCGACCCGCGAATGGCGCTATCGCAGGCCGCAGAGCGGCTGACATCGCGATGGCCAGTTCAGGCATCCAGGGGGCATCCATCCGGGTGCCCCTTGTCGTTTGGCCGCTGTCCCACTTCGCGGCGTGTCCCACTTCAAGCCCAAGGTGGGACAGAAAAAGCCATTTGAAATCAATCCTGTCCCACCTGTCCCACTTGGACCACCAACTTCTCTCTTTCTTATATGAAGCGTACATGTCCCGGCCGACCTCATTCTTCCTCATGCGACGTAGGGAAAAAGGTGGGACAAGTGGGACGGGTGGGACACGCCTTGTTTTGAAAAGGAAAATCTGACGTCCCACTTTGATCGATAAGTGGGACACCCCACGAGCAGGTGGGACAGAAGCATCGTCAGGCGCATTTTTCTTGAAAGGGCGCGCATGGCATGATTCCCTGCCAATGACCAAAGCCGAAGGCCCACGATTGATGTGAGCCTTCAACATGACGCCGACCACCGAGACAGCCGACCTGCACCTCGAACCGGGGTGCCTTTCCGCGTCCTGCATCCTTGCCCTCGACCTCGGGACGACGACAGGCTGGGCGATCCGCGACCATGACGGCCTGATCACCAGCGGCACGACCTCCTTTCGCCCCGGCCGCTTCGATGGCGGCGGCATGCGGTATCTCCACTTTGCCAACTGGCTGACCGAGATCGACCGACTGTCCGGGCCAATCGCCGCGATCTGGTTCGAGGAAGTCCGCCGTCATGTCGGTACCGACGCTGCCCATGTCTATGGCGGGCTGATAGCCACCCTGACGTCATGGGCTGAACTCCGCAGCGTGCCCTATGAGGGCGTTCCTGTCGGCACCATCAAGCGTCATGCCACCGGGAAGGGAAATGCCGACAAAGATGCAATGGTCGCCGCAGCGCGGGCCCGAGGTTTCAGTCCGGCCGATGATAACGAGGCTGATGCCATCGCAATCCTGCACTGGGCCATCGAGACGAATGGGGGTGTCGCATGAGGTGGCATCCGAGGGGCTATGGCGGCCAACGCCGGGATCCCGAGCAGGTCAAGCGGGAGGGGTGGCAGGAACAGGGGCTGCTGGCGATTTCGGCGGACGATCCGCGCCTCACCTGGCCCGAACGCGAACTGGTGCGTCAGCTGGGCGAAAAGCTGTATGGGCTGCGCGTGGTCGAACGGGAGGGCGCGAATGGCTGACTGGACGCCCGCCATGGTCGAGGACCGGCTCGAGAAAGCGGCCGATGTGTTCCGCTCGTTACCTGATGTGAAGCCGCAGGGCTATTTCAATGCCTGGCCCGAGTATTTCCACAGCTTCGCCGATCAGATCGGCCAAGAGCCCCGGATGCGACGGCCGAAGCCCGGTCCGCGCGACATCACCCAGGCTGAAGATGCTCTACTCTGGCTGCGCTGGCTCGACCCTGCCGACGCGCGCCTGCTCTGGCTTCGGGCGAACCGGAAGCCGTGGAAGCCGATCTGCTGGGAGCTGGGCATCAGCCGCGCCACCGCCAACCGGCGCTGGCAATATGGGATCGCGGTCATCGTCTGGCGGCTGAACGGGAGACAAGCACCGTCGAAACGGTCGATGGAGTTCGTGGTGGCGAAGGCGGCCGCCAGAACGTGAAGGGATTCATGCTTCTAGGTTTGAGCCGCTTTGGTCTCCCTATCCCAGTCCTCCGCCTTGACGTACTTCATCAACATCGTAAACGAACTCAGGACAGCGTCATGAGGTGTGATTGATTTGAGTTGTCCGTCTTCGAAGAAGTGATGAGTGGCCCCAAGGAGGGCCTCAACCTTCAACGGGTGCTTGGCGTTCGGATTATGAAAAACCTGAATCTCTTGTGTCCAGAATTCCTCATAACCCTCGTCCCTGACATCGACAGAAAAGGCTTCCCCCATCATCGCGTTAGGATCAGGATTGTAGCGCAGCCCAACGCGGAAATAGCCATAACCGTCGGCGCCAAAATCTGCTGTCACGCCCATCCGATCAAATTTCGCGATGGTGCCAGCATTCGAAAAAATAACCGCTGAAACGTTCTCCGCATCTGGCAAGTCGAAGAAACCAGAAGGAACTCGCTTCCCTTTGTATTCGTGCTCTTCGATCGAATGAGTGTCGATAACAAGCTGCTCACCTTCGAAGCGCCATGTGACCCGTGAGCCGTACAAATATTGCCAGAGCGCTGACTGCGTATAGGTCATTGGCCCCAGTTCATCCTTATCGGCGGGTTTGTGAAAATCTGCGATGGCGATCACGAACGGTTTGTCTTTGCTGCCGTCTCGCTCCCAGTATCGTTGGCCTGCAGCGTTAGCCTTGTTGAGTTTGCCGGTCAGGGCACCGCCGAACTTCATGGGCATGTAGTCGCGAAGAAATTGCTCTCGCTCTTTGTCCGTCTTTGGGTTCGGGTGATCTTCGAGTACGCCTCCCTGGGATGGAGCGACCGTTGTTGCCTCGACGGTGAAATCCACACCTGGCGCTCGGCACCGGAAGTCGGGAGCGTCAAGTTGCTCGACGTCGAGAAAGAACTCGCGGAAAGCCGCCCAAAGAAATAACTCCCATAGCCTTTGGTCAAAGCCGTTTGTCTGGAATTCTCGCACGAAGTGAGGGTCTTTCGGAGCCAACCAGAGGGCTAGTTCTGAAATTACCTTGCGAGCAGGCGCACGGCCTGGTTCGTCCCTCAGAAGCTTGAAGTAGGGATGGAGCTTTTCTTCCGGCAAGTCTGCTGGCACCTCAAACGGGTCAAGTGGACTGTTGGTTTCATCACCCTGCTGGCCGAACTCCTCGATCTCTCCACTTTCAATGACCTCCGACATCGCGACCCAGAGTTGCCGTTCCGCATACTCTTGCGTTCGAAAATCAGTCTTCAAGGAAGCGCAGCGGAATCGGCCAATCCGATCCCTCGCCAGGATCATCCAGAGGTAGTCATTGTCTGTCGTGTCTCGCGCTACCATGCCGAGGAGATCCTCTTCGGGCGAGCACCACCACGATACCTCCTCGCACATGTATGCAGTTCGCGATAGCCGAGTGCCCGTGGTGTATAGGTTGAACCGCGCGCGCTTGATGGGACGCGCAAATGCTCTCGCCCTCTCCTCGATCTCTCTACGGCGCTTCGCTTCACCCATCGCTCTCAACCTGTAGATTGCACATCGTCTGGACTGTTCTAGCCGACCAATGCGTGCGCCGCAGCGCCAATTTGCCTCTGCATGTCAAGACCTTCTCGTGATCTGACGCATTTCTTCGTGAGACATCGCAAGACGAGACGGATCGCCTTTCTGAAGCTATCCACGGCGATATGCTCGGGGTCGTGCGCTCGGGCGAAGAGGGGCTGATCCGAGGTGGATACCCCCGCTGGCTTCGGGAGTCCGGCCGGGGTCCAGCCCCGGCGAGTTGGCGGTTCCTTCCGGGCGATATTCGTATGCTGGCGGGCGAAGCGCGGCACATCGCTAGCGACAGGGCCGGATTTTTGGGAAGCCACCAAGAGGCCACCGCCGCCTGAATTCGCCTAAACTCTGCAAATTCAAACCCTTGATGCTGGACACCTCTGGTGGCCACTGGACCCCGTGTGGAGTCCAGTCTGGACCCCGGAGTCCGGAAGCCAGGGGTATCCACCCTGATCCGAGGAATGACCCGCCGATGACGCTGAGCTTTGCCCCGGATCGGATCGAGATGTGGCCGCTGGCGAGGCTGCAGCCCTATGCCCGCAATGCGAAGGCGCATGGCGCGGACCAAGTCGCGAAGATCGCCGCCAGCATGGCCGAGTTCGGCTGGACCGTGCCCTGTCTGGTCGGCGAGGACGGCGAGCTGATCGCGGGGCACGGGCGCGTACTGGCCGCCACGCAGCTGGGGTTGACGGAAGCGCCCGTGATCGTGCTCGGGCATCTGACCGAGGCGCAGCGGCGGGCCTACCGGATCGCGGACAACAAGCTGACCGAACTCGGCACCTGGGACGAGGCGCTGCTGTCGGCGGAACTGAACGACCTGCTGGCCGAGGATTTCGACCTGTCGCTGGTCGGCTTCTCGGACGGCGAACTCGACAAGCTGCTGGCCTACGTCGCGGAAGACGACGGTGAAGAAGGTGGCGCCGGGGGCTCCGTGCCGCCGGTGACCATCCCCGAACCGCCGCGCAATCCGGCCTCGCGCACTGGTGACCTGTGGATCCTTGGCGACCACCGCCTGCTTTGCGGCGATAGCACCAGCGCGGCCGACGTGCGCCGCCTGATGAATGGCGAGCGCGCGATCCTGTTCGCGACGGACCCGCCGTATCTGGTGGACTACGACGGCTCGAACCATCCGACCCGGAACAAGGACTGGTCAGCGTCTTACGGCACCACGTGGGACGACAGTTCGCAGGGCGCGGAACTCTACGACGGTTTCATCGCTGCCGCCGTGGCCGAGGCCATCGCCGACGATGCCGCCTGGTATTGCTGGCATGCCTCGCGCCGCCAGGCGATGCTGGAAGCCTGCTGGGAGAAGGCCGGTGCCTTCGTCCATCAGCAGATCATCTGGGTGAAGGACCGCGGGGTGCTCACCCGCTCGCATTACCTCTGGAAGCATGAACCTTGCTTCATGGGCTGGCGTCGCCCGAACCGTCCGCCCAAGGTGGCCGAGGAAACGCTGCCTTCGACATGGGCGCTGCCCAGCTTCGCCAAGGACGAGCGGCCCGACCACCCGACGCCGAAGCCGCTCGACGCTTTCGGCATCCCGATGCGCCAGCACGTTGCGCGGGGCGGGCTCTGCTACGAGCCGTTCTCGGGGTCGGGTTCGCAGATCATGGCGGGCGAGGCCAACGGCCGCCGAGTCTTCGCGATGGAGATTAGCCCCGCCTATGTCGACGTCGCGGTCGAGCGCTGGCAGGCCGAGACCGGCCGCGACGCAATCCTTGATGGTGACGGTCGGACCTTCGCGCAGGTGAGGGCCGAGCGGCTGGGCGACGATGCCGCCCCCACGGCGAATGCGCAGAAAACGGACGCCCCGCCCGAACCCGCGCGAAAGCGCAAGACCGCCGCGTGACATGCATGACTTGGCTTTACCTTCCTCCGGACGCGCTTCCGGAGCCGGAGACGCATGCCTGTTCGGCCTCTCCCTATGCTCCGGCGCGGGCGGGCTCGACCTCGGGCTCGCCGTCGCACTCCCCGGATATCGTGCTGTGGGCCATGTCGAACGGGAAACCTTCGCCGCAGCCACTCTCGTGGCGCGGATGGAAGATGCGTCCCTGGATCGCGCGCCTGTCTGGGACGACGTTGCCACCTTCGACGGCCACCCGTGGCGCGGTGCGGTGGACATCGTCACTGCGGGCTATCCGTGCCAGCCGTTCTCCGTCGCGGGCAAGCGCCGGGGTGCCGACGACCCGCGCCACCTCTGGCCGCATGTCGCCCGCATCATCGGCGAGGTCGAGCCGCCCTTCGTCTTCCTCGAGAATGTCGCCCATCATCTCCGCCTCGGCTTCCCCGAAGTCGCCGAAGGACTGGTCGGCATGGGCTACCGCCTTGCGGCTGGCCTCTTCACGGCGGCGGAAGTCGGCGCACCGCACAAGCGCGAGCGGCTCTTAATCCTCGCCGTCCGTGAAGGGGACGAGCTGGCCGACCCCGCGCGCCTGCTCTGGGACCCGGTCGAGTGCCGGGAACCGGACGGAACTGCTGCGGCTCTGGCCGACGCCGAGGGCCAGCGCCAACGAGAACCGGCAGACGAAGCCGACGCCATCGCAGGAAGCGGGCCAGCACGGGATGAACCTCGCGACGACGGCTGCGCTCTGGCCGACGCCGCAGACCGACAGTTTCCGCAGCCGGGGCGGAGATCGGAAGCACGAGAAGGGTCTGGACGGCATGGCGCGGGACTGGCCGACGCCGATGGCGAACGATGGCTGCAAGCCGAGCGCGGGCAATCGCCGGACGGCGGACCTGACCCACGCAGCGGGGATGTGGATGACGCCGACGGCGCGCGATCACAAAGATGGAGCGACGAGCCTTGCCAACACACCGGTGAACGGCCTGCTTGGCCGCCATGTCCTGGTGACGCCGATGGCTGGGCGCAATACCTCCGAGCCGCGCCGGACCTTGAACCCGCTGTTCGTCGAGGCGCTGATGGGCTGGCCCACCGGGTGGACCGGCTTCGGCTCTGTGGCAACGGCGTGGTCCCCCTGGTTGCGGCGCATGCGCTGCGAACTCTGGCGGCTGAACTGCTGGCCGATGGATGAGGTGGGGGCATGAAGCAGACCCGCCTCATGTCGCTGGTCGAGTCCGTCGCCAACGTGATCATTGGCTATGGCGTCGCGGTGGTCACGCAGATCCTGATCTTCCCTGTCTTCGGGCTGCATACAACGCTGGCGCAGAACCTGAAGCTGGGGGCGGTCTTCACCGTGGTGAGCATCGCGCGGTCCTACCTCCTGCGGCGGGTGTTCGAGGCAATCCGGGTGCGGGGCGACTAGATGGAGTAGCTGCCGAAGGGCTTTCCGAACTTTTCGACGCCTGACTTGCCCAGCAACGTCAGCTTGTTGTGCAGCTTGTGGCCGGGAGATGCGTTTCGGGCCTCGCGGGCCCAGACCTTGGCGTCAACCTCCCAGACATCGAAGTTCGTTCCGTCCGGGGTGAATGCACAGAGAACGACGTCGATACGCTCGAGAAGAGTGTTGAGACATCCCCACTGCGTGTTGCGTCCCTTCGCGGTACGCAGAGTAGCTCGCCGACCGTCAGGTAGTGTGAGCTCTGTTGCCACTGGGCTGACAAGTTCGCCGATTTTGCTCGCAAGTGCCCGGCCAACTGAGATGCCAAACTCATAGCCCTCACGGCCGGTGAACTCGTCCTGTCCGCCACCTGGCTTGGCGGGTTTTGTCGATACGACCTTGGGAGCCTTCGGTAGAAAATCGTCCAAGGCACGAGCGGCAACGGATGCAGCTGATAGACTGGGGTTCTGTGCTAGGAATTCGCCGAGACGGGATGCAAGATTGGGATCCAGTCGAACCGTGATTGAGTCGACCATACGCGCCACCTTTCAAGAGGGTTGATGCACGCATCTTGCGGGCCGGCGATGGGATTCGTCAAGAGGCATGATTCATACCTCTTGACATGGTGTGCTCTTGTGAAGCTGCGTCCAATCAATCGATGCGGTAGACCCGGGCCGCGCCCCTCGACCTTCTCGGAGGTCACCTCGAGCCCGAGCTTCTTCTTCAGCGCCCCGGCCATCGCGCCGCGCACCGTGTGCGACTGCCAGCCCGTGGCGGCCATGATCTCCTCGATGGTCGCGCCATCCGGCGCGCGCAGCATGGCGATCAGCGTGGCCTGCTTGGTTCCCTCGCGCGGCGTGCGCGCCTTGAGGGCGGCTTCAGGCGCGGTGGGCGTGTCCATCGCGGGCGCGTCGCTCGGCGCGTCCGTCGCGCCCGTGGGCGCGCTGTTCGCGTATTCGGGCTCGATGCCGATGGCAGCGAGGCCTGCATCCGTGGCGACCAGCGTGACGCCGTGGCCGTCGCCGGTTTCGCGCCACATCGGTTCGCCCTTGCGCAGGTCTGCGTCGACCTCCTGCAGGAGCCCCTTGGAGAGCATCGCGCCGACCACCTTGGCGGCGGCCCCGCCGCGCAGGCTGTCGGGCAGCGGCAGGGCGATGTGCTCGGGCCGCTGTGCGGCGGCGCTCAGGATCAGGGCTTGGGTGTCGGAAAGTATGGTCATCGTCGTCTCCCGTATCGGGGCGCGCGGAATGCGGGCCCTTCTACGAGGTCGAGCCCGCCAGTCGGCGGGCGAGACCAGAAGCGGATCGTCTCACTCGGCGTGTTCGCCTTCGTGGAAGGCCATGTCGGTGATCTCGCGCAGCTTGGCGCGGTAGTGGTTCAGGGTGCCGACATGGCCCCAGTTGATCTCGTCGGGGCTGGCCTCGAAATGGTCCGCGCTCAGGGCGGCGAGCCGCTCCAGCATCGCGTCGATCTCGGTCTTCGCGGCGATGAAGGCGTCGAGGGCTTTCGTGTTGTCGGTCGCGCGGCGGGTCATCGTGGTGGCTCCTTGGGTCGAGTTGCATCGTTCTTCTGAAAGGACGTTCGCTCTGCCCGCGATGCTTATCAACGAGATAAGCGCATGATCTTGAATGATAATCGGAGCTGTCGATGCAGGGCATGAGCGAGCGCCAGTACGCCTCGCATGTCGGGCTGTCGCGGGGCGCGATCCAGAAGGCGAAGACCGCCGAACGGCTGGTCCTCTATCCCGACGGCAGCATCAACGCCGTCGCCAGCGACTCGCGGCGTGCCGAAACGACAGACCCCTCGAAGACGCGCAAGCCCCCCGAACCGAAGCTGAAGCCGGTGCCAGAAGCTGCAGTCACAGCTGTCGGCGACACGCTCCGCGAACAGGGGCTGGCGGTCCCGGCGGTCGGTGGCGGCACGACCTACCTCCAGGCGAAAACCGCCAACGAGGTGCTGAGGGCGCAGGAACGCCGCATCCGGCTCCAGAAGCTGAAGGGGGAGTTGATCGAGCGGGCCCGGGCGCTGTCGCTGGTGTTCCGGCTGGCGCGGGAGGTGCGGGACGCGTGGGTGAACTGGCCCGCGCGGTCGTCGGCATTGATGGCGGCGGAACTGGGCGTGGAACCGGCCGCGATGCAGAAGGTCCTTGAGAAACATGTCCGTGCCCACCTCGACGAACTCGCCGAGGTCCGGCCCGATTTCCGTTGACGACGATCTGACCGATTTCGACGGCGCGGCAGAAATCCTGCGCACCTGGGGTGCAGGGCTGACGCCAGACCCCGACCTGGCAGTGTCGCAATGGGCCGACCGGCACCGCATGCTCTCGGTCCGCGCGTCGGCCGAACCCGGGCGGTATCGCACAGGTCGCACGCCCTACATGCGCGAGATCATGGACCGGTTGTCGCCCGGCGATCCCACGCAGCGGATCGTGTTCATGAAAGCGGCGCAGGTCGGGGCGACCGAGGCCGGGAACAACTGGATCGGCTTTGCCATCCACCAGGCGCCGGGCCCGATGCTGGCGGTCCAGCCGACCGTGGAACTGGCCAAGCGCAACTCGCGGCAGCGGATCGACCCGCTGATCGACGAGAGCCCCGAGCTGCGGGAGCGGGTGAAGCCCGCCCGGTCGCGCGACGCGGGCAACACGATGCTGTCCAAGGAATTCGCGGGCGGCATCCTGATCATGACCGGCGCGAACTCGGCGGTGGGGCTGCGCTCGACCCCGGCGCGATATATCTTTCTCGACGAGGTCGATGCCTATCCGGCCTCGGCCGACGAGGAAGGCGACCCGGTCACGCTGGCCGAGGCGCGATCGCTGACGTTTGCCCATCGGCGCAAGGTGCTGCTGGTCTCGACGCCGACGATCCGGGGGCTCTCCCGCATCGAGCGGGAGTTCGAGGCCAGCGACCAGCGGCGGTTCTTCGTGCCGTGCCCGCACTGCGGCGCGATGCAGTGGCTGAAGTTCGACCGGCTGCGCTGGCAGAAGGGCAAGCCGGAAACGGCGGAATATCATTGCGAGGGCTGTGACCAGCCCATTGGTGAACACCACAAGACGGCGATGCTAGAGGCGGGTGAATGGCGGGCAACCGCCGTTGCGGCCGATCCGACCACGGTCGGGTATCACCTCTCGGCCCTTTACTCGCCGATCGGCTGGCTAAGTTGGGAGCGGATCGTGCGGTCATGGGAAGCGGCCCAAGGATCGGACGAGGCGATCAAGGCCTTCCGCAACACGATCCTCGGCGAGACCTGGGTCGAGACCGGAGAAGCGCCGGACTGGCAGCGACTCTACGACCGGCGTGAGGCATGGAAGCCGGGCACGGTGCCAGCGGGTGGGTTGTTCCTGACCGCCGGGGCCGATGTCCAGAAGGACCGGATCGAGGTCGATGTCTGGGCCTGGGGTCGCGGGTTGGAGAGCTGGCTGGTCGATCATGTCGTGATCGAGGGTGGGCCGGACCGGCACGACGCCTGGTCGGAACTGACCGCGCTGCTGGACAAAAGCTGGCCCCACGAACGCGGCGCGCATCTGCGCATCGCGCGGCTTGCCATCGACACGGGCTATGAGGCCCCGGCGGTCTATTCGTGGTCGCGGGCGCAGGGGTTCGCGCAGGTGTCGCCGGTCAAGGGTGTCGAGGGGTTCAACCGCTCGAGCCCGGTGTCGGGGCCGACCTTCGTCGACGCGACTGAGGGCGGCAAGCGCCTCCGGCGCGGCGCGCGGCTCTGGACCGTGGCGGTGTCCACCTTCAAGGCCGAAACCTATCGCTTCCTGCGGCTGGAGAGGCCGACCGAGGAAGACATGGCCGAAGGGGCCGCGTTTCCACCGGGATCGGTACATCTGCCGCATTGGGTCGAGAACGAATGGCTGAAGCAGTTTGTGGCTGAGCAGCTGGTGACGGTCCGCACGAAGCGCGGCTTCGCCAAGCTCGAATGGCAGAAGCTCCGCGAGCGCAACGAGGCGCTTGATTGCCGGGTCTACGCCCGTGCCGCCGCATGGATCGCGGGCGCGGACCGCTGGTCTGAGGAGAAATGGCGCGACCTCGAGGATCAGCTCGGGGCGGCGCCAACGGAAACGGATGGCGCGGGGCGGGTCCACCGACCGCAATCCGCACCCCAGGGAAAGCGGCAGTCGGACTGGCTTGGCCGACGCGGAGGATGGTTCTGATGACCGACTGGACGGAAACCGAACTTGCAGCCCTGCGCCGGGCCTATGCCAGCGGCACGACGCGGGTCAGCTATGATGGAAAATCGGTCGACTACGGCTCGGCCGAGGATCTGCTGACGCGCATCCGCACCATCGAGCGGGCCATCGCTGGGACCGCGCGGTCGCTCCCGGTCGCCGGGTTGGCCGGCTTCAGCCGTGGGGATCGCTGATGCCCGCGAACTGGTTCGATCACGCTATCGCGACTGTGGCCCCTCGGGCCGCCGCCCGTCGCGTCCTGGCGCGGCAAGCCTTCGAGACCCTGACGCGCGGCTATGATGGTGCGTCCAAAGGGCGGCGGACGGACGGCTGGCGCGCGCCGGGATCCTCGGCCGACACCGAGATCGGCGTGGCCGGGGCGCTCTTGCGCGACCGCATGCGCGATCTGGTGCGCAACAACCCGCATGCGGCGAAAGCCGTGGCGGTGCTGGTGAACAACATCATCGGCGCGGGCATCATGCCGCGCGCCGCCAGCGGCGACGACAAGCTGGACCGGAAGGTCGATGCGCTGTTCACCCGCTGGACGGCGGATTGCGATGCCGATGGCCAGCTCGACTTCTACGGCCTGCAGACGCTGATCTGCCGCGAAATGATCGAAGCCGGCGAGGTGCTGGTACGCCGCAGGCTGCGGCGCGCCAGCGACGGTCTGCCCGTGCCGCTGCAACTGCAAGTGCTGGAGGCGGACTTCCTCGATGCCACCAAATCCGGCGTCCTTGGCGGTGCTCGGCTGGTGCAGGGGATCGAATTCGACGCTGTCGGAAAGCGCCGGGCCTATTGGCTGCACACGGCACACCCCGGCGATGCCTGGGGCGCGCTGCAAGGCGGGCTTGGGTCTCGCCCGGTCCCCGCGTCAGAGATCGCGCACATCTACGAGAAGCAGCGCACGCAGGCGCGCGGCGTTCCCTGGGGCGCGCCGGTGATCCGCAGCTTGCGCGATCTCGACGATTACGAGGTGGCGGAACTGGTCCGCAAGAAGACCGAGGCCTGCGTCACCGCCATCGTCTTCGGCGACGATGAGGCGCAGCAGGGCATCGCGCCGTCCGTGGTCGACGCCGACGGCAACCGGGTCGAGCAGTTCGAGCCGGGCCTGATCGCCTATGCCCGCGGCGGCAAGGACATTCGGTTCAACCAGCCCGCCGCCACTGGCGGCTATGGCGAATACAAGCGGGCGAGCCTGCACACGATCTCGGCCGGGTTCCGGGTGCCTTACGAGCTGCTGACCGGGGATTTGTCCCAAGTCAACTATTCCTCGATCCGGGCGGGGCTGGTCGAGTTCCGCCGGATGATCGACGCCGTGCAATGGCAGCTCTTCATCCCGATGCTCTGTGCACCGGTCTGGCGCTGGTTCACCGAGGCCGCATGGGCAGCGGGCCAGATCCCGATCCCTGACGTGCCGGTGGAATGGTCGCCACCGAAGTTCGACGCCGTCGATCCCTACAAGGACGCGATGGCCGACCTGCTGGCGATCCGGACCGGCACGATGACGCTGGCGCAGGCCATTGCGCGGCAGGGTCATAACCCGGACGCGGTCCTCGCGGAAATCGCCGCAACCAACGCCAAGCTCGATGGCCTCGGTCTCGTGCTCGACAGCGATCCGCGCCGCGTCACGAAAACCGGCAGCGCGCAGGCGGGCGATCCGGCCAGCGAACCGGCCGCTCCCGCATCTGAACCAGAGAAGGAATAGGGCCATGCCCGACACGATCATGGCGGCCCCGGTCGCCCTGCCGATGCAGCTGCGGCGCGCGCCCATCCTGCCCGCGACCGTCAATACCGAGGCGCGCTCGGTCGACGTCGTCTTCACCACCGGCGCAGCCGTTCGGCGGCGGCGCTGGACCGGCTGGGACACCTCCGTGCCCTTCGACGAGATCCTCGAGGTCAGCGACAGGGCGGTGGACCTGACGCGCCTCAACGCGGGGGCTCCGGCGCTCGACAGCCATTCGGTCTGGTCCTCGCATTCGCAAGTGGGCGTCGTCGAACGCGCCTGGATCGAGGGCAAGGAAGGCAAGGCCACCATCCGTTTCCCCCGCGAGGGGCTGGACCAGGCCGCCGACCGCATGTTCGGCCTGATCAGCGACGGCATCATCCGCAACGTCTCGGTCGGCTATTCCATCGAGCGGGTGAAGGTGGTCGAGCCCGCCGCCAAGGGCGAGGTCGAGCAACGCATCGTCGAACGCTGGACTCCACTCGAGGTCAGCTTCGTGACCGTTCCCGCCGATCCCCGCGCGCAGGTGCGCGCCTCGGATCAGGCCAGCTATCCCGTCGAGATCGTCGACACCCGCATGCAAAAGGAGGCATCCATGCCTGAGAGCACCACTACCGTGGCCGGGGATGTTCCCGCCAGCCATGAGACCCGCCAGCAGCCCGTTGCGGCCCCGGCGCAGCCCGAACAGGCCGCCGCGCGCACGCCGGACCCCACTCCGGCACCCGACACAGAGGCCATCGCCACCCGTGCCCGCGACGCCGAGCGCGACCGGGTGTCCACGATCTACGATCTGACCGGCCGTCTGAACCTCGGGCGCAGCTTCGCCGAAGATCTGGTGAAACGCGGGATCAGCGTCGACGAGTCCCGCCGCCTGATCCTCGACCAGGTCGCCGCGAAGTCGGATGAGACCCGGACCTTCCCGCATGTCTCCGTGCCCCTCGGCGGCCGGGACGAGCGCATCACCCGCCGCGATGCCGTGGCGAACGCGCTCTTGCACCGCTACAGCCCGACGCTCTTCCCGCTGGAAGACGCCGCCCGCCAGTACCGCGGCATGACGCTGCTGGAACTGGCCCGCGAGAGCCTCGGCAATGCGGGGGTCAACACGCGTGGCCTCTCGCGCGACGAGGTGGCGACCCGCGCGCTGCACTCGACCTCGGACTTCCCCGAGATCCTCTCGGCTGTCACCAACAAGACCCTGCGGCAGGCCTATGACGCCTATCCCCGCACCTTCGCGCTCTTCTGTCGCCAGGTGCTGGCGACCGACTTCAAATCCATGCACCGCGTCCAGCTGGGCGAGGCACCCCAGCTTCTGGAGGTGGGCGAAAGCGGCGAGTTCAAACGCGGCACCCTCGGCGAGAGCAAGGAAAGCTACCGCGTGAAGACCTATGGCCGGGTCGTCGCGATCACCCGGCAGGTGCTGATCAACGACGACCTCGACGCCTTCACCCGGATCCCGGCGATGTACGGCAACTCCATCGCCCAGCTGGAGTCGGACGTGGTCTGGGGTATCATCACCGCGAACCCGGCGATGGCCGACGGCAACGCACTCTTCCACACCACGCACAAGAACCTCGCGGGCACCGGTGCGGCGCTGGACGTGGCAAGCGTCGGTGCGGCACGGGCGGCGATGGCGCTGCAGACCGGGCTCGACAAGAAGACGGTGCTGAACATCCGCCCCGCCTTCCTGATCGTCCCGGCGGCCCTCGAACTGAAGGCCGAGCAGCTGGTGGCCCAGAACCTCGTCCCCGCCGACAGCGCCAAGGTGGTGCCGCAGTCGATCCGGACGCTGTCCCCGATCAGCGAGCCGCGCCTCGATGCCGCAAGCGCCGCCTCCTGGTATCTGGCAGCGAGCCCCAACCAGATCGACACCATCGAGTACGCCTATCTCGAGGGCCAGCAGGGCGCCTACATCGAGACCCGCAACGGCTTCGACGTCGACGGGGTCGAGATCAAGTGCCGCCTCGACTTCGGCGCCAAGGCCATCGACTGGCGCGGCCTCTACAAGAACCCGGGCGCGTAACCCGCACCCCGACATGCTGAACCCAGACACGCGGGCGGTCCTGACGGGCCGCCCTTCGTCTTTCCACAAGGATCTTCCCCATGAAAACCTACGTCCAGCCCGGCAACACCATCACCTTGACCGCGCCCTATGCCGTCGCATCGGGCGATGGCCTGCTCGTCGGCTCCATCTTCGGCGTGGCCTCAGGCACCGCTGCCCTCGGCGAAACCGTCGAAGCCGCCCTCGTCGGCGTCTACGAGCTGAAGAAGCTCGGAAGCCAGGCGTGGGCCGTCGGCGACCGCATCTACTGGGACAACACCGCCCGCCAGACCACCAAGGTCACCACCTCGAACACGCTGATCGGCGTGGCGACCGAGGTGGTTGCAGGCGGCGCGGGCGATGTAGTCGGCCGGGTGCGGCTGAACGGGTCGTTCTGATGAGCGCCTTCGCCGCCGCCATGGGCGCGCTCTTCGCCGATCCGAACATCGGGCGGGATGCGGTCTACATCGCCGACGGCGGCGCGCCAGTCCTCGTGCGCGTGGTCGCACGACGTGCCGATGCGATCACCGACTTCGGCGATGCGAGGCTCTGGTCCGAATCCACCCGGATCGACCTACGTGTCACCGAGGTGCCAGCCCCGCGCCCCGGCGACCGCGTCGAGATCGACGGCGACGCCTTCCTCATCCAGGGCGAGCCCGTCCGCGACAGCGAGCGGCTGGTCTGGACCGTCGACCTGCGCCCAGCGTGACCGCGATGCGGCTGAAGCTCGACATCGATCCCGACATCGTCGCGATGATGGCGGCCGAGGTTGCGGCGGGCGAGAGGGCTGTCTCGGCCGCGATCCGCGAGGCCGGGACAGGGCTGAAGGCGGCGTGGCGGCTGCAGATCACCGGCGCGGGCCTCGGGCTCCGGCTCGCCCGCACCATCCGGTCGGAGCAGTTCCCCAAGGCCACGCCCAGCCTGAACGCGGCAACCGTGGTCTGGTCCAACGCCCCGGTCATCGTCGGCGCGCACGACACCGGCCCGCTGATCCGCTCGAAGAACGGCTTCTGGCTGGCGATCCCCACGCCCGCTGCAGGCAAGTCCCTGCGTGGCGGTCGGATCACTCCGGGCGAATGGGAGCGTCGCACCGGCCTGCGCCTGCGCTTCATCTATCGCCGCCGAGGTCCGAGCCTGCTGGTGGCGGAGGGGCGGCTGAACACGAAGGGCCGCGCCGTCGCGTCACGGTCAAAGACCGGCCGTGGCCTCGTGACCGCGCCGATCTTCCTTCTGGTGCCGCAGGTCAGGCTGCCGAAACGGCTGGACTTGGCGCGGGATGCAGAGCGGGCACACGATGCCGTGCCGGGGCTGATCGTGGCGAAGTGGTTCGAACTTCGGGCGTAACGGGGCGTTCAATCAACGACATGCGTTGGCCACAGACGCTCGATGTGGCGATACACCTCGACTAAGATGAACTTCTCCCTGCCAATAGCATCCTTTAGGTCCTTCGGGAACTTCGCCATCGCTTCGTAGTCAGGCAGTACGACAAACTGGACCTGCTGGTGTTCGAAACGGAAATCGTGGGGCACCCGCCACTCTCGCTCATGAGAGTAGTCGATGGTTTTTCCGCTGAGTGGCTTTCTGAATTCCTCCGTCTGTGGCCGGTATTCAGGCCAGAACGGCGTCACGAACGTCTTAACGTGGTTGTCCCACTGTTGTTTCGACCAATGATCGGCGCGCACATAATATGCCGGACCTCCGCCTGCGGCAAAAACATGAGACTTGGTAAAACCGATGCCATATGGGGAATAGTGTCCGGTATGTTTCAGCAAGCTAGACCATGGGCACTCGGTGAAACAGACAGCCGGGTTCTTGGTCCAAGGAAGTTCCCCAGCTCTTATTGATTTGGCATTCAGGATGCTGACCAAATTGTCAAAGGGCGTGTCTTTTGCACCCTTTGTGAAGTGTGCAACGAAATTTGAATCGCTCAACCTAGCCTCCACAAGCTACTTGGTTTGAACTCTAGACCCGAGGGACGCGATCGCAAGTAACAAACGGTGTTTTAACATGCCCACCCCACGCGAAACCGTCCTCACCGCGCTGCACGCGCGGCTCTCGGCGTTGCCCGCCACGGCTCTGCGCGGTGACGTCCTGCCGGAACGCGTGCCAACCGCAGGTCTCCTGATCCTGCGCGATGGCGAGCCGGGCGATCCGGAAGTGACGCTGTCGCCACTGCGCTATCACTACCAGCACCGGTCCGAGATCGAGGCGGTCGTGCAGGGCGCCACCCGTGACGCCGCCTTCGACTCGCTCTGCGCCAGCATCGGCGCGGCGGTTGTAGCGGACCGCACTCTGGGCGGGCTCTGCGACTGGGTCGAGGCGGAAGCGCCGCGCCCGGTCGATCTGGCCGTCGAAGGTGCCGCCAGCCTGAAGGCAGCGGTGATCCCGGTCATCCTGCACTATTCCACGGCCGATCCGCTGGCCTGACCCCCTTCACCAAAGGAGACTACGATGGCACGAGCCCATGGGGCGCGGGCGCAGATGGCGCTTGCGTTCGAGTCCGTCTATAGCACCGCGCCCGCCTCGGGCTACCGCACGGTGCCCTTCGCTAGGACCACGCTTGGCTCCGAGCAGCCGCTGATCGCCTCGGAACTCCTGGGACAGGGGCGCGACCCGCTGGCCCCGATCAAGGACGCGGTCACGGCCGATGGCGACGTCGTCGTGCCGATCGATGTCGAGAACTTCGGCCTCTGGCTGAAGGCCGCCTTCGGTCAGCCGACGACCTCCGGAACGACGCCCAAGACCCACACCTTCCAGTCCGGCAACTGGACGTTGCCGTCGATGGCCATTGAGACGGCAATGCCCGAGGTGCCGCGCTATGCAATGTACACCGGCTGTGTCTGCGATCAGCTTTCCTGGCAGATGGCGCGGTCAGGCCTGCTAACCGCCACGGCGCGGCTGGTGGCGCAGGGGGAGAACGTCCCGGCCGCCACGGCGGCTGGCACGCCCACCGCGTTGGCATTGCAGCGCTTCGGGCATTTCAACGGGGCGATCACCCGCAACGGCTCGCCCCTCGGCAACGTCATCTCGGTCGAGGTGACCTATTCGAACGGCCTCGACCGGATCGAGACCATCCGCTCGGACGGGCGCATCGAGGGCGCCGACCCCGGCATGGCCGCGCTGACCGGCCGCGTCGAGGTCCGTTTCGCGGACACAGCGCTGATCACGCAGGCCATCGACGGCACGCCTTGCGAGCTAGTCTTCGCGTGGAGCCTCGGGGCCAACGCCAGCTTTACCTTCACCGCGCACGCCGTCTACCTTCCGCGGCCCCGCATCGAGATACCGGGCCCGCAGGGCATCCAGGCCACCTTCGACTGGCAGGCGGCGAAGGCCACGAGCCCCGCCCGGATGTGCACCGCCGTCCTCGTCAACACCGTCGCCACCTATTGAGAAGGCCCACCATGCTGACCCTTGACCTCACCAACGCGCCGCAATGGTGCGATCTCATCCCCGGCGTGCGTGTCCGGCTCCGCCCGCTGACCACCGCGTTGATGGTCTCGGCGCGCAGCGATCCGGCGATTGCCGACCTGCCCGAGAGCGCGGCGACCGAGGAAGCCGCGCTTTTCATGGCCAAGGCGCTGGCGCGGCGCGCGATCCTCGCATGGGAGGGGATCGGCGATGCCGATGGCAGTCCCATCGAGCCGAGCCCCGAGGCCATCGATGCGCTCCTCGACCTCTGGCCTGCCTTCGAGGCGTTCCAGACCCACTACGTCGCCAAGGCGCTGCTGCTGGACGCGGAAAAAAAACGCCTCTGCGCCCTTGCCGACTGGTCTTTCGGCGGGGGCGAAGGCTACTGCACGGCCTGTGCAGGACCCTGTCCCGACTGCCCCGCGCGGCTGAACCGGCCTCAAACCCTTGAAGGCGCGCAGGTCTGGGACCTGGCGCAGCGTCTTGGGGGGCAGATGCGCGTCCTCCCTGGCGCGGTGATCGGCTGGGACATGGGCGCAGCGCTGGCCTTGGGCGCGGCCCTCGGCATCTCCGCGCCCGCCATCGCCGAACTGCTGCCCGCCCTCGAAGCGGTGATGGTCCGCCGCATCAACGAACAGATCGCGGCGAACCGCGACTGACCCCATTCCAACCGGAGCCCCGATCCCATGGCCGAGAAACGCGTCTCCGTCCGGCTCGCCGCCGTGGGCGGCCGCCAGGTGCGCGCCGAACTGGAGGGTGTTGGCGAGGCCGGGGCGAAGGGCCTCGGCCGCCTGTCGCGCGAGATTGAACTGGCGAACACCCGGCTAGCGGCCTTTGCGCGCCGGGCGGGCATTGCCCTCGGGGCGGCAGCTGCGGCGGCCACAGCGTCCCTCGGGCTGATTGTGCGTTCCACCGCCGAGAGTGCCGCGCAGATCCGGCAGTTCGCGCAGGTCGCCAATGCCGCTCCGCAAGCCCTGCAACGCTGGTCGGCCGGGGCGCGGACGGTCGGCATCGAACAGGAGAAGCTGGCCGACATCCTGAAGGACGTGAACGACCGGGTCGGGGATTTCCTGCAGACCGGCGGCGGGCCGATGGCGGATTTCTTCGAGAACGTCGCGCCCCGGGTCGGAGTCACTGCCGACCAGTTCGCGCGCCTTTCCGGCCCCGAGGCTTTGCAGCTTTACGTCGACACGCTTGAACGCGCTGGGCTCAGCCAGCAGGAGATGACCTTCTATCTCGAGGCCATGGCCTCGGACGCGACCCGCCTCCTGCCACTCCTGCGCAACGGCGGAGCAGAGATGGCCCGTCTGGGTGATCAGGCATCCGACCTCGGAGCGGTTCTGGACAGCGATGCGCTGGAAGCCTTGCGCCGCACGCAGTTGGCGCTCGGCACGGTGTCTCTGGTCTTCGACGGCCTGCGCAACCGGATTGCGGTCGCCGTAGCCCCGACCATCGAGGCCCTTGCCAATGCCTTCGTCGCCCTCGCGTCAGACGGTGGCATCCTGCGCTCTGCTATCGACGGACTGATCGGCAACCTTGGAAGGCTGGATCGCAAGGCGCGGGAGGTTACAGTGAAAGCCGGACCGAGCAAGGACCGCCTTCTCGGCGACCGGATCAACCTGCATCCCGATTGGCCGATTGATCCCAAACCTATCCCTGGCGCTTTGCGTGACGTCATCGCTGACCAATGTGGGCCGCGCGCCTATCGGGCGGTTGATGATCTGCTGGCACGCGCGGCGCCCCGCCTGACGACCGGACCGCTATTGCCAACGGCTGACGCAGTGTCAGGCACGATCGCGGCTGTGGATGCGATGGACGAAACCGTGCTGCCCATTCAGGAACCGCCCGGCACCGGCAAGACCTTTGTCACCGCCCGCGCGATCTTGTCGCTGGTGCGCAAGGGCGCGCGGGTCGGCGTGACATCGAACAGCCACGAAGCGATCCGCAATGTGCTTATGGGCTGTCTTTATGCACTGGAGGACGCGGATCTGCCGATCACGCTGGATCTGGTTCACAAGACCAGCGGCGATGATGACGGCTACCCCGACGATTGCCCGGTGCGCCGCACCACCAACAATGACGAAGCGGCGGGTGGGCAACATGTTGTCGGCGCGACGGCATGGTTCTTCTCTCGCGACGAGAATGTGCAGGCCTTCGACTGGCTCTTCGTCGATGAGGCAGGGCAAGTCGGACTGGCCAACATGGTGGCCATGGGCCGGGCCGCACGCAACATCGTGCCTGTCGGCGACCCGCGCCAGTTGCCGCAGGTGATCCAGGGCGCGCATCCGGAGCCTGCGAACCTGTCGTGCCTCGATTGGATGCTGGGCGACCATGCGACCGTGCCCCCGGACCGGGGCATCTTCCTGCCCGTCTCGCGGCGGATGCACCCCGAGATCTGCCGTTTCATCTCGGACCAAGTCTATGAAGGGCGGCTGACCAGCCATCCCGACACCGCGCATCAGGCTGTCCGTGGCACGCGCTTCCCCGAGGTGGGGGCCTTCTGGGTGCCCGTGCCGCACGAGGGCAACGCGCAGGTCGCGGCCGAAGAGGTCGAAGTGATCCGCGCAGCCGTAGCCGACCTGCTGAAAGGCACATGGACTGACAGGGACGGCGCGACCCGCCCGATGCGGGCCAGCGACATCATCGTGGTCGCCCCCTACAACGCACAGGTCAACGCCCTGCGCGAGGCGCTGCCGGAGGCCATTCGTGTGGGCACGGTGGACAAGTTCCAGGGACAGGAGGCGCCCGTCTGCCTTGTCTCGATGACCGCGTCCTCGGCCGAGGAAACACCGCGCGGGATGGAGTTCCTGTTCTCGCTCAACCGCATCAACGTGGCGGTCTCGCGCGCCAAGGGTCTTGCACTGGTCTTCGGCGCGCCGCGTCTGCGCGAGGCGAAGTGCGAGACAGTCGAGCAGATGCGGCTTGTGAACACGCTCTGTGCGTTGAATAAATCTTGCATGCCCCCCACAGGAACCATCGGCGCCACATCTTCCACGCGACCTGCCACCTTGGAAACGCCGACGTCCTGAATGCAGAGTTCTCTAATGCTCCACGAACATCCGCAGCTCGACAACCGTATACCCACGAGCCCCAACTCGTTCGAGGCGGTGATCCGCTCTGAGACTGGCGGTAAGATACGCAGCTTCCTCTACCAACTCGCAGAAGGGGTTACGGACTACCGTTCCATCCATAGCCTGACCGAGCAAGTTAGGCATCAGTACCACGGCCGTTTTGCCATCGAATTGATCCAGAACGCCTATGACGCCGTCAGTCGAGCCGAAGACCGCAAAGCCTCGCAATGCCGGATCGAGATGCGACTGGAAATGGATAGCGGGTTTGGAACTCTATACGTCGCCAATGACGGTGCACCATTCTCGCATAGTAATTTTGAAAGCGTTTCCCGCCTTGGCCAGAGCGACAAGGATCCCGCTACCGCTGTCGGCAACAAGGGCATTGGCTTTCGCAGCGTACTTGAGATTAGCCAAGCGCCCCGCATCTGGTCTCGGCGACGGGAAGACAGTCCAGAATTCGATGGCTATTGCTTCGGCTTCTCGCCGAAATTCACCAAGTCAATCTACGACCCCATAATTGCTATCCTTGAGGATCGACCATTTTCGGTCGAACAGGAATGGTTTGCCGAGGTCGTCGATGAAGATCCCAGCCTTTGTGAGCGTTTGCGTACCGGCGCACGACGCCGACAGGCGCAAGGCAAAAATCCGACATCGGACTGGTTGCGTGACGAGATCGATTACCTTTCGCCCTATCTCTTGCCTTGGCCGCAATCGGCGCGCAACCCCGTGGTCGAGGACCTTGAAGCCCGCGGATTTGCATCCGTCCTAGCCTTGCCGCTGCTTTCCTCTACGGCTGCCATCCTCGCGGAACACAAGCTCACAGAGATTGAAACCGATTCCATGTTGTTTCTCGATAACCTGAAGTCGCTGACAATCACCACTCCCAGTAGCTCCAGATCGTTCTTTCGAAGCGTTCTTAGGAAAGCGAGTGGGCCAAGGGGATTTGGCAAAATTTCGATCAGTTCGGGCGAAACTTCACAGCGTTACTCCGTCTGGCGGCGCACGCTTCCGGTATTCGACATGCCGGAGGCGGTTCAGGAATCTATTCGTACTTTGCCCGGCCACTGGCCGAAACTGGAACGGGCCGAGATTTCTCTCGCCGTTAGCGATGAGCGTGAACCAACACCCGGAAGACTCAGTATCTTCCTTCCGACCGCGTTGGAGACTGGAGCCGCTCTTCACATCAACGCACCGTTCTTCGGCGACATGAGTCGCACGACAATCAGCTTTGATTCAGAGGTAGAGGGCTCACAGGCAGGGGGGAACTACAACGAATTCCTGCTGCAACAGGTGGCCTTTCTTGCTCTAGAGGCGATTGCCGAAGACTTGGCCGGACGTTCAGTCGCGGAGGCGGCAAACATCTTGGACATACTTGCGCCGCTTGCCTCCGACCGTGCGTCGGAGGCACGGTGGCAAGCGCATTTGTCTAGCGCAGCGGCGGATATGGGGATCAGTATCAAGGAAGCGCCGTGGATGCTCAGCGATCACGGATGGCGCACGCTATCAGAAACGTCCGCACTGCCGTTGCCGAGCAACCCAAAGGTGTTGGGTGCGGACCTCATGCGCCAACTTGCGACCTTTCCGGCCTATGTAGCGGAATTGGATCTGCGCATGCGGTCCGTTGAGCGCCTTTCCGAGCATTTTGATATCGGAGTTTTGCCTGCAAAGGAAGACCAGGCAACGACGATTGAAGCCGCTGCAAAAGTGCTGGCGGGCACGGCGGATATTGATTGGGGGCAATTCTGGCAGGATGTCTGCGACATTTTCGATGGTGATCTGTCTCACCTTAGCGGTAGGGATATCCTTCTCTGTACGGACGGGGCTCTGCATTCCGGAGGTGTTGCTGGACGGGCGATCTACTTTCGACCGCGCCAGTCCAGTCTGGAAGATGACAACCAGGACGAGTTGGGCATCGACGAGATCCCCACTGGGCTACAATCATTCATAGCAATCCTCGACTCGAAGATACCCGTCAGCGAAGTCCGCGACGGCCGCAGACAGAACACCGACCTTCACAAGCGCCTACTGGATGCCAAGCTGGTTAACGTCTTTCGACGCGAAGACGTGCTTGCGGATATCTTGGCGCCGAACCTGCCCGCCATGCCTGTTGCCCGCGGGACTAGCGATGCCGGACTATGTCGCGATGCCCTTTCCTACGCGCTCCGCCTCGCAACCTCGTTGGAGGCGCGCGGCGATGGCGAGAGCGTCACCAAGGCCATGGCAAGGATCCCCGTTCCATGCCGTGGCGGATGGTATCCCATATCCCAAGCCATATTTGGCAAGGGTTGGCCTGAAACACACGGTGTTGCAGTGGACCGATACCTGCGGCTTGCCGGCACTGGAAGCGCCCAAACCGCGCGTGCCCGGCTGCTTTGCAGCCCAGATGACCCTGACTGGGGTGATCTCGGTGAAGCCGCCCGTCATGTGCTTGAAAAGGCAGGCGTTTCTGATGGGCTACCACTCATTCAGATCGGCGGAAAGGAGCCTGCCCTCACATGTCAGGTTAGTAACCATCACTTTCAGGTCCACCAAATCGCCCTAACACCCATCGACGCCGAGACTTGGAGCGTTTTTGGTCAGAACCTGCGCGGTCGGATTAGTTCGTACAAATCCGGGCGATCCAAGATCGACACGTTCCGCTGGTTACCAGGGCTCGAAAACCGCGCATCGTTCGACAAGGATACGAAACAGGCCCTCCTTGAAGTCGTAATGGGCAGCGCGCGTCGTTGGGGCAGCGGGTGGCCAAGCGTGGACCTCATGCGGGACACAGGAACCTACGAGCGCATCACTTTAGGCTCGCCTCTATTCTTGGCCTTGGCAATGTTTGAGTGGATCCCCGAGGGGGATCACGAGGGTACACGAAGCTGGACTAAGCCCACAGGACGCTGGTTGATCCCGAGCCGCTACACAACAAACGGCAGAATTTGGACCTTTGAGCACCTTTCCCCGCTACCCGCACAGGTTGCAGTTCGGATTGAGCAGGACGAAGTGCTTAAATCATTGTTCTCACGCCTCGGGGTCGCCCAATACGATCCAGAAACGCGATCAGACGATGTGCGGCTGCTGGATAGCCTAGGCAAAGCCGTGGACAACCGCGCATTCCGCAACGCGAGCACTTTGATCGGCCAATTGCGCGCGGCTTGGGAGGCATTTGAACCCGCCTCACCAGCTGGTTTCCCCGCACATGTTGTGGTGCAGCAGCCCGATGGAGTTCTGGCGTTGGTAAAACCCTCAGCGGACAGGACGGTTTATCTGCCAAGTAGTCGCTCCTCCGCTTCGGACCTACGTGAACTTGGTCTCTCGGTGATCGCGATCGAACCCAAAACCGCACAACGTCTTGCCGAGGGCTTTTCTGCGCGTTTCGGGGGTGCGGTCAAGAATTCTGAGCGCTTCGAACTGGCAGCTCTTTCTGGCAATCGGCCATTCGCAGAGGCCGAGGCGGTTGAGATTCCGTCGTTCCGGGATCTCGATGGAGTCATTCCCCTCGTGCTGACGATCGCCGCCTTTCACGGGCAGAACGCCCAAGGCACAATGTCGGGGGGGTTCAACGACCTTGTCGCGGCCTTCCGCGAGGCGAGAGTGGCCGTCGTGCCCCAACTCTCCGTCGTGCCAATGATAACCGACCAGCCGATCGCTGATCCGATGCCGCAGATGGCCGCATGGCTCGCCCGCAAGAGAACGCTTGTACTTGATACGGAATGGAAATCCGACATTCAGTCTGTCGCTGACGCGTTGTCGCAACTGATTGGTCGGTCCGACTTGCGGGTGCAGATCCGCACCGGTCTCGATGAAATCTGGCCCAACGATGAGGATGTGATACCCGAACGTACCCTGAGGCTTCTTGATCTTTCGCCGGATCACTTCCACGAGGTACTTGAGCTCTGGCGCGGCGACCTTGGACCGGTGATTTCTCGAGTGGCGAGGCTTCTGCGTGTTCTTTCACGGGAAGATCTAGCACTTCGTGTCGAGGTATCGGAACAGCGCGACCAACTTATCTCTGTTCTTGAGGAGGCATTCCCATCCCAGGGGCTTGCACAAGAAGTATTGAATGCTGCCGTTACATCAAGGGAACTGCTGCAGTTTGGTATCCTTGTCCGCGACCTGCTGGGTCCGCAGGTCGAGCTTACTCATTGGAACCGCGAAGGCGCTCGACACGGCGAAGTCGCAATTTCTAACCCATTGCACGAAAGGCAATTCCGGCAACATCGCGACCGGATGCTACCTGTTCTTAGGCGCATCATTGCCACGCTTGCCGCCCGGACGCCGGAAGCGCCGCCCTACGGCACGATGATGAAGCGCCTCGATGATATGACGTGCCCTTCGGCCACCGCCGAGGTCTATTGGGAGCTTCCTGCATCGGAAGTGGCGAGCGCCATCGCCGCGGAACTGGCACAAGCAGGTTTTGCATTTGATAGTATAGCGTTGAGCGACCTCCTGACCTCGACCGAACCCGGAAGCGCCATCGCTTGCTTTCCGATCCAGGTTCCACTGACTGATCCTGTGGAAGTTGCAGCCGTAAACCGCCGCTTGGTGGAGGGGCTGCACAGCCGCCTCATGCTGATTGCAACAGCATGGCATGCCGCAGCAGGCATCAACGAGAATTCTGCCTGGCGCGAGGCGAAACTTAGCGAGCCGACCTTGTCCCCCCGACCCGAGGATCGCGACGTCTTCACTCAGCGCTGGGACGAAGCGCGCGCGCTGGATTTCATCTGCGCGGACCTGCCCCCGACTACGCCGCAGAAAATCCTCGACGCTATTAGGGATACCAGGTCGCTCGACGGGCTGATGATAGCTTTGCAGGTCAATTCTGACGAGATGGATGACGCACTAGACCGCCTGTCGGCCCTTCAGGCGGCGGCCGAGCGAAAAAAGCGCACTGTTCAGGTCTGTGGTGGTGACATCGAAAACTCTGATATAGGCCTAGCGCAACTCTTCGCGCATATTTCGGCGCATGTTTCCGACGCAAGCGTGCGCGCGTTTGCGGGGTTCGATTTGACGGCGGTCACGCTTCCGCAAAAGGCAAAGAAGCCGAAGCCGGGCGATGCAAAAGAAAGAACCAAGCGCTCCCGAGTGCCTCCGAAGACGCGCCGAAACATGGAGGATCTGATCGGCGCAGCGGGCGAGATCCATGCCTTCAGATGGCTGCAGATCAAATACGGGCCCGATATCATCACGCCTGCAAACTGGGTCTCCGCCTACAGTGCCAAAGCCTTTCCGGACAATGCCTCCTACGTGGATGAGGGCAAAGGCTGCGATATCTGGTTCATGCTGGACGGCTGCACCTACAATATCGAAGTAAAGTCCAGCGAAGAGGACAGCACCGGCTTCACGCTCGGCACCTCCGAGATCCGCCACGCCAGAGAGATCGCCCGCAAGAGTCGGAAGCGACAGCGCGAGGAGTTCTTCGTCCTTAAGGTGGATCGTGTACTCACGCTCGAGCCCGCGTTCACACTGCTGCCGAACCCCTACGATCCGGCGCACCAGGATCGTTTCGTTATCATCGATGAGGGCGCTCGGGTAACTTACCGATCTTAGACCGATTGTCGAACGGAGATGGAGAAGGTTCGACGGCAGGCCCATTCCCTCCGCCAGTCATCGCCGATTCTGCGCCATGGCGCGATATTCTTCGCTACGTCTACGCAAACGCGGTCGATTTCCGCGCGGATTTGCCGACGAACACCTCGAATCACCGATCTGGCTGAGATCACCGGACGCTTCGGCCGCGATGGCAGGAAAGACGTCCTGACGCCTCAGCGTTGCATGGTCCGCGCCCGGCTGCTGATGAGCCGCTCCATGCCGCCAGCGCCGCCAACGCCGGCGGCGCCGCGATAGGGGTGCCGTTTCGCGCGTGATCAGCCCACGAGGAGGCGGATGTAGTCGATTGAGCGCTTCGCGAGCACTTTCCAATCGGTCGGGTTGTCGTGCTCGACGACAAGGAGCTTCGCCCTTGTCGCGTCGAAGAGCGGATAGAGCGACGGCCAGTCGATGATGCCGTCGCCGGTCGGCGTCCAGCCTTCGTCCAGTTCCGTTCCGGCCGTCGCCGTATCCTTGAGCTGGATCATCGTGATGCGGTCGGCATATCGGCGCAGTTCCGTGGCCGGGTCGGCCCAGCCGCGCACCACCCAGCCGATGTCGATCTCGAAGTCGACATTCGCGCCGGCCGCGTCGAGCAGGTGATCGATCGGCCGGCTGCTGTCTTCGAGGCGGACATACTCGAAATCGTGATTGTGCCAGGCGACCTTCAGTCCCTCGGGCCGGGCGAGTTCGGCCCCGGTGCGGAGGCGCTCGCCGACACTGCGCCAGAAGTCGGCGGTCGGCCGTCGCTCGGCCTGCGGAACATAGGGTGGGATCAGCGTGTCGGTGCCGACCATGTGAGCGAGGTCGAACCATCGGCGCGGCTCGGAGACTAGGCCGGCGAGCGGCATATGCATGCCCGAGCATGTGAGACCGGAATCGTCGAGCGCCCGGCGAAAGCCGGCCGGATCGCTCTCATAGGTCTGTGGCCAGAGCTCGACGGAGTCGTAGCCGACCGACTTCAGATAATTGAGCTGCGGGGGGACGGGCGGGAACAGGCGCGAAGAATAGAGCTGGAACGAGACAGAATAGCGCGACATGACGTTTTCCGGGACTATTGCACCGAGAGGAATTCGGCGGGGGCATCGACGGCCTTCAGGCGGCGCGCCGTTTCGATGTCGAGCGGCTCGGGCCGTTCGATCGTGCTCTCGATCTCGATGAACTGGCCCCGCTCGGCGGAGCGGATGATGGCGAGCAGCACTTCGAGCACATGCAGCGCCAGGTCGCCCGAGGCGCGCGCGGCCCGTCCATTGGCGATGCCGTCCAGCATGTCGGCGAGCCCAAGGCCGCGATAATTGCCGATCAGCGCGCCGCGCGGCTCGCGCCAGTTCGGGATGCCGAACGGTGCATCCTGCGTGTCGATGGGGCTGCGACCGTTCGCGTCGATGATCTCGAGACCGCCGGCGAAATAGTTGGGATCGGGCAGCATCAGCGAGGCCTCGGTGCCGTGCAATTCGATCGGGTTGACGTGGCCATGGCCCCAGACGTCGTAGCTGGTCGAGAAATGCACCTGCGCGCCGGAGTGGAAGTCGATCAGCGACTGGCTGTTTGTCGGCGTGGCAACGGCGACGATCGTGCCCTGGTTCGGCCCTTCCGCCGTCACCTCGCGTTCGTCGAAGAAGGTCGTCGCCAGCGATGCCACCCGTTTGACCGGGCCGAGCAGACTGACCAGCACGGTCACGTAGTATGGGCCCATGTCGAGAACGGGACCGGCGCCTGCCTGATAATAGGGGAAAGGATTCGGGTGCCAGGCCTCCATGCCATGGTTCATGAAGTGGGCGCTGCCGGCCTTGATCGTGCCGAGCCGGCCCGCATCGATCAGACCGCGTGCCGCCTGGTGAGCGCCGCCGAGGAACGTGTCCGGCGCCGCCGCGAGACCAAGACCGTTCCGCATCGCGAGATCGATCAGATGATGCGCATCGGCCATGGCAAGTGCGAGCGGCTTCTCGCTGTAGGTATGCTTGCCGGCCGAAAGAGCGGCGTCGGTGATCGTGGCATGGCTCGCCGGATTGGTCAGGTTGATCACGGCGTCGATGCCGCTCTCGGCGAGCAGCTCGCTGACGCCGAGCGACGTCAGCCCATACTGGCTGGCCCGGCGATTGGCGGCCAGCTGGTCGATATCGGCGCAGGCGACGATGTCGATGGGTGCGAACACCCGTGAGAGGCGCGCATAGGCGTCGAAGATGTGGCCGCAGCCGATGATGCCGACCTTGAACCGTCTTGTCATTTCCGTTTCCTCATCCGTTGCCGCCGATCGCTGCCGCGCCGTTCGCCATTGACTGCGCGACGCTCCCGACGCCTGGCGGCGGCAGGCTCCCGACCGAGTGGCCGAACACGCTTTGCCAGCCGCGCCGGCCGCTCGCCGGACAATCCTGCGTCGAAATCCAGAATGTGGATCAGGGCCATCAAGATGCGGCCCCGGGGGCTTTGACCTTGCGCGCTCTCCTGATGCCATAGACAGCGCGGCCCACGGCGCAAGGCGGGAGTGACTTCGCCGGCCAGGCCGATGTGCTCAGGAGGAGACACTATGGCGAAAGACATTATCGAGGCGCATCGCCGACCGGGCCCGAGCCGCCGTCAGGTGTTGCAGGGTGGCGCGGCGCTCGGGGCAGCTGCTGCGATGGGCGGACTGGCGCCGCAGGCTCTTGCCCAGGAGAAGATCAAGCTCACCATCTGGGCCTGGACGCCCAAGACGCAGGAGCTTGCAAATCTCTATTCCAGGAAGAATCCGAACGTCGAGGTGGTGGTCGAGAATGTCGGCCAGGGCGCACCGCACTATGTGAAGCTTCGCAACGCCATCACGGCGGGGACGGGTCTGCCCGATCTCGGCCAGATCGAGTTCAACTCGATCCCGAGTTTCCGCGCGCTGAATGCGCTCGCCGATATCGGCAAAGACGGCGCCAATGCGGTCAAGGGCGAGTTCGTCGACTGGACCTGGAGCGCCGTCAGCAATGGCGATGCCGTCTACGGCTTGCCATGGGATTCCGGCCCGATGGCCACGCTCTATCGTGCCGACGTGTACGAGAAGCACGGCCTCAAGCCCGCTGAGACGTGGGACGAGTTCTCCGAGCAGGCAATGAAGCTCGCCAAGGACGCGCCCGGCACCTACCTGACCGACTTCGCGAATGACTCCGGCTGGACGGCGGCCGTGCTCTGGCAAGCCGGCTGGCGGCCGTTCAAGACCGACGGCAGCAAGATCCAGATCCGGATCAACGACGACGTCGCCAAGAAGTGGGCGAACTACTGGCAGAAGCTGATCGACGCCAAGGCGGTCGACACCAAGCCCGGCTGGACGAGCGAATGGTTCGCCGCGTTCGACGACGGCACCTATGCGGCCTGGGTCACGGCCGGATGGGCGCCGGTGCTGATGCAGCAGGCGATGAAGAAGAGCTTCGGCAAGTGGCGCGCCGCGCCGATGCCGCAGTGGGAAAAGGGCGGCAAGGTGACGTCAAACTGGGGCGGCTCGACCTTCGCAGCCTTCACGACGACGCCCCATCCCAAGGAAGCGGCCGATCTGGCGGTCTTCCTGACCACCGATCCTGAGGTGTCCCGGAAGTGGAACACCGAGGCCTATCTGTTCCCGGTGTTGAAATCGCTCCTCTCCGACAAGGATCTCATGGGTCACAAATACGACTTCTATGGTGGACAGGCCGTCAACGAGATCTTCGCCGCGTCCGAGGCCGAGGTTGATCCAAGCTTCGAGTTCTCTCCGTTCCAGGACTATGTGAACTCGCAGATCGAGGACAACTTCGCTGCGGCGGTCAGCGGCAAAGGCACGCTGGCAGAGGCCTTCGACCGGATCCAGGACACCGTCGTCACCTATGCCCAGGACCAGGGATTCGAGGTGACCTGAGCCGCCGCCGCATGGCCTCGCCGCCCATCGGGCGCGGGTGATGACATGACGGCACCCGGGCATGCATGGCCCGGATCGGCTCGCCCCGCCGCCCCGACGCTCCTCCCCGGGGGGCGGCGGGGTTCGCTTCCCCCTGTTCTGGAGCTGTCCCTTGACGAACCAAAAGTCGAATGGTCCTGGGTTTTCCCGCTTGAACCGCCGCCAGCTGCTGCAAGGCAGCGCTGCGCTCGGAGTTGCCGCTGCGGCGGGTGGCGTGGCGTCGCCCGCGCGCGCCGAAGAAAAGGTCAAGCTGACGGTCTGGGCCTGGACGCCCAGGACGCAGGAAATGGCCGACCTCTACATGAAGAAGAATCCGAATGTGGAAGTCGTCGTCGAGAATGTCGGTCAGGGTGCACCACATTACGTGAAGTTGCGCAACGCCATCACAGCAGGAACCGGCCTGCCGGATGTGGCGCTGATCGAGTTCAACTCGATCCCGAGCTTTCGCGCGCTGAATTCGCTCGCCGACCTGTCGCCGAACCTGCCGGCGGGCTTCGGCGATCAATACATGGACTGGACTTGGGCGGCCGTGAGCGACGGCGGCAAGGTCTTCGGCTTGCCGTGGAACAGTGGGCCGATGGCGCTGCTCTATCATGCCGATGTGCTCGACCGGTACGGAATTGCCGTGCCCGAGACCTGGGAGGACTTCGCCGAGCAGGCGAAGAAGCTGGCCAAGGCGGCGCCGGGGACCTATCTCGCCAATTTCGGTGTCGATCCCGGCTGGACGGCGGCGGTGCTCTGGCAGGCCGGCTGGCGGCCGTTCCGGACCAACGGAACGGAAATCGAAATCCGCATCAACGACGACATCGCGAAGAACTGGGCCAACTACTGGCAGGCGCTGATCGACGCCAAGGCGGTCGACACCAAGCCTGCCTGGACGACCGAGTGGTTTGCAGCACTCGACAACGGCACCTACGCCTCCTGGGTGACGGCCGCCTGGGCGCCGGTCCTGATGGAACAGGCGATGAAGAAGAGCTTCGGGAAATGGCGCGCCGCGCCGATGCCGCAATGGCAGAAGGGCGGCAAGGTGGCGTCCAACTGGGGCGGCACCGTCTTCTCCGCGTTCACGACCACACCCAACCTCAAGGCCGCGACCGATTTCGCCGCCTTCATGTCGGCCGATCCGGAGGTGGCCCGCTTCTGGTTGACCGACGTCTTCCTGTTCCCGGTGCTGACCGAACTCGTCGATGACAAGGTTCTGATGGGGCACAAATACGACTTCTATGGTGGCCAGCCGGTCAACGAAGTCTTCGCCGAAGCCCTCAGTCAGGTGGATCCGAGTTTCGAGTTCGCCCCGTTCCAGGATTACGTGAACCTGCAGATCGAAGACAATTTCGCGCAGGCGATCGCCGGTCGCGGCACGCTCGCCGATGCCTTCGACCGCATCCAGGATGCCGTCGTCGCCTATGCCGGCGACCAGGGCTACACGGTGAAATGAGGTCGGCCCCCGGGGCATGCGATCGCTTGTCCCGGGCCTGACACTCAGGGTCACGGGAGAACCAAGAGTGACACGTTCCCTCGCCGGGCATCGGCCGCGGGTCATCATCGGCAAGAAGATGGCGCCTTATGTCCTGCTTCTGCCGTTCATGCTGGTGTTCGTCGCCTTCCTGATCGTGCCGATGATCTATGCCTTCAATCTCAGCCTCTACAAGACGGCGATGGTCGGCGGCACGCGCTTTGTCGGTTTCGACAACTACGCCCGCGCCTTCGTCGATCCGAAGTTCTGGTCGGGGGTCTGGCTGCTGGTGCGCTTCGGCTTCATCCAGATGCCGATCATGCTGTCGCTGGCGCTCGCCTTTGCGCTGATCCTCGACAGCGGCCTCGTCTATGCACGGGGGCTCTTCCGCGTGGCGTTCTTCCTGCCCTACGCCGTGCCGGCCGTCATCGCGACGCTGATGTGGGGCTATCTCTACGGCCCCGCCTACGGCCCGCTCTCCCAGATCGCCACCTTCCTGTCGCTGCCGAAGCCGGACTTCTTCTCGGAAGGTTCGATTCTGGGCTCGATCGCCAATATCACGATCTGGGAATACACCGGCTACAACATGATCATCTATTTCGCGGCGCTGCAGGCGATCCCGACCGATCTCGAGGAGGCCTCGAAGATGGACGGCGCCAATGCGTTCACCTATGCGGTGCGCATCAAGCTGCCAATGATCGTCCCTATGATCGTCGTCACCGTCATATTCTCGATCATCGGGACGCTTCAGCTATTCAGCGAGCCTTATCTCATCACCAATCTCGCTCGGAGCGTCATAAACAGCCACTTCACGCCGAATTACTATGCGTACACGCTCGCTTTCACGGCTCAGCAATACAATTATTCGGCGGCGATATCCTTCATGCTCGGCGCTGTCGTTGCCGTGTTCTCCTATGCCTTCATGCTCGCCAGCAATCGCGGGGCGCGCTGATGGGCATCGTGGGCAACACCGTCCGGTCCGCGAGATTCCGGCGCAGTCGATGGGTGCTCACCGCCATCCTCTGCATCTACCTCGTCTACACGCTGATCCCGATCTTCTATGTCGTCACCGCCTCAACCAAGACCAATGCCGATCTGTTCGGGACCTTCGGTCTCTGGTTTTCGGATGATTTCCATCTCCGGGAGAACCTCGTCGACCTTTTCAGTATCCAGGACGGAATCTTCCTGCGCTGGCTTGGAAATACGTTCTTCTACTCCCTGACCTCTGCGGTGGGGGCTGCCTTCTTTGCGCTGCTCGCCGGCTATGCCTTCGCCAAATACAATTTTGCGGGCAAGCGGCTGCTGTTCGCGCTGGTGCTCGGCGCCGTCATGATCCCGCAGACGGCGCTCGTCATTCCGCTCTATCTGCTGTTCTCGAAGGTGGGGCTCCTGAATACGCCGCTCGCATTCATTCTGCCTTCCCTCGTGTTCCCGCCCGGCGTGTTCCTGATGCGCGTCTATGTGGAGGAGGCCGTCTCGGACGAGATCATCGATGCCGGCCGCGTCGACGGCGCGGGCGAGCTTCATATTCTCTCGGGACTGACCTTCAAGCTGCTGATGCCGGGATTCGCGACCGTCTTCATTCTCGCCTTCGTCGCTGCCTGGAACAATTACTTCCTGCCGCTGGTGGTCATGTCGACCTCGGATCACTTCCCGGTCACGGTGGGCCTCGCCATCTGGTACGCCTCGGCGACGACCGGCAGCGGCGGCAATCTGCTCTTTACCGTCGTGATGGCCGGGTCACTGGTCTCGATCCTGCCGGTCATTCTCGCATTCCTGATCATGCAGCGCTTCTGGCAGGGCGGTCTCAGCGCCGGCTCGGTCAAGGCGTGAGGGGTTTTCCATGGCTGTCATCACGCTTACCGGCGTCACCAAATCCTTCGGGTCGGTCTCGATCATCAAAGGCGTCGATCTGACCATCGGCGACGGGGAGTTCGTCATCTTTGTCGGCCCATCCGGCAGTGGCAAGTCGACCCTGCTGCGCCTCATCGCGGGCCTGGAGGAGACCACGGGCGGACAGATCCTGATCGACGGGATCGACGTCACGGATCGCGGCCCGGCCGAGCGCGCGCTTTCGATGGTGTTCCAGTCCTACGCGCTCTATCCGACCAAGACGGTGCGCCAGAACATGAGCTTCGGCCTGGAGGTGGCGCGGCTGCCAAGGGACGAGATCGATCGCCGGGTCGATGCTGCCGCCGCCATTCTGAAGCTCGAGCCCTATATGGCGCGCAAGCCGCGCGCGCTCTCCGGCGGCCAGCGTCAGCGCGTCGCCATCGGGCGTGCCATCGTGCGCGAGCCAGTCGCCTTCCTGTTCGACGAGCCGCTCAGCAATCTCGATGCGGCGCTCAGGGTCGACATGCGCGTCGAGATCGCAAAGCTGCATCGTCGGCTTGCCGCGACGATGATCTATGTCACGCATGACCAGGTCGAGGCGATGACGCTCGCCGACAAGATCGTCGTGCTCGACGGTGGCGTCATCCAGCAGGTGGGTTCGCCGATGGAGCTCTATGAGCGGCCCGCCAACCTGTTCGTTGCGCAGTTCATCGGCTCGCCGAAGATGAACGTGATGCCCGCCTCGGCCGATGGCAGCGCGATCAGCGTTCCCGGCGGCAAGGTCCGCCTCGCCGCGCCGCCTCCGGCGAGGCTGGCCCATCTCGGCGCGCGGCCGGAGAGCATCGCCGTTACACCGCCCGGCCAGGGCGATATCGAGGGCCGGGTCGACGTGGTCGAACGGCTCGGTTCCGACACCTTCGCCTATGTCGCCGTGCCGGATGTCGGCGTGCTCACCGTGCGGATCGTTGGCAACGACACCGGCATCGCCATCGACCAGCCCGTCGGCCTCGCCTTCGATCCTGCGAGGCTGCACCTGTTCGACACGGGTGGTCAGACGGTGCCGGTCCCTTCCTGATCATTGTGCGAAACGCGGCCGCGCGCATTGACATGCGGTGTCAGGCGGCCTGAAGTCCAGTTGCTCACGGTTCTGGGAGGAGCGGATGAGCAGTCAGCGCAACGGTGTTGACGCCGCCATGGATCTGATGGCGGCATTGGTGAAGCATGGTCGCGGCTCGGGTGTCGAGCTCGCGGCGCAGCTGGGCGTTCCCCGTGCGAGCTTCTATCGCCTCACGCGGCTGATGGAGCGCTACGGCATCGTGCGGTGCGGGCGGGATGGCATCGCGCCCGGCACGCTGGCCCGGACCATGCTGAAGGCCCACAAGGTCGCGCAGGAGAACGAAGAGAAGCGCCAGCGTGCTCTTTTCGGCGAGCATGCGCCTGCGCTGCCCGGCGCCTTGCCGGCCGAACCTCCGCCGCTCGCGCGTCCAGCCCGCATCAAGCGCCGCAGGCGCTTCCGCATCGGCTTCGCCAATCGCGGCCTCACCAATGCCTGGCAGGTTGCGCTGGTGCACAGCATCGAATTCGCGGCATCGCGCCACTTCGAGGATCTCGATGCCGTGACGGTGATGCACGCCAATGACGACGCGCGGCTTCAGGAAGAGCAGATTCGCCAGATGGTCGCCGACGGCGCCGACGGCGTTCTGGTCAGCGCTGTCTCGCCGCGCCGGCTGGCACCGCTCACCGAAGAGCTGATCGCTGCGGGGAAGCCGGTGGTGCTGGTTGATCGCGGCGGCGTGCCCGACATGGCCTGCACCAGCTTCGTCACCTCCAACAACTGCGCGATCGGGCAGGTCACGGCGGAATGGCTGGCCCACCGCATCAAAGGCCGCGGCCGTGTGCTGATGCTGTGGGGGCATGTCGACGCGGAAGCCAGCCAGAGCCGCGACGCCGCCGCCCGGAGGGTCCTGTCGTCCTATCCCGATATCCAGGTCGTCACGACGGATGCGACCAATTTCGATCGTGATGCCGCCTATGTGGCGACCGCCGCTGCCATCGAGCGCTTCGGCTCCGGCATCGCCGGCGTCTGGTGCGACAGCGGCCTCAACAGCGTCGGCTCCATTGCCGCATTCCTTGACGCCAAGTTCGACGTCGGCCGCATCCCGCCCCATACGGGAGGCGACATCAACCTCTCCTACAAGCTGGCCGTCGGCTCGCGCGTGCCGCTCGCATCGGTGGACTATCCGCCGGCCATGGGCATCCGCGCCTTTTCCGTGCTCATGGCGGCGCTGCGTGGCGCCGCGGTGCCGGCCTATCTCGATGTGTGGTCCCGACTGGTCGCGACACGGGGAGGCAACGTACCGGATGGACACGTCGTCTGGGCCGACCAGCGTGTGCGCTGGGACATGCCCGACGATCTGGTCTTCGGGACAGGGCTCGGGCCGACCTACACCCCAGAGGCGTTCCGCGTGAACTATCCCGGCAACCTTAGAAATCGCTCGGCCGCATCGCGGCAGGATGTGGGCGCATGACGCGCCGCGGAGGCCGCCGGTGAGCGTTGCCGAGGCTGCGGGTCTGGCCGCTTTCAGCCGTATTCTGGCAGAGCTTGGCGAGGGCCAGTCGATGAGCATCAATGAACTCATCGCTGTCTGCCAGCTCCGGCGCTCGACCGGCTTCGACGTGGTCCGACGCATGGAGGCACGCGGCTTCGTCACGCGAACCACCGATGGACGCTATGCGCTCGGCCCCACCGCCGGCGCATTCGGCTATGCCGCGTTCGGCCTCGGCCCTCTTTACGAGACGGCGCAGGCCCTGCTCTCCTGGCTGCGGGACGAAGCCGACGCCACCGTGGTGCTGGAGGCGAGCGACGGCGCAACCTATACCAACCTGCAGACCTGGTCGGCGCCCTGGTTTCGCCGCGACCTGCCGGGCCTGTCGACCTTGCTGGTGTCCGTCGCGGCGCCAGGCGGGCAAGAAGTCGCGCGACTGCGGCTGCTGACAGGCCGTCAGCTCGACGACCGCGCGGTCGAGGAGACGCTGGCGCTGGCCAGAAAGGTGGCGGCACGACTCGGCGAGGCGCTGATGGACGCCGTGCAGCCTTCCTGACATGGCGGGCTCGGCCGCCCGATCTTCCGCTATGCCGCGGTGAAGCGGTGCTGCCTCGCGGGCTGGCTGCGCGGATCGCGATGCATTTCCCCGTCCTTCATGATCATGGTGAAGTGCGCGGGACCGACGAGAACGGACTGGTCGGCAAGCGGATCGCCATCAACCAGCAGGAGGTCAGCGAGCGCGCCGGGCCGGATGACGCCGAGTTCACCCCTGTGACCCATCAAGTCACCCCCCACCGCAGTGGCGCATTTCAGGGCTTCCGCAGGCGAATAGCCGAAGAACTTGACGAAATGTCCGATATCCCGCGCGTTCTGGCCCATCGGCGTGATCGTGAAGCCGTAGTCGCCGCCGACGACGACGCGCATGCCGCGCCGGCGCATCTCGTGATAGGTCGCAATCGTGTGCTCGAGCTTGCGCGGCAGTCCCATCCGCTCGGCGACCTCGCGCGTCAGCCCGACGACATCGCCCTCGAAGACCGAGTTGTGCACCAGGCCGAAGGCCGGACCGACGATGACGCGGTCCTTGGCGGCCTCGAGCATGTCGAGCGCCTCCTCATCGGCGAAGTCGCAATGATAGATGCAGTCCACCCCGGCCCGGACGGCGCGCTTCACCGACTCGGCCGCGCGGCTGTGGCAGGCGACGCGCTTGCCCCAATCATGCGCGATGCGCACGCCCTGGCTCAGTTCTTCCTGTGTCATCGAGATGATTTCGGCGCGGGCATGGCCGACGAATTCGTCGCCCGACACGTTGAACTTCACGTTGTCGACGCCTTCGCGGCAGCAGATCCGTACCGCCCGGGAGATCTCGTCGACGCCGTCGGCAATCATGCCGAAGCTCTCGAAGCTTGAATGCTGCTTGCGCTCGTCGCCCAGCCCGCCGGTGACGGTTATCTCCGGACCGGCCGCCTTGTAGCGAGGGCCTTTCAGATAGCCGTCCTCGATCTCCTGGCGGACGACCACGTCGATTCTCAATTTGGCGCTCGCCGCGGAATAGCAGGAGGTGAAGCCGTGATCGAGAATGAAGGTCGCATTGCGCATGGTGCGCAGCAGATGCTCTTCCGGCGGAATCTCGCCGAGGTCCTGGTTGCGCGCCGGCCCGACGAAGGAAAGATGGCAGTGGCCCTCGACCATGCCCGGCATGAGGAACCTGCCCCCTCCGTCGATCACCTCGGCGCCGTCCTCGGCAGTGATGGCATCCTGCCGCGCCACCTTCGTGATCCGGTTGCCATCCACAAGCACTTCGCCCTGATAGGGGCGATCGTCGATGGCGTCGAAGATGGTGACGTTCTTGATGTGGTATGCGGGCATTGTTGTTTCCTCCTCGCCGGCAGGCGTCTTTCGAGAGTACCGCCTGACGGGAGGGCCCGGACTGCAGGATCGAGCGCAAGTCCGGTATATGAGTCCACCGGGTCGAATTGAGGGACAGAAACGACTGGAAGAGCCAGTTTCATGCGATACTGCGGGCGACCTGCCACATCCCGGCCGAGGGTATTTGCACCCCATGCCAGGCGCCCCGCGTCGCCTCGGGCTTGGATCCTGACCGAAGGTTCGGCGACCGCTGCTACAGCATGACGTCGCCCGAGTTGGGACCGAGGGTCTGGCCGACATAGACATCGCCGCCCGGAGAACTCGCAAGGAGCAGCGCGGTCGGAGCGATCTCGAACGGCTCGGCCGCTCGGCCGAGCGGCAGCAGCGCCGCCGTGGCGGCAAGCGTTTCCGGGGCGAGGCCGGCGTTGAATGCAGTCAGGACGGGCCCCGGCGCGATGGCGTTCACGAGGATGTTGCTGCGGGCGACTTCCTTCGCGAGCGATTTGGTCAGCGCGATGACCCCAGCCTTGGCGGCTGCGTAGTGGCTGAAGCGGGGCGCCCCCTTCTGGCCGATCTGGCTGGCGATGTTGATGATGCGGCCGCCACCCCGGCGCTCCATCATCGGCAGCACCGACCGGCACGCGACGAACACCGCCGTCAGATTGGCGGCGAGGATCGCGTTCCATTCGGGCAGCGGCATATCGGCCAGCGCGCGCTCCGTAATGGCGCCGCTGCTGTTGACGAGGATGTCGATCCCGCCGAACCGGGCCTCGCAGCCCGCGACGAGGCGCGCCATCTCGGCCTCGTCGGCGACGTCGCATGCGGCGGTGAGGAGCCTGTCATCGGCAAGACCAAGCGTGGCGGTCACGGCATGCAGCGCGTCGGCCTTCCGATCGGCGAGGCAGAGACGCGCTCCCTCGCTTGCGAACAGTCTGGCAATCGCGCCGCCGATGCCGCCGCCGCCTCCGGTGATCAGTGCAACCTTTCCGTCGAGCTGACCCATCGAACGCTCCCTACACGAGGATGTTGGCGTCGCGCCGGATGGCGGCGACGAGGTTGTTGATCGCGACATCCATCGGCAGAAAGCCCGGCAGCGCAGCGTCTTCGAGCAGGCCCGACGCATCGAACCGGCGGCTGTAGATCGGCGCGGGATCGCTTGAAGCGACTCTCTCGAGCCGCGCGCCGGTCGCGCGTGCGACGAGCGCGGCGACCTCGCTCTCGCTCGCGCGGTAGGCGATCGCGTCATAGGCGGGGCGCGTCCCGTCGGCGACCGTGATGCCGGCAAGTGCCGCAGCGCAGTCGCCAGCCTCTATAAACGGCTCCATGACCCTCTCCGCGTACCGGACGACGCGGTCGCGCAGCGCCATGTGGACCATGGCGTGAATGGGGTTGTCGGTCTGCCGGCCACTGCCGAAGACAGAGCCGATCCTGACGATGGGAACCTCGAGATTGCCGTTCCTTTCGGCGAGACGGGCCAGCATCTCGCCGAAGCGCTTCGTGGCCCCGTAGAGCGTCAAGGGATCCGGATCATCGCCGGAAGGCGCGGCATGCGCCGCGACGGAGGAGGCGAAGACGACGCGCGCCGCGCCGACCGCCCGCGCGGCCTCCAGCACCGTCGCCGTTCCCTCGCCATTGATGCGAAGCACGAGGTCCGGCCGATCCGCAAGAAGCATCGGACCCGACACCGCACCGAGATGGAGGACACGCTCGGGACGAGTTCGGGCGAAGGCCGCGCGCACGGCCTCCGCGTCGATGAGATCGACCGGCTCGCCCGCCTCCGTCTCGAGGCCGCGCACATCGTGGCCGGCGGCGCGAAGCGCGGCGACCGCCCTTCGGCCGACGAATCCGCTATGGCCGGTAACGAGAACTCTCAAGGGATGAGTTCCATCCCGCAGAACCTGGCCGCTCACGCTTGGCCCGCCTCGCGCTCGGTCTCCTGGACGAAGCTGTCGTGATTGGCCGTGAACCATTCGGCGATGTCGCGTCGGCGCGCGATCCAGACGTCGCCGAGCGAGAGGACATACTCGATGAACCGGTGCAGGGCGGCGGTGCGTGCGGCCTGGCCCATCCAGTGGGCATGGATGCCGATGGTCATCATCTTCGGCCGCGTTTCGCCCTCGCGGCGCAGATAGTCGATGCCGTCGCGGCAATAGTCGAAGAAGTCCTGCGGCTTCGAATAGCCCTGCGCGATGATGAACCGGTGGTCGTTGTAGGTGCTGCTGTAGGGCACGATCAGGTGCCGCTTGCCGAGCACCTCGACGTAGTAGGGGAGGTCGTCGGCGGTCGAGTCGCAGTCGTAGAGGAAGCCGCCCTCCTCGACGAGAAGCTCGCGGGTCGCGAGCGAACCGCTGTGGCGGGTCTGCCAGCCGATCGGGCGTTCGCCGCAACTCTCGCGGATGATCTCGACGGCCGCGGCGATCCTTTCCTTTTCCTCCTGCCGCGAGAGGTTCCAGACCTCTTCCCAGCGATAGCCGTGCGACGCGCCTTCGTGTCCCGCCTCGCGGATATAGGCGCCTACCTCGGGATTGCGGGCATAGGCGACCGCGCAGCCCGAGAAGGTGCAGCGCACGCCGAGCTCGTCGAGCATGCGGGCGAGGCGCCAGACGCCGGCCCGGCTTCCGAATTCGGCCACCGATTCCTGCGCGAGATCGCGAAAGCGTGGATCGAGGGAATAGGGAAATTCGAAGATGCGGTCGTTGCGCCGATCGCCCGATGGCCACGACGCCTCGGCGCCGGACTCGTAGTTGAGCACGATGGCGAGCGCCGCCTTCGCTCCGTTGGGCCACCGCACCTTCAAGCCCTTGCGGCCATAGCCGACAAGGTTGCGACGCGGCCCGGGGCCGGGAACATCGCCGAAATCGAACAGCCGCGGATTGGCGGTCATGACGGATTGCCTTTCGATTGGGAATGAGGCGGCAGGCGTCTAGCCGCGCCGTTCCTGCCAGGCGAACATCCGCGCCTCGAGGGCAAGGAGCAGATAGTTGCTGGCAAGACCGAGCAGCCCGATGACGGCCGCCGCGAACAGCATGCGGTCGATCTGGAACCAGACGCGCGAGAAGTTGATCAGGAAGCCGAGACCCTCGTTGGCGGCGAGGAATTCCGCGCCGACGATCAGGAACCAGGCGGTGGCGAGCGCGATTCGGATGCCGACCATGATCTGCGGCAGCGCGGCCCTGAAGGTGACATGCCGATAGGTCTGCCAGCGGCTCATGCCGAGGCTGCCCGCCGCCTGGAAGAGGATGGGGTCGATGTTGCGGATGCCTTCGGCGGTCGAGACGAAGATGATGAAGAAGGCGCTGTAGGCGATGAAGACGACCTTGGTCGTCTCGCCGATGCCGAACCAGACGATGAAGATCGGCAGGAGGGCGAGGCTGGGCACGGGCCGCAGCGCCTCGATCACCGGATCGAGCACCGTGTCGGCCGCGCGACTGCTGGTCACGAGGAAGGCACAGACGACGCCGAGCGGGATGGCGACGCCCATGCCGCCCGCCACGCGTGCCAGAGAGGCAAAGACATGCACGAGCAACTCGCCCGAGGCGACGAGGTCCCACCCGGCCGCGGCGATGCGGAGCGGGGAGGGGACCAGGATCGCGTTATAGAGGCGGAAATGGTCGTTGAGACTGGCCGCGAGTTGCCAGAGCAGCACGAGGACGACGAGGGTGACGACCTTGCGCGGAACGACCGAGGCAATGCGGCGGAGGCGCAGCAGCCCCCGCCCGCCCAGATCGGACCGGCCCGCTCCGTTCTCGGCTGGTCTCGGCATGACATCTCCTCGCAAGGGCCCGGAGCTCGCTGTGTCGGTCATGACGCAGCCCTCTCGCCGGATTGCGTCTCCGCATGCTTGAGCCAACCATAGACGTCGCGCTCGAAGGCAACGACGGCGTCGCTCAGCCGGTCGCGCGGGCGGCCGAGCGGGCTTGCGAGGTCGGCGACGATGTTGCCGTGATCGCGGCCCAGGACGACGATCCGGTCGGCGAGCAGCACGGCCTCCTGAACGGAGTGGGTGACGAAGATCACCGTCTTCCGCAGGCCCTCCCAGATCGTCAGCAACTCCTGCTGCAGATGCTCGCGCGTCTGGGCATCGAGCGCGGCGAAGGGCTCGTCCATCAGGATGACCTGGGGGTCGGCGGCCAGCGTGCGGGCGATGGCGGCGCGCTGCTTCATCCCGCCCGACAGCTCCTTCGGGAACTTGTCGCGATGCTGCCAGAGGCCGACCGCACGCAGCATGCGCTCGGTCACGGAATCGCGGGTCGCGCGGTCCGCGCCTTTCGCCTCGAGGCCGAGTTCGACATTGCGGCGGACCGTGTACCAGGGGAACAGCGCATATTGCTGGAATACGATCCCGCGATCCGGGCCGGGGCCGCGCACCGGTTCGCCGCCGACGAGCACGCGACCTTCCGTCGGGGCCGCGAACCCCGCGACGAGATTGAGGGCCGTCGATTTCCCGCAACCGCTCGGGCCGAGCAGGCAGAGGAACTCGCCGGACGCCACCTCATGGGTGAAGCCGGCGAGAACCGTGTTGGCGGGCGCGCCGCGGCGAGGCGGAAACGTCTTGGAGACGTTCTGAAAGCTGACACTCTTCGACATGTGATTCCGGCTGTTGGCCAGCGCGCGTGCGTTTCGCGTCAGATCTTGACCGCGTCGGGCTTGACCTGCCTCAGGAGGGACAGATCGAGCAGTTCGCTCATCGGAGCGCCGGTGGTGAGATAGCCACGCGAGATCGCCCAGTCCTGGTAGACCGGGTAGCCGTCCATCAGCCGCGCATCGATGACCGTGTCATATTCGTTCTTGCTGAGGATGTCGGCGAGCCCGTCCTTCGGGATGCCGAGATTGCGGGCGATCGGGTCGACCGCCGCGTTGACATCCGTCGCGAGGAGGTCGTTGGCCTTGAGCACCGCCCGCATCAGCGCCGCGAGCGTGTTCGGCGAGGATTTGATGAAGTCGCCCGTCGTCGTCAGGCCGGTGGCGAGGTTCAGCCAGTTAACCGCCTTCGGATCATCGGCGCCGTCGACATAGGAACGGCTGCCGGTGAAGTAGGGGCGGCCGCCCATCTTGGCCGCGTTGCTGACATAAGGCTCCCAGCACGCCATGACGTCGATGTCGCCCCGCATCAGCGCGAGCGCCTGCTCCGGCGGCTCCATGTTGATGAACTGGAGGCTGCCGAAGTCGATCCCGTAGGCCTTGGTCATGTTGAGGATGGCGAGCTCGACGGCGGCGCCCTTGTACATGCCGATGCGCTTTCCGGCGAAGTCGGCCGGCTTCTCGATGCCGGAATTGTTTCCGATCACCACGCCCTGCGTGTTCGAGATGTCCGAGAGCTTCATGACCCACTTGAAGTCGAGGCCCTTTTCGCGCAGCGCGGCGACCTGCTCCAATGCCGAGGAGAGCACCTGGACCTTGCCGCTGGCGGCGAGGCTCGGCAGGTCCGGGCCGTTGACGGTGTAGTTCAGCGTGACGTCGAGGCCTTCGTCGCTGAAGTAGCCCAGCTCCTTGGCGAGGGCGAGCTGCGCCGAATGCTGCGGATCGCGAACGCTGATGATCTCGAGCGAGGTGACCTCCGGCTTGCCGCCCTCGGCGGCGAAGCCGCGACGCGGCAGAAGCGCGCCGCCGAAGGCGAGCCCGGCAGCCGAAATCCCGAGCCCGGCGAGGAAGGAGCGGCGGTTGGCAGCGAAATGGTCCATGTTGCCCCTGCGTTCTATTAGAAGAATTATGTTCTGGATGATGAATGATGTCTCTTTTGAATGCAAGCCGTTGATGGCGGTGAAATTTTGAGCAAACGGCGGAAAATGGGCCCAAAAATTGGATGCTTCGCGGTCGGACTAGCGTGTACGACGAAGGGCCTGCCGTCCGTTGCGCTTCCGATCGTTCTTCATATAGAATGAAGCGGCGAATTGGAGCCGTTGTGATGAAGAGCAAGAGCGGAGACGTCGGGCCATCAGACCAGCTCTATGAGCGTCTGAAGCCCATCGACGATCACTGGGTATTGGAGGCGCTGCCGGACGCCGGCGGGCAGCGGGAGCCGGGGCCCGTCGTGCCCGCCGTGGACAAGGCCATCCGGATCATGACCCTCCTCAACCGCGTCGAGGGAGGGCTCAGCCTTGCCGAGATCGCGCGCGACACGGAGACGACCAAGAGCCACTGCCACGGCATCCTGAAGACTCTGTGTCGCCACGACTGGCTGATCTTCGACGGCATCAGCAAGCGCTACCGACTGCATGCGGGCGTGATGCGCGATCTCTCCAGCGCGCTGAAGACCCAGCTTTCCGTGGAGGCGATGCGCCCTGTCCTCGTGCGGCTGTCGGGCATTGCGGGTATCGCCAGCGTGCTGTCGCGCCCGCTACCCGATGGCAGCTTTCTCATCATGGACAGCGTCAGCGCCTCGCGGAACGTCGAGATATCCTACCCGATGGGCTACCGCCTGCCGCCGGACGCAACGGCCCATATGCGCGCCAACCTCGCCTGGCGAACCGAACACGAGATCGACGACTGGTTCCGCCGCGAGACGATCAAGCGATACACACAGCATACGATCGTCGAGCCCTCGGCGGCGCGGGCCGAGCTGGTCGCCACGCGCCGGCGCGGCTATGCCCGTAGTCTGGAGGAGTTCACCGAGGGCGTGATGGCGATCGCCATGCCGGTCTTCGATGCGACCGGCACGATCGCCTATATTTGTGACTGCGTCGGGACGCTGGCGGTCATGAGGGACAACGAGGCCCGGATAGCCAGAGCCATGATCGAGGCCGTCGCCGAGCTTCACCGGCTGTTCGGCAGCGTGACGCCGCCGGACTTCCCGCGGCCCCATGCCTAGCCGGATCGCGCTCCGTGAGCGGCCCTCCGCTCGCGGACAAGGCCGGACACCGGGCATGTGCCGAAGCCACCGATTTTCGTGCAGCCTTATCCCGGACTATCGATTAATCGAGTCCCCAAGGCCCCGGACAGGAGATCGATCCCGTGAGCGTCGCGTTTGTCAAAGAGGAAAGCGCCGAGGCCGCGTCGGAAACGATCCTGCCCGCGCGTCCGATCTCCGATCGCATCAACCTCGTCACAGAGGCCGGCCTCCGTCTGCTGCAGGATGAACTGGCGCGGGCGCGACAGGCTTTCGAGGCGGCCGACGCGCTGGAGGACGTCAATGAGAGGCGGCGGCAGTCGGCGCTTCCCGTTCGCGACATGCGCTACTATGCCGAACGGGTTCGCACGGCGCAGGTGTCGCCTCCTCCGATTTCGAATGACGTGATCGCCTTCGGTCACACCGTCACCTTCGAGCGTGACGATGGCCGCAAGCAGACCTTCAAGATCGTCGGCGAGGACGAGGCCGACCCGTCCCATGGCTCGATATCGCATGGTTCGCCCGTAGCCCTCGCCCTGCTCGGGAAACGCGTCGGCGACGTTGTCCAGCTCGGCAAGGACGAACTCGAGATTCTCTCGATCTCCTGACGGTCCAAGGCCTGCTCGCGGTCGCCGTCAGGCCGGAACCGGGTGGACGAACAGCCGGTCCCGGCACCTTCGATCTGAGAAATCCTCGCGGTCGACCGCGGCAGTGATGCGGGTCCGTCTCGGACAAGCGATCGAGTGTGGAGCCGGGCAGCAGTTGTTCGCTGAACGGATCCTGGGCCAGGCGGCCAATCTCGCTTCCTCATCGATGTCGATGTCGCTGCCGATCGGCAATCGCCTCGCGCAGCGCCCGAAGCCAGGCGAGGGGGAGAAGGAAACTCCCGCGTTCGATGCGCAGTCGGCTGAATGCGCAGCAACGGAAACAACCCCGTTGACTCGCATGAACGTTCATGTGAAGCATCATATGAACGTTCATGCAGGTCTCCATGCCGAAGCAGCCCGTCAGTTCCACCATGGCCGACATCGCCCGCGCTTGCGGCGTGTCGATCCAGACCGTATCTGCGGTGGTGAACGATCGGGCCGGCATTTCGGACGAGACCCGGCGCCGCGTGCGGGCCGTGATGCAGGAGCTCGACTATCAGCCAAACCAGCATGCGCGCACGCTGCGCGGCTATCGCAATCCGATGATCGGCGTGATCATCCCTTCGATCACCAACCCGTTCTTTCCCGAACTGGTACGGGGCGTCGAGGATGTCGCGCGGCGCTCCGGTCATGGCCTCTTTCTCTGCAACGACGATTATGAAGAGCAGAAGGCGCTCGACTATCTCGGCTTCATCCGCGCCAACCATGCCTCCGGCCTGATCGCCGCGCCGGGCATCATGGAATCGAGCCCCGAGATCGAACGCCAGATTCTGGCGCTGGCGCGCCGCAACGTGCCGATCGTCCTGTTCGGCGAGCATCGCCAGGGCATGCCCGTCACCTCGATCATGGTCGATGCCCGTGCCGCCGTGCTTGCCACCGCGCAGCATCTTCTCGATCTCGGCCACCGGCGCATCGGCATCATCGCGCCGCCCGAGGGCATGATCGTCAGCCGCGAGCGCATCAGCGATTTCCAGACCGCTTTCGCGACGCTGGGCCGCCCCCTTGATCCGGCGCTGATCGTGCCGGGGGGCTTCGACATGGAATGCGGCAGCAGGGGTGCCGAGCAATTGATGGCGATGGACGACGCGCCGACGGCGATCATCGCCGCCAACGATCTCGCGGCCATGGGCGCCATCGCCTGGCTGCAGGGCAACGGCCGCCGCGTCCCGGACGACGTGTCGGTCGTCGGCTACGACGACATCCCGTTCGCGCGCGTATTCCAGCCGTCGATCACCACGGTCTCGCAGCCGCTTTACGACATGGGCGCCGCCGCGATGACCGCCCTGATCGAGCAGCTGGCAGCCGGACCATCGGAGCCGGCTTCCGATCGCAATGTCTGGCTGGCGGCGACGCTGATGGCCCGCCAGTCGACAGGACCTTGCCGGCAGCAGCCGGCCGAGACCGGGCAGCGCCCGGGAAAGAAGCGGAAAACCGCTCGCATCGAGGAAATGCCAGAAACGCCAAGGGAGGAAACCCGTGACCTTGAGGATAACCCGCCGTAGCTATCTCGTCGGCAGTGCGGCACTCGCCGGCGCTGCCTTGTCTCCGTTCCTCGCCCGCCAGGCCGGCGCCGCAGAGCCGCTCGCCTATAAGGGTGATCTCAACATCGTCAGCCTGCAGCGCACGCCGCCCGACCAGGCCTACAGAGCGATTCTCGCCGCCTTCGAAGCCGCCAATCCCGGCATCACCATCAAGACCACGGAATATCCGTCGGAGCGCTTCGTCGCGCTGCTGACGGCCTCGCTCGCCGCCGGCGAGCCGGTCGACATGCTGATGCTGAACGGCCAGGACCTGCGCCGCTATGCGGTCGACGGGACGCTTGGACCGCTCGACGGCCTCGTCGGCGACACCGCCCGCTTCGCGCCCGCCGCGCTCGCCACCGGCGTGGTGGACGGAAAGCAGTTCGGCGTCCCCTATGGCTGGTATGGCGGGTTCCCGATCTTCTACAACCGTGCTTTGCTCGAGAAGAACGGGCTCTCCGAACCGAAGAGCTACGACGATTTCCTCGCCATCCGCGACAAGCTGAAGGCGGAGGGCATCAAGACCTTTACCCATCCCGGCAAGAACATCTATCTGTGGCCGGTCTGGTTCTTCACGACCTTCGCCCAGACCTCGAAGAACCGCTCGATCGAGCGGACGATCGAGATCCTCACCGGCAAGGGCAAGTTCACCGACCAGGACGTCGTGGACGGCCTCGACCTCGTCTTCCGCTTCGGCAAGGACGAGCTCGTGACCCGCTCGGTGTTCTCGCTGGATACGCCGAATGCCGTCGCGGAATTCGCCTCGGGCAAGGCCGCCTTCTTCCTGCAGCATGACGGGCTGATCCAGCAGATTCTCTCGGCGAAGCCGGAAGGCGTCGATCTCGACGTGATGCTGATGCCGAACCTCGTCGGCGGCGATGTCCGCTCGCAGTTCCCCGGCGGACCGGCGGCGGTGCTTGGCGTTCCGGCCAAGGTCGAGGGAGACCGCAGGGCCGCGGCGCTGGCGCTCGTGAATGCGCTGACCAGCAACGAGGCGAATGCCGAGGTCGTCAAGGTCAATAGCGGCACGGTGCCGGTCAATACTGCCGTGAAGGGCAGCGACACGCCAGTCGTCGCCAAGCTGATCCAGCTTTCGGACGGGCTCGTCACCTATCTCGACTGGAACTGGCCGCCGGAAATCACGCGCGTGTTCCAGGAAGGCATCCAGGCCGGCGTCGCGGGACAGCAGACCGGCGCGCAGGTGGCCGAGAAGGCGCAGGCGACGCTCGATCGTCTGGTCGGCGAAGGCTACGCGTTCAAGTAAGCCCCCTACATCAGGAACACACCGATGGCCCGGGCCGATCAAGGGCGCGTCGCGGCATCCGCCGCCGCGTTCCCGCCGACCTCCCTCCTCCTCGAAAAGGGCGCGCCGCTTCTCTGGATCGGCCCGGGCCTCCTCGTCTTCTTCGTCTTCGTTCATCTGCCCATCATCCTCCAGCTCGCCATGAGCTTCACGGCGGGGGCGCCGGGCAGCGGCGAGGGACTGAAATTCATCGGTCTCGCCAATTTCCGCACCCTCATCGCCGATGCCGACTACTGGGCCTCGATCGTCAACAATGTCTGGTTCGCGGTTGCGACGGTTATCGGCAAGCTGGTGCTGTCGCTCGCACTGGCGCTGGCGCTCAACAGCGCCTTTGTCGGGCAGAACATCTTTCGCACGATCTTCTTCCTGCCGGTCATCCTCTCCTTCGTGGCCATCGGCGTCATCTGGGGCTTCATGTTCCAGTATGACTACGGCGCCATCAACCAGCTGCTGACCCGGCTCGGCCTCACCTTCCTGGTGCGGGACTGGCTTGGCGATCCGCGCTTCGCGCTGTGGTCGATCGTCGTCGTCGACATCTGGAAGTGGACCGGCTTCCACATGGTCATCTACCTCGCGGGGCTGCAGGCGCTGCCGCGCGAACTGCAGGAGGCCGCCTCCGTCGACGGCGCCTCGGCCACGCAGCGGCTCTTCCACATCACGCTGCCACTGCTTTCGCGGTACACCGCCACCAATGTCGTCATCGCGACCCTCGGTGCCTTCAGCGTCTTCGACCTCATCTATGTGATGACGCAGGGCGGCCCGTTCGGCTCGACCCAGGTGGCGATGATGCAGGTCTATCTGCAGGCCTTCCAGTTCCATCGCCTCGGCTACGCCTCGACGCAGGCGACGGTGCTGCTCGCCATCATCGCCATCGTCTCGATCCTCGTGATGCGCTTTTCGAGACGCCCCGAAGACGAGGACGGCGCGCGATGACCCTCGCCGAAAATGGCCAGGCGGCCGTAGCCGCAGGCAGCGCCCCCGCCACAGCGCGCCGCCGGCCGCGCGGCTACCAGAAGCGTGGCGTCCTGCCCTGGCACCTCAATCTCGTACGCTTCATCATCCTGGTGATGGCGGCGGCCGGGGTGATCTTCCCGATCCTCGTCTTCCTCGGCAACTCGCTGAAGACCGACGGCGATTTCCTCGCCAATCCGCTCGGCTGGCCGCGGAGCTTCGCCTTCGGCAACTATGTCGAGGCCTGGCAGATGGCGAACATGAGCGTGCTCATTCTGAACTCGCTGGTCGTCTCGCTGGTCACGGTCGCGCTCACCATCGCCCTCACCTCGATGATGGCCTACGGCCTCGTCACCTACCGCTTCCGCGGCCGCAACGTGATCCTGCTCAGCGTCCTGGTGATGCTGACGATCCCGGTGCAGATCTACATCATCCCGCTCTACGTGATCGCCATCAACCTGCAGATCGTCAACACGCGGCTCGGCGTGATCCTGCCCTATACCGCGGCGGCCATGCCACTGGCGCTGGTCCTTTTCCGCAACTACTTCCTCGAGCTACCGGCGGCGCTCTCGGAGGCGGCGCGTCTCGATGGCTGCAGCCGCTTCGGCATCTACTGGCGCATCATCATGCCGCTGTCGCGGCCGGCGATCGGCGCCGTCGCGATCTTCACGTTCGTCAGCGCCTGGAACGAGTTCTTCCTCGCCCTCGTCTTCCTTCAGAACAAGGCGATCCAGACGCTGCCGCTCGGCATGCAGGTCTTCGCCATCAGCGAATACCAGACCAACTACCCCCTTCTCTTCTCGGCGATCTCGATCGGCATGGCGCCGATGATCGTCGTCTACCTCCTGATGCAACGGCAGTTCATTTCGGGACTGGCCGGCGGAGCCTTGAAAGGATGATCATGCCCATCGAAGGCGGCGCTTCCCCCGCGCGGGAAAAGCCGGTGAAGCTCGGCTATGTCGGCTGCGGCTTTATCGCCCAGCACATCCACCTGCCCAATTTCGCCTCGCTTCCGGAATGCGATTTCGTCGCGCTCGCCGAGGTACGGCCGAAGCTCGGCAAGGCGGTGGCGGACCACTATCGCATCCCCCGCGTCTACGCCTCGCACATGGAGCTGGCCGCCGATCCCGAAATCGAGGCCGTCGCCGTCTCCGCGGACTATGCCCTCCAGGGTGCCATCGCCGCCGACCTGCTGCGCGCCGGCAAGGATGTCTTCATGGAGAAGCCGATGGCGGTCTCCGTGAAGCAGGCCGAGACGATCCTCGCCGCGGAAGCCGAGGGCGGCGGCCGGCTGATGGTCGGCTACATGAAGCGCTTCGATCCGGCCAACCTGCTGATGCGCGAGACCGTGCGCGGCTGGCGCGAAAGCGGCGACAAGGGCCGACTCCTCTATCTTCGCGCGCACGGCTTCTGCGGCAACTGGACGGCCGGCCGCGACCGGACCACGATCCTCTCCAGCGACGAGCCGATGCCGCCTGTACCGCGCGAGGGCCTGCTGCCGGACTGGGTGCCGGAGTCCTTTGCCGGCAAATATATTGGCTATCTCCAGCAATATACCCACAACATCAATCTCGCGATGTTCGTGCTCGATGTCACCGATCCGGCCGAGATGGTTGTGAAGGCGGTCGAGCTGGACGAGGACGGCATGACGGGCGTCGTCGTGCTGGAACTCGGCGGAACGCGCGTCACGGTCGAGAGCGCGCAGACGAAGTTCCACGCCTGGGAAGAACATACCCAGGTCTATTTCGAGGGCGGCTGGGTGCATGCCTGGTCGCCGACGCTGTTCGCCAATCCCGGCAATCCGCGCATCGAGATCTACGAGGGCGGCGAGAACGCCTCCTACCGCTACCCGATCCCGCAGCCGATCGCCGCCTGGCATTTCCGCGAGGAAGCCCGCCACTTCCTCGAGGCCGTGCGCTCCCGTGCGCCCTTCGGCTCGCCCGGCAGCATCGCCTTCAACGATGCGAAGCTGCTCGAGGACATCTATCGCCGCCATGTCGCCGCCTGAGCGCTCGCGGCCCCACCCCCGGACCGGAACTGCCCCATGAAGACCTGCTTCAACACGATCACCGCCGGGCTCGACCGGCGGCTGGAAGACATCCTCGCCGCCTGCGGAGACGCCGGCTTCGACGGCGTCGAACTCGACCTGCGCCATATCGAGCCCGCGCTTCCCCGCATCGGCGGACTGGACGGGCTGAAGGCCTTGCTCGCCAGGCACCATCTCGCGCCCGTCTCGGTGATGGCCTTCAATCTCGCGCCCTTCGAGACCGGCACCGAGGCTTTCGACCGCTACCGCCGCGGCGGCGAGGTGGCGAAGGCGATCGGCGCGCCGATGCTGCTCACCTATTGCGCCGAGGCGATCCCCGACGGCATGACCAAGGAACAGGCACTCGATGCGGCGGCGGCCCGCACGGCAAAGCTCGCCGATGCCATTGCTCCGGTTGCCGTCACGCTGGAGCCGATCGGTCGCACGGCACTGATGGGCGGGCCCTCGGAGGCGCTCACCATCATGCGCAGGGCCGGCAAGGCGAATGTCGGCGTGATGATGGACACCTTCCATTACTATCGCGGCGGCATCTCCGATGCCGACATCCTCGCCATCCCGAGGGACAAGCTCCTGATCGTGCATGTCAACGACAGCGAGGACCGTCCTGTCGAGGACCTGCGCGACGGTCACCGGCTGCATGTCGGCCACGGCATCCTGCCGCTCGCCCATGACATGCAGCTGTGGAAGCAGATCGGATATGACGGCTATCTCTCGGTCGAGATCTTCCGCGAAGACTATTGGGCGCAGCCCGTCGAGCAGGTCGTCCGCGAGACGAAACAGGCGCTCGACGCCTGGCTCGAGAGCTGAATGAAGACGGCAGGGTGGAACAGCCAATGAAGATCGGATTCTATACCTCGACCCTCGGCGATCGCCCGATCGACGAGGTGATCGATTTCGCGGCCAGCGAGGGCTTCGACGCCATCGAGATCGATGTCGGCAGCCATATCCCGACGCCGGCCGATGTCGCGCCGATTGTCGAGAAGGCGCGTGCGAGGGGACTTTTCGTCTCGTCGCTGACGCTGTTCGGCAACCAGCTCGAGCCGGACCCGGCGGCGCGGACCGCGCTGCACGCGAAGACCGAGGCCTTCGTGCGCGCCGCTGCCGATGCGGACGTGCCGGTGTTCGTCCTCTTCCCGGGCCACAACCCGGCGGCCAGCGACGACCAGAACTATGCCGATTTCGCCGCCTTCGCCAAGGATCTGCTCGCCGCCACGAGCGGTTCGCCGATCCGCATCGCGATGGAGAACTGGCCGGGACCGCACAAGGCCTTCATCGCCGTCACGCCGGCCGGCTGGCGGAAGTTGTTCGCTCTCGTCCCGGACCCGCGTCTCAGCCTGGAGTTCGATCCCTCGCATCTGATCTGGCAGGGCATCGACCCGGTCGCAGCGCGTCGGGAATTCGCCAGCCGCATCGCCATCCTGCACGGCAAGGACACGGCCATCGACGAGGATAAGCTGTCAGGGGCCGGCTACTTCTCAGAGGGCTGGTGGACCTATGTCCTGCCCGGACGCGGGCGCGTCGACTGGAAGAGCTTCCTCGCGGCGGCGAAGGCGGACGGCTTCGACGGAGTCGTTTCGATCGAGCATGAGGACCGGGCCTTTGGCTGGCCGAAAGGCGATCTCGAAGCCCGCCGCAAAGGCCACCGCGTCGCCCTCGAAAACCTCCGCGCCGCTCTCGCCTGACTTGAATGGGCTCTCGCGCTCGAGCCGTCGCAGTCGGCTCGAGCGACACCGCCGGGATAGGCGGATCGACCCCGCAGGCCGATAGCGTTGGGCTATCCCGGCGCGGCAGCGGGTTGAACTTGTTCGACATGATGACGAGAATGGGCGCTCGGGGTTCTTCGAGTTGTGCCGGATGTTGCGATGTTCGCCCACATCAAGCCATGGCGCCCAGGCTCCCGAAAGGGGGTCCCGAACCCGGGTGCGGGACGCCATGATGTCCGGCGCCTCTCGGGTGCGGCATTGGTCGTCGCGAGCACCGTTACCGCCTTCATGGTCGTCGCGGCCATCGGGGTTTCTCTCTGGCAGTATCGGCAAGAGGTCGAGGCCCGTGCGCTTCTGATCGGCCGCGCGACGGTTGCCAGCGTCGAGGGCCTGTTGCGCGCCCGGTTCGAGAGCTACGACGCGGCGCTGCGACTGGTCATCGCGAACTTCGCCGATCCCACATTGCGAATGCTGGACGACGATGTCTGGCGTCTCCTCCTGAGCAACATCCAGCGCAGCGACCCGGGCATCAGCTCCATCACCATCCTCGGCACCGCCGGCCGCGTCATGGCCGGGCAGGGCATGACCCCCGATATCGACCATGCCGATCTGCCCTTCTTCAAGGCGCATCGGGCGAGCGCCGGCCTAGGGCTCCTGATCAGCGATCCGGTGGTCGGCAGCGACGGTCACCAGACCATCGTGCTGAGCCGACGGATGGTCGCCAGCGACGGCAAGTTCGGAGGCGTCGCGGCGATCGTGGTCGACCTCGGCACGGTTCGCGGACTGCTTGGGTCGATCCCCATCGGTCCGTGGGACTCGATCATCGTCCTTTCCGGGAGCGGCAAGGTCATTGCCCGGAAGCCGGCCTTGCCCGACGACACCAACGCCGTCCCGACCTCTCGCGGAACGCAAACTTCCAGCGCATGCAGCTGATGGGGTCGGGGAGCTTCGTCTCGCGATCCGGGATCGACGGCGTCGAACGGCTTTTCACCTTCGATCGCGTCGCGGGAACCAAGCTCGTGGTGTCATCCGGCCTCGCGACCGAGCCGCTCTATGCGAACTGGCGACGGCAATCCTTTCTCATCGGTGGCCTGGCCCTCGTCATCAGCGCGGCCCTCGTCATCGCCGCTCTCCTGCTCGCCCGCGAATCGCGTCTTCGTGCCGCCGCTCAGGACGAACTCGAAAGGCAGGCGAGGACGGACTTCCTGACCGGGCTGGCGAACCGACGGCAGTTCGAGCAGAGCCTCGAACGGGAATGGCGGCGAGTGACACGGACCGGCACCGATCTCTCCCTGGTCCTGTTCGATGCCGATCACTTCAAGCAGCTCAACGACCGGCACGGCCATGGCGTCGGCGACGAGGTGCTCAAGTTGATCGCAGGCGTCCTCGAAGGCTGTGCGCGGCGCCCGGGCGATCTTCCGGCTCGCATCGGCGGCGAGGAGTTCGCCATGCTTCTGGCCGACACCGACGGGGAAGGCGCGCACTGCGTGGCCGAGAGCGTGCGCGCCGCGCTGCGGGAGGCATCGCTTGCGCTGAATGAAGGGCTGCCCTCGGTCACGCTGAGCGGCGGAATCGCCGCGACACGGGGTCGATCGGCGGGCTCGGTCGCCGCCTTGCTCGCGACCGCCGATGCAGCCCTCTACCGCGCCAAGGAGGAGGGCCGCGATCGGGTGGTGCTGCATCGGCGACCGTGAGATCGTTTCGCCGGGAGAGACTGTCTTCGCCCCGGCCGGCGACCTGTTCATGGCGGAACAACCCGGGCATGCGGCTGGCCTTGCGCCTGCGATCCATCACGGTGCCTGTGAGCCGGCTTTCACGCGCAGGGCATCGACGACGATGGTCATCGCCGGCGAGAGCTGGCGGCGGCTCGGATAGTAAAGGAAGTAGCCCGGGAAGACAGGTGACCAGTCATCGAGAACCTGAACCAGCCGACCTGCCGCGACATGGCCGGCGACGAGGTCTTCGGGGACATAGGCGATGCCGAAGCCGGCGAGGGCGGCATCGACCATCGGCAGGGACGAACTGAGGACCAACTGCCCCTCGACCCGGACCCGCAGCTCGCGTCCGTCCTTCTCGAACTCCCAGGCATAGAGGCCGCCGCTGCGGCCTTGGCGGTGGTTGATGCAGTTGTGCTGGACGAGGTCCTGCGGCACCCGTGGGCGAGGGCGCGTCGCGAAATAGGCTGGCGCCGCGACAGCGACGAGCCGCCAGTCCTGGGAGGCGCGGACCGCGATCATGTCCTTGTCGAGGCTCTCGCCCAGCCGGACGCCTGCATCGAAGCGCTCCTCGACGATGTTGCGCAGCGCATTGTCGATGCTGAATTCCAGGCGGATATCGGGATAGCTCGCGAGGACGGGCTGCAGCCGCGGCCACAGCACGGTCTCGAACGCATGGTCGGAGACACTGATCCGGACCGTGCCGGACGGCCGATCCCGCAGCGCCATCAGGCTGGCGAGGTCTTCCTCGATGCCGGCGAGATGGGGGCCGAGGCTGGCCAACAGCCGCTCTCCGGCTTCGGTCGGGGCGACGCTGCGCGTGGTCCGCGTCAAAAGGCGGAGGCCGAGCCGCGCCTCGAGTTGCTTGATCGTGTGGCTCAGCGTCGATTGCGACGTCCGGAGTCGTGCCGCCGCCCGTGTGAAGCTCCGCTCCTCGGCGACCGCGAGGAACCATATCAGGTCGGTCAGATCCTCGCGCCTCACCCGTCACCCCCCTCATTCATATCCGCTGACGATAAGCGCATGTGAATTACACGTCTAATCAGGACAATGGCCCCGGTCTATATCGATGCGCACCAAGGGCGCATCGGCGCCGTGGAGCTCTTGGGAGCGGGCGTAGCGAAGGTGGCGGCTGGTCGATCCATGACACTTGCATTCGAACAGCGCCCCGGATCCGTGGCCTCCGCCTGGAGCGCGGTCGCCTGCCTGTCGCTGCTCACATTCGTCCTGATCGCATCGGAGTTCATGCCGGTCAGCCTGCTGACGCCGATCGCCCGCGATCTCGGCATCACGGAAGGGCAGGCCGGACAGGCGATCGCAGTGTCAGGCCTGTTCGCGGTACTGACCAGCCTGTTCGGCAATGCGCTCTTCGCCCGGACCGAACGTCGAACGGTGGTGCTGCTTTACACGGGCGTGCTGGTGATCTCGGGCCTCGCCATCACATTCGCGCCGAACTTCCTCGTCTTCGTGTCTGGACGCGCGCTGATCGGCGTGTCGATCGGCGGATTCTGGTCGCTGTCGACGGCCATCCTTGCCCGGCTCGTCACGGGCGCCGACCTGCCGAAAGCCCTGGCGGCGCTGCAGGGCGGGACTGCGCTGGCCTCGGTCGTCGCGGCGCCGCTCGGCAGTTTTCTCGGCGGCCTGATCGGCTGGCGCGGCGCGTTCTTCATGGTGGTGCCGATCGGCCTTGCGGCGATGGTCTGGCAATTCCTTGTCCTGCCGAGAATGCCGGCCGAGGCGACGAGCTCGGTCCGTCGCATGGTGCGGCTGCTGAGTCGCCGTTCCTTTGCGATCGGCATGGCCGCGACGACTCTCGCCTTCATGGGCCAGTTCGCGCTTTTCACCTATCTTCGCCCCTTCCTGCAGGACGTGACCGGGCTCGGGGTGAACGCTCTCTCGTTGACGCTGTTCGGGCTCGGCCTTGCCGGTCTCGCCGGAACCTCGCTGGTCGGCTGCCTCCTGCGACGGCATCTCGGTGTCATCATGGTCGGCTTGCCAGCCCTGCTGTCGGTGATTGCGGTTCTGCTGATCGTCCTCGGCTCGGCGCCCGTTCCGACCGTCCTCCTGCTGATCGGCTGGGGCCTCTTCACGACGCCGATCCCCGTCGTCTGGGGCACATGGATGACGCGGGCGATCCCGAACGACCTGGAGGCTGGCGGCGGGCTGCAGGTCGCGCTGATCCAGTTCGCCATTACCGTCGGCGCTTTCGGGGGCGGGTTGCTGTTCGACACGGCTGGCTGGTGGAGCACCTTCGCCTTCGGCGCAGTGCTTTTGCTGGCCTCCATTCCGCTCGCGGCTTCCGCGGCCTCGACAATTCCGGAGGAAGTCTCACGATGAGCCAGATCGATCCTCGCCGCCGCGGCTTGCTGGTGGCCGCCTGCGCCGCCGCTGCGATCCCGACGCTCGCCTTCGGCAGACAGGAGACCGATGGTGCCGCTGGGGAGCCGGGCGGAATGAGGATCCGCCTTTCCTTCGCCGGCGCGGCGATGACGGCGACGCTCGAGGACAATCCCTCGGCGCGGGAGTTCTTCGCCATGCTGCCGCTCGACCTGACGGCGAGCGACTTTGGGGGCAACGAGAAGATCGCCCATCTGCCGCGCAAGCTGCGGGAGCTGACGCGCGGGCCGTTCCCCGAGCCGCGGGCCGGAGACCTCTGCTACTACGTGCCATGGGGCAACCTCGCGCTCTTCCACGGTGGCTATCAGAGCACCCGCGATCTCGTGCGGCTCGGCCATTTCGACGGCGATCTGCGGCCCCTGCTTATCCGGGGGGAGCACAAGCTGCGCATCGAACGCGCCGAACAGAAGGAGAATTCGCATGGACATTCTCCGCGCCAGTAACCGGCCATCGGGCAAGGGGCGACGGACTGGGCACATCACCGACGCGGACTGCGGCGCTTGAAGCACGGACTCGCGACGAGCCAGCAACAGGCTGCGTAGCGGTCGGCGGCCGTCGTAGCGGGCCTGCCGCGCTGCAGCTCACGACTTGCCCGGCGAAGGGCGGATCACCATATCTGCGTCATTCCGGCGGCCGCACGTGAACCGTGCGGCTCGCGGTTCTCCAATCGTCGATCATCCTCGCCCGCGGGCCGGGCCGGCCGCTTGGCCGGCGCGGCGGTTCGGGTCATGATCGAGCCGTTCCCGACGCGAGCATCCGCCATGGTCCGCTTCCTCGTCCGTCTCGCAGGCCTCTTCGCGCTCGCCGGCGCGGTGATCGCGCTCGTCATCGACGGGACGCGATCGATCGCCGCCTCGGCGCCGGTGACGACGCCGCTCGCCGAAGCCTGGCGCGGTGCCGATGCTGCCAGCCTTTCCGCTGTCGAGACCGCGCTCGGCGGCTCGATGCTGACTTCGCCCTTCCTCGCCGTGTTGGCGCTGCCGGCATGGCTCGTCTTCGGCGCGCTCGGCGCGCTGCTCATCCTCGCCGCCCGGCCCGCGCGCCTCCGCGCCGTGGCTTGACGGTTCACTCCGCCTCCAGCAAGGGAGACTGCCATGAATCTCCTCGACCTCTTCGCCCGCAAGGCCTCGATGCCCGCGCCCGGAACGGCCCTTCCCGGCCGCGCCGAGCCGATCACCACGCCCGGCCGCCATTTCGTCAACGGCCGGCCGATCGCCGGCCCCTATCCGGAGGGCATCCGCACGGCGGTGTTCGGCCTCGGCTGCTTCTGGGGCGCCGAGCGGGCGTTCTGGAAGGCGCCCGGCGTCTTTGCCACGGCCGTCGGCTATGCGGCCGGCGAAACGCCGAACCCGACCTATGAGGAAGTGTGCAGCGGCCGCACCGGCCACAACGAGGTCGTGCTCGTCGCCTATGACCCCGCGGTGATCTCCTACGAAGCGCTGGTGAAGCTCTTCTTCGAGAGCCACGACCCGACGCAGGGCATGCGTCAGGGCAACGATGTCGGCACGCAGTATCGCTCCGGCATCTATGTCGCCGACGAGGCCGAGCGGGCGGTGGCGGAGCGGGTGCGCGACGCCTACGCGCCCGAACTCGCCAGGAAGGGCTATGGCGCGATCACGACGGAGATCGCCGAGCGCGGCCCGTTCTATTTCGCCGAGGATTACCACCAGCAGTATCTCGCCAAGAATCCGGGCGGCTATTGCGGCCTCGGCGGGACGGGCGTCGCCTGCCCGGTCGGCACCGGCGTGGCCGCGGCGTGAGCGCGCCGTCGGCTTCCGGCGAAGCGGCGGCGGTCGATAGCCGCCCCGCCCTCGAGGCGCTGGTCGAGCGCCTCGCAGACGAGGGCTTCGCCATGGCCGACGACATCGTTCCGGCGGAGCTCGTGTCCGCCCTTGCCGCCGAGCTCGAGGGCCATATCGCGGCCGGCCGCCTCGCGGTCGCCGGCGTCGGCCGCGACGAGGCCTTCCGGCGCGACGGAGAGATTCGCCGCGCCGCGATCCGCTGGATGGACGGTGGCACCGAGGCCGAACAGCGGTTGCTGGTGCTCGCCGAGGAGCTTCGCCTCCTCATCAATCGCCGCCTCTTCCTCGGCCTGTTCGATTTCGAGTGCAACACCATCGCCTACCCGGTCGGCGGCTTCTATGGTCGCCATCTCGACCGCCTGCACGGCGCGAAAAACCGCGTCGTTTCCTTCGTCACCTATCTCGATGCCGACTGGGGCGAGGCGGACGGCGGCGCGCTGCGGCTCTGGCGTTCGCCCGACGACCAGGGCGAGCCGGCCGCGACCGTGCTGCCGAAGGCGGGGCGCGTGGTGCTGATGCTGTCGGAGGAAATCCCGCACGAGGTCCTGCCCGCGCACAGGCCGCGTCACGCCATTGCGGGCTGGTGGCGCATCAACGGGGCGTGATCGATAGGCGCGGTCCGCGGGGCTTCCCGAACGCGCCCGCGCTGCCTATCTGCCCGCCACCGGCCAGTCCTCCCACCTTCCCTCCGAAAGGTCATTCCATGGCGCCCGCGCTGTTCACGCCCCTTGCGCTCGGATCCCACACGCTCGCCAACCGCATCGCCGTCGCGCCGATGTGCATGTATTCCGCCGATGACGGCTCGGCGACCGACTGGCATCTCCATCACTGGACCTCGCTCGGCATTTCCGGCGCCGCCATGGTCACGATCGAGGCCACCGGCGTCGAGCGGCGCGGCCGCATCTCGCATGGCTGCCTCGGCCTCTATTCCGACGCCAACGAGGCGGCGGCCGAGCGCGCGCTGACGGCGGCGCGGCGCTTCGCGCCGGAGACGACGCTGTTCGGCATCCAGCTCGGCCATGCCGGCCGCAAGGCCTCGACCGAGCGTCCCTTCGAGGGCGGCGGCCCGTTGAGGCCGGGCGACGATCCCTGGCATGTCGTCGGACCCTCGGCGATCGCCTTCGCAGACGGGTATCCGGTGCCCGAGGCGCTCGACGAGGCCGGGATCGAGCGAACCATCGGAGCCTTCGTCCAGGCCGCGCAGCGCGCCGCCCGCGCCGGCTTCGACTTCGTCGAGCTGCATGGCGCGCATGGCTATCTGCTGCACCAGTTCCTGTCGCCGCTCTCCAACAAGCGCACCGACCGCTGGGGCGGCTCGCTGGAGAATCGCATGCGGCTGATCGTGACCATCGCCAAGGCGGTGCGCGCGGCGCTGCCAGATCATGTCTTCGTCGGCGCGCGGCTCTCGGCGACGGAATGGGTCGAGGGCGGCTTCGGCATCGACGAGGCGGTCGAGGTGGCGCGCGCGCTGAAGGCGGCGGGCGTCGTCTATATCTGCGCCTCGTCCGGCGGCAATGTGCACAATGCCCGCATTCCGGCCGGGCCGCTCTACCAGACGCATCTCGCCGAGGCGATCCAGCACGGCGCCGGCATCCCGACGCGCGCCGTCGGTCTCATCACCACGCCGGCCGAGGCTGAGGCGATCGTCGCCGGGGGCCGGGCCGACATGGTGGCGCTCGGCCGGGCGATCCTCGCCGATCCGCGCTGGCCCTGGCGCGCGGCGGCCGAACTCGGCGCCAGCCTGAAGCTGGTGCCGCAATATGACCGCAGCCTGCCGACCATGCGCCACTGGGCGGCGGCGAGGGTTGCCGATCCCGCGAAGAGCGCCGCGTAGGCGCTATTGCAGGAGGCCGGTCGGCATCTGGTCGGACGGGTTCTCGATCTCGTCCGCCTGGCCGCCGACGGCCGCCTGTGGAACCGGCACGCTGGCCGGCCGGCTCGCCGCCAGCACGGCGTCGGGCCGTTCGCCGGGCGGGGCACCGAGCAGGACCTCGCGGCAGGCCGCCGGCAGGTCCGAGAGCATGATCGGCTTCGGCGGCGGCGCCGGCTTCACCGGCTTCGACGGCTTGACGGGCTTCGGCGGTTGCAGCCAGGCGTCGAGCTCGGGGCCGCAACCGTCGCCGGGCGGCGGCGCCTTCTGCGGAATGCAGCTCGCCATGTCGGCGGGGCAGTCGAGGCGCACATGGAAATGGAAGGTGTGGCCCCACCAGGGACGCACCTTGCCGAGCCAGCCGCGATCCGCGCCCGCGCTGACGCAGAGCTGCTTCTTGATCGCGGCGTTGACGAAGATGCGCGCCACCGACGGATCGAGCGCGGCGCGGCGGATCAGCTTGAACTGGCCGCTGGTCCAGTTGGCGGCGTTGATGACGCGCGCCTTCTGGTTGACCATCTCCTTGGGGACCATGGTCTCGCGCTCGTCATAGGAAAGCGTCTTCTTCGGCATCGGCGTCAGCCAGATGTCGACATCGAGGCCGATCTGGTGGCTGGCATGACCGGTGAGGGCGGGACCGCCGCGCGGCTGGCCCATGTCGCCGACGAGAAGCCCCGGCCAGCCGTCGAGCCGCTTCGAATCCGACGCGAGCCGCTCGGTGAAGCTCACCAGCTCGGGCGTGCCCCAGTTGCGGTTGCGCGACAGGCGCATCGCCTGCCAGTCCGGCCCGTTCACCGGCAGCGCCACCGCGCCGGCGAGGCAGCCCTTGGCATAGGAGCCGATCGAGCGCGCCTCCATGGGAAGAGGCGTGTTCATGCGGCTGAACAGGACCTTGGCCGGCGTGGTGTCGAGACCGTCGGCGGCGCGTGCGACCCCGGCCGGGAGCGGCAGCAGCGCCGCGGCGAGAAGCGTTGCGGCGAGCCGGCGGAAGCGGTCCGCAGGGGTGGGCGCGACGCGTGGCGAAGCGGGCGATCCGGCAGCCATCCTGGCGCCTCCTCGTTCATCCAGTCGCGAGCATTCTGACTCGCCTTCGTTAAGGATTTGTCAGCCAATTGCGGCCGGCCGCGGGCAGGGCGCGGTGTGGCCTCGCCATGCGGACGCAAAGGGCGGCTCCGCGGACGAATATTCCATCAGCGGCGGCGATCCGAGTCGCAGGCAGCGATTCCATGCTCGAAACATCCCAAACGCGAGCAAGACATGCTCGACCGGGCCGATAAACCGCGATTGACCGGGCCGATGGCGGCGCGATAATCGGCGCCAAGGATCGCCGGGGCGGGTCTCGCCGCCGGGCACGCAAGGAGCAACGGAAAATGGCACTCAATCTCGGCGACGTGGTTCCGGATTTCGAGGCGGACACCACCGAAGGCCGCATCTCGTTCCACAAGTGGCTCGGCGACAGCTGGGGCGTGCTGTTCTCGCATCCGAAGAACTTCACCCCGGTCTGCACCACCGAACTCGGCGCCGCGGCCAAGCTGAAGCCGGAATTCGACAAGCGCAACGTCAAGCTGCTCGGCCTCTCGGTCGACGCGCTCGCCAATCACGACAAGTGGGTCGGCGATATCAAGGACGCGACCGGCGCGACGCTCAACTTCCCGCTGATCGCCGACCACGACAAGACCGTCGCCAATCTCTACGGCATGATCCATCCGAACGCCTCCGACACCACCACGGTGCGCTCGGTGTTCGTGATCGGACCGGACAAGAAGCTCAAGCTCTCGCTGACCTATCCGGCCTCGACGGGCCGCAACTTCGACGAGATCCTGCGCGTGATCGACAGCCTCCAGCTCACGGCCAAGTTCTCGGTCGCGACACCGGCGGACTGGAAGAACGGCGACGAGGTGATCATCGTCCCCTCCGTCTCCGACGAGGCGGCGAAGGAGAAGTTCCCGGCCGGCTGGAACGCGGTGAAGCCCTATCTCCGCTACGTCGCGCAGCCGACCGCCGGCAAGCCGAGCTGACGGCCGAAGGCTCAAACGGATCCAAATGCGGCCGCGCCAGAAGCGCGGCCGTTTTCGTCTCGACGCACGCGGGTCGCGACCGAAAATCCGCGGAACGCTGTCGGCTTGAAGGCGGGCTGGTTCGTCCTTGCCGGGATCGAGGCGACCCATGTCTCCTCGCTGATCGAGGAGAACTACCGCCATGCTGACATTGCCGAAGATCGTCGATCGGCCGGAGATGGCCTATCTGGCCGTGCGGGAAGAGGTGACCCTGCCCTTTGACGACCGGATTCCCGCAATTCTGGGACGCCTTTTCGGCGCGATGGAAGAGCGTGGCATTGCACCGGCCGGTCCGCTCATCTTCAAGCATAACGTCATCGACATGCCGTGGATCGAGATGGACTTCGCCGTTCCAGTGGCCAGGCCCGAGGCCGGTGGCGGACCGCTGGTCGCCGGGGTCCTTCCGGCCGGCCGCTATGCAGAGATCACCTGGATCGGCCCCTATGACGACCTGATCGAAGCCAATGCCGTGCTGATCGGCTGGTGCAAGCACTGCGGCCTCGATCTCGACATGCAGAAGGAGCCGGCCGGCGATCGTTTCGCCGGCCGCGTTGAGATCTACCACAATGGCCCGGATACCGAGCCGAACCCTGCGAAGCTTGAGACGACCGTCGCGATCAGGCTCCGCGATTGACGGGGCGCCACGCCGAGCGCCGCCCCTTCTTCGTTCACACCCGCCCCTGCCTCTCGTTGAGCGCGGCATAGACGCCGCCTTTCGCCAGCAGCGCGTCATGCGTGCCTTCTTCGGCGATGCCGTCCTCGGTCAGCACGACGATGCGGTCGGCATGGCGGATGGTGGAGAGTCGGTGGGCGATGACGAGCGTCGTGCGGCCGCGCGAGAGCGTGACCATCGCCTGCTGCACGGCCCGCTCGCTTTCCGTGTCCAGCGCGCTCGTCGCCTCGTCGAAGATCAGGACGGGCGGATCCTTGAGGAAGGCACGGGCGATGGTGAGCCGCTGCTTCTGTCCGCCCGATAGGCGCACGCCGCGCTGGCCGATCAGGCTGTCATAGCCGTCGGGCAGGGCCATGATGAAGTCATGCGCCTGCGCGGCCTTCGCCGCCGCGACGATCTCGGCGTCGCTCGCCTCCGGCCGGCCATAGCGGAGATTGTCCGCAACCGTGCCGCCGAAGAGATAGACGTCCTGCTGCACGATGCCGATCGCGGCGCGCAGCGAGGCCAGCGTCACCGAGGCGATGTCCGTGCCGTCGATGAGGACGCGCCCGTGCTGCGGCTCGTAGAAGCGGGGAACGAGCGCCGCGATCGTGCTCTTGCCGACACCCGAGGGGCCGACCAGCGCGACGAATTCGCCCGGCGCGATGGCGAGCGAGAAGTCGCGAAGCACCGGCCGCGCCGCTTCGCCATAGCCGAAGGTGACGCGGTCGAAGCGGATCGATCCCTTCGGACGGGGCAGGGCGACCGCCCCCGGCGCATCGGTGATCGCCGGCGCGATGTCGAGCAGCGCCATGGCGCGGCGAAAGCCGGTGTAGCCCTCCTGCCAGAGGCGGACGAAATTCGCCAGCCGGTCGATCGGATCGACGAGCACGGCGATGACGAGCAGGAAGGTGAGGAGCCCGGCGACGTCGAGCGCGCCCGCCGCGACCCGCGCCGCGCCGAGCACGATGACCAGCACCGTGACGAGCTGTGCGAACGTGGCCGTGCCGACCGAGAACCACGCCTCGGCGCGGTAGCCCTCGCTGCGGCTCCAGAGGAAGCGGGCGTTCTCGGCGGCGAAGCGGCGCGATTCCGCCGCTTCCGCACCGAAGGACTGCACCACGCGGATGCCCGACAGCGCATCCTCCGCCGCCTCGTTGACGCCGGCGATCCGCTCCTTGCTGGCTTCGAGCGCCCGGGCCATGCGGGCGTTGAAATGCAGCGCATAGAGGATCGCGAAGGGCGTCAGCGCGAAGACGACGAGCGACAGGACCGGATCCAGCCAGGCGATGATGGCGAGCGCGCCGCAGAACTTCATCAGCCCGATCGCCGTGTCCTCGGGACCGTGATGGAAGAGTTCGCCGAGCCAGAGCGAGTCGTTGGTGATCCGGCTCATCAACTCGCCGGTGCGCGTCCGGTCATGGAAGGAAAAGGAGAGCCGCTGGCAGTGGTCAAACAGTTGCTGGCGCACCTGGCACTCGATCTTGGCGCCCATGACATGGCCGAAATAGTCGACGAAGAAGGTGGCGCCCACCTGCACCGCGAGGAGCGCGAGCATCAGCGCCCCGGCAGCGAGGATATCGGGAAGGGCCGCGCCGTCCGCGCCGACATCGGCCAGCCTCGCCGTGACGCGGTGGGCGATGAGCGGCAGCGCCAGCGCCGTACCGGCGACGAGGATGGCCGCGCCGAGATCGGCGAGAAGCAGCGGCCAGTGGGGCCGGTAATAGGAGATCAGCCGTCCAAGCAGCCGATAGCCGCCGCCGCGAGCGGGTCTTCGGACGAGATCGAGGACGGAGCGGAGACGGGCGGAGAGGTCAGGTCGTGCGCGGCTTTCGCTGGCCGGGCGTTTCGCGGAAGGCATGAGGCGTCAGGTCCTGCTGAGGGAGGGCTCCTTTCGTGCGGGACTGGGACGCTTTCATCATTTCCTCCGGCAATGGGCCGGACGGGCGGAGGCTCGTCACGGCCATGGAAGGATGAGCGCGGCGGCGCGCCGCCGCAAGCCGCGGAAACGTGCCGGCTCGCGGTCGCGACGCGCCTGTTGCCGATCGGCCACCCCGTCAGGCGGGGAAATAGACCGCGCTGTCGAGCTCGGCGAGGAGCCCCGGATGCCTCGGCTCCCAGCCGAGGGCGGTCCGGGTCGCCGCGCTCGAGGTCGGGTTGTCGATCGCCGCGAAATGCGAGAACCACCCGAAATAGTCCTGGGCGGCTTCGCCCGTAGCACTCTCGACCGCCAGGCCGAGGCGGCGGCCGATGACGGTCGCGATCTCGCGGACCGGTATGCCCGTTTCGTCGGCGGCGTGGTAGCGGCCGGGCTCGCCTTTCTCGATCGCCAGACGATAGAGCTCCGCCGCGTCCAGCCGGTTTACGCCGGGCCAGACATTGGCGCCGTCGCCGATATAGGCCGAGCGCCCGTTCCGGCGCGCGAGGTCGATGAGGAGCGGCACGAAGCCGTGGTCGCCCGCACCATGTACGGAGGGCGCCAGCCGGACGATCGCGACCTTGGTGCCTTGCGCCGCGGCTTCTTCGGCCGCGCGCTCGGTCATGGCGCGCGGGACGATTTCGGGCGCCACGCGGACGGTTCTCTCCTCGGTGGCGAGACCGTCGCCCGAAACCAGCGCCGTACCCGAGGTGACGACGAGCAGCTTCTCCGTGCCGGCCATGGCCGCCCCGAGCGCGCCGATGACGCGCCGGTCCTGCTCGCAGTTCTCGCGGAATCGGGTGAAGTCATGCGTGAAGCCGCAATGGACGACGCCGTCCGCCGACACCGCGACGGCGGCGAAGCCCTCCGGCTCGGCGAGATCGCCGCGATGGACGCGCGCGCCCATCGTCGCGAGTGCGGCGGCGCCGCCGTCGGAGCGGGCGAGCCCGGTGACGGCGTGGCCGGCGGCGAGGAGATTGCGCACCACGGCCGAGCCGACAAAGCCCGTGGCGCCAGTGACGAAGACATGCATGGAATATTCTCTCGGATGAGCGCCGCGCCCTGCGCGCAGCGGGTGATGGCCCTACCGAGGAAAGCCTAGTCCGCGCCCTTCGGACGCTCTATGCTCGTCTATCCGTCATTTCTTCGAGATCGTCCGGACGATGACCAGCGACCCCCTTTCCGACATCCTGCTGCTGCTGAAGCCGGTCAGCTATCTCTCCGCCGGCTTCGACGCCGCGGGCGACTGGTCGGTCGCCTTTCCCGACCAGGGCGGCAAGATCAAATGTGGCGCGCTGGTTCGCGGCCGCTGCCAGCTCGCCGTCGAGGGCGCCGGGCCGCCGGTCATGCTCGAGGCGGGCGACTGCTTCGTGCTCCCGACCGGCCGGGCCTTCGCGATGGCGAGCGAGCCCGATCTTCCGCCCGTCCCGGCAAAGGCGCTCTTCCCGCCGGCGCGCCATGGCGGGGTGGTCACCGTCAATGGCGGAGGCGAGGTGTTCATGGCGTCGAGCCGCTTCGCCCTCGCCGGCGGCCATGCGGCGCTCATCGGCAGCCTGATGCCGCCGCTCATTCACGTCGAGAGCGGGCCAGGGCAGGAGATGCTGCGCTTTTCGATCGAGCGCATGGTGGCCGAGTTCGCCGGGCAGCGGCCGGGCAGCGTGCTGGTGATCCGCCATCTCGCGCATCTCGTGCTGGTCGAGGCGCTGCGGGCGCATCTGGCGTCGAGCCCGCCGGGCGGAACCGGCTGGATGGCGGCGCTGGGCGACGCCAGGATCGGCGCCGCGCTCCGCGCCGTCCATGCCGATCCGGGGCGCCGCTGGACGCTGGTGGCGCTCGCCGCCGAAGCGGGCATGTCGCGCTCCTCCTTCGCCGAGCGCTTCCGTGCCATCGTCGGCCTGCCTCCGATGGACTATCTCGCCCGCTGGCGCATGGCGCTCGCGGCCGACCGGCTGGCCGAGGGGCGCGAGGGGGTCGGCGTCATCGCTCTCTCGCTCGGATACGAGTCGGAAAGCGCCTTCTCGACCGCCTTCCGGCGCGTGATGGGCGCGGCGCCGCGCCGCTATGGCCGGGGCGAAGACATGACGGCGCCGCCGCTCGCGGCCGAGTGAGCCGTCACCGCGCCGATGCCTCCGCGGACCGTTCCTTCCGATAGAGGCCGGGAGGCGTGCCATAGGCACGGCGAAAGGCCTTTGCGAAGGCGCTGACATCGGCATAGCCGAGCTTCTCGGCGATCCGCTTCAGCGGCAGGTGGCCGTCCTCGACGAATTCGCGCGCGCGGGCGATGCGCACGGCGCGGCAATATTCGATCGGCGTCAGGCCGGTGGCGCTCTGGAACCGCCGCAGGAAGGTGCGTCGCTCCAGTCCGGCCGCCGACGCCATCGCCGCGAGCGTCACGTCGCGGCCGTCGCGCAGGTGAACATGCTCCTGCGCCTTGCGGATCGCCGCGTCGCCATGCGCGCGCAGCGGCTCGAGATCGGCGCGTAGCAGTTCGAGATCGGCACTCGGCGGAGGCGGCGCCTCGGCGGTCCGGCCCGCGAGCGCGAAGCGGGCGGTCTCCGCTTCGACCGCCTCGCCGAGCAGCCGTCCGATCAGAAGCAACCCGACATCGACCCAGGCCATGAAGCCGCCGGCGGTGAGAATGCCGGGATGGGCGATCATCCGCGCGTCGGTATCGACCAGGATCGTCGGGAAGGTCCTGGCGAGCTCCCGCGCGCAGCCCGGATGCGTCGAGACGATCCGTCCTTCGAGAAGGCCGCTGGCCGCGACCAGAAACACGCCCGAGCAGACCGACACCAGCTCGACGCCGCGGCCATGCTCGGCGCGAAGGAACCGGCCGATCGCGTCGATCGTCTGCGGCTCGGGCAGGTCGGAAAGCGTCGGCGGCACGACGAGCGCGATGGGCCGGGCGCGATCGTCGCGTTCGCCGCGATCCGGGGCGACGCCGGCGGGACCCGCCGACCAATGGGTGATGCTGAGCCCGCGGCCGGTCCCCGACGCGGCGTCGAGATTGGCGGCGATGGTGAGGAGGTCGGTGAGGCCGTGGACAGCCGCCAGCTGCACGCCGGGATAGACGAGGATGCCGATCTCGGGGTGACGTGCCGAAGCCGTCATTTTGTCCCTTCCGGACAAGACTTTGACCCTTCCGGTCATACCAGAGGTGGCGCCTGCCGGCCACACTCGTCTCCGTCCGCCGCCCGGCGCGGCGAAAGGCCGGCAACAGGGGAATTGTGATCATGCTCGAAGAGGATTTCAGCAATGGCGGTGTCAGGATCCATCTCCGTTCCTGGATGCCGGACGCCGCGCCACGCGCTGTGGTGGTGATCTGCCACGGCGTCAATTCCCATGGCGGCCAGCACGCCTGGACGGCCGCGCAGTTCGTCGCCGCGGGCTTCGCGGCCTTCGCGCTCGACCTGCGCGGACGCGGCCTTTCCGACGGCGAGCGCTATCTCGTCCATGACATCGCGGACTATGTCTCCGATCTCGCGGCGACGATCGCCATCGCCAAGACGCGGCTGCCCGGACTGCCGGTCTATCTGCTCGGACACAGCGCCGGTGGCGTCGTGTCATGCACCTATGCGCTCGACTATCAGAACGAGATCGACGGCCTCGTCTGCGAGAGCTTCGCCTTCCAGGTGCCGGCGCCGGGCTTCGTGCTCACGGCGATCAAGGGGCTCAGCCATCTCGCGCCGAAGCTCGGCGTGCTCACGCTGCCGATGAAGGATTTCACCCGCGATCCGGTCGCGCTGGCGGCGCTGGAGGCCGATCCGCTGACCAAGGGCGAATCGCAGCCGGCTGCGACGGTGGCCGCGCTGGTGCGCGCCGACGAGCGGCTGCACGACTCGTTCGAGACGATCACGCTTCCGGTTCTCATCATGCACGGCACCGAGGACCGGGCCACGGTCTGCCGCGGCAGCGAGTATTTCCACGCCCATGCGGGCTCGGCCGACAAGACCCTCAAGCTCTATGAGGGGCACTATCACGACCTCCTGAACGATCTCGGCAAGGAGGAGGTCATGGCCGACATCCTCGACTGGATCGAGGCGCGACTGCCGCAACCGTCGGTCCGCCCTTCTGAGGCGGCCTCGGCCAGGGCGTAGGGAGAGCCGGCGTCCTTTGCCGGCTATCCCGCCCGCCTCCTTGCGCCGGCCGGGGCGGCGGGCCGGGCCTCCCGGCCTTCGCCGGACCGCCGCGGCTCAGCCTCGCCTTGCGGCCTCGATCGCGGCGATGTCGATCTTCGACATCGTCATCATCGCCTCGAAGGCACGCTTCGCCTCGGCGCCGCCGGCAGCGAGGGCGTCGGTGAGGGCGCGGGGCGTGATCTGCCAGTTGATGCCCCAGCGATCCTTGCACCAGCCGCAGGCGCTCTCCTTGCCCCCGTTCTCCACGATCGCGTTCCAGTAGCGGTCGGTCTCCGCCTGGTCGTCGGTGGCGATCTGGAAGGAGAAGGCCTCGCTATGCGTGAAGGCCGGCCCGCCATTGAGGCCGATGCAGGGAATGCCCGCGACGGTGAATTCGACGGTGAGCACGTCGCCGGCCTTGCCCATTGGATAGTCGCTCGGGGCGCGATGGACGCCGGTCACAACGCTGTCCGGAAAGAGGCCCGCGTAGAAATTCGCCGCCGCCTCGGCTTCCTTATCGTACCAGATGCAGATCGTGTTCTTGGCCGCCGCCATCGTCCGTCTCCTCTCCACAAGCTCTCCGAGCGATCCGGATGCGATCCGGCCGCCTCCCGAGGACGGACGGAGCGCCCATGATCCGACGCCTCGCCATGCAGAAATGTCGCTGGCGCGCGATGGCTCTCGGTCCGGCCGCGATGACGCTATCAATCCTTCTCCGCTTGTGGCTAGATGCGTCAAGAAGAGCGTATTTCTGCGATTTGCCCATCCGCTCCATATTGACGAATTTATTCGCGCTCCGGACCGTATTTCGAGGATAATCGATAGTGCAGCCGCATAACTCGACCCATGCGACGTCGATCATGACCAAGATCACGTTGGTGGAGGGCTGCGAGTCGGCCTTTGCACTCTGGCAGGCCGCTTTCACCCGCGAGGCGGCGACGGCCGACGGCTTCGCCAGCATCGAGATCCTGCCCGAATTCGCCGGATCGGCGGAGTGGCGCATCATCCAGCGCTTCCGCGACGCCGCCTCTCTCGAGGCATGGCAGCGCTCGCCGGATCGCGCCGCGCGCATCGCCGAGCTGGATGCGCTGCGGGTCCATGGCGAAGCGGGCGACGGCGACGAGCTGGCGCCGGATTTCCATTCGCTGTCTTGCGTCACCGAAGTGATCGCGAGCGAGGTCAAGCCGAGCCACGAGGCGGACTTCCAGGCCTGGGCCGCCGACGTGCAGGCGAAGCAGTCTCTCTTCCCCGGCTATATGGGCACGCTGGTCCAGGCCCCCGTCTCGTCGGCGCTGCCCTACTGGACGACGCTGGTCCGCTATTCGACCCAGGAGGAGCTCGAACGGTGGCTGGGCTCGCCCGAGCGCAAGGCGCTGCTCGAGCGCTCGGATCCGGAAGTCTCGACATGGAAGAGCCGGCGCCTGAGCCCGTTCTCGGGCTGGTTCCCGGCCGAGCCGGACAGGCCGCCGCCGGCCGCATGGAAGCAGACCATGCTGGTGCTGCTGGTCCTCTTTCCCGTCGTCATGCTGGAAATCCGCTTCCTGAGCCCGCTCACCGCCGCATTGCCGGGGCCGGTCGCGACCTTCATCGGCAATGCGATCAGCGTCGCGCTGGTCTCCTGGCCCCTGATGCGGTTCGCGATCGCCGGGCTCGGCTGGTGGCTATCGCCGCCTGCGGACCAGCGCGGGCGGAGCGAGGCGCTCGGCCTCGCCACCGTCCTTCTCCTTTACGCGATCGAGATCGCGATCTTCATGCTGCTCCCCTGAGCGTGGGACAGCCATTCTCCCCAGAACGCTCCAAAGAAAGAGGGAACACCGTGACCGCGACCGACGACAACAAGTACATGGCGAGGGCGATCGAGCTCTCCCGCAAGACCTCGCTTGAAGACAGCGCCGGCGGCGCCTTCGGCTGCGTCATCGTCAAGGACGGCAAGATCATCGGCGAGGGCGCCAACCGCGTCGTGGCCGAGAACGATCCGACCTGGCACGGCGAGATCGAGGCGATCCGCAAGGCCTGCAAGGCCGAGGGCAGCTTCAAGCTGGAAGGCGCGACGCTCTATACCAGCGCCGAGCCCTGCCCGATGTGCATGGCCGCGACCTACTGGGCCGGCATCAAGCGCGTGTTCTACGCGGCGCAGATCGAGGACGCCCTCGAATACGGCAATTTCGACGACAGCTTCATCTATTCGGAGCTGCGCAAGCCGGTCGAGGACCGCTCGATCGAGATCAAGCAGATCATGCGCCCCGAGGCCGTCGAAGTCTGGAAGCTCTACCAGCAGAAGGCCGACAAGGTTCAGTATTGAGGGCAAGGCGGCGGGTGTCCCGACACCTTGCCGAGGCTGAACACGCAATCGGCTCTTGACGGCAACATTGCTTGCGGTCGCATCATCCTGCCTCTTTTCCAAGAGGCAGGATGATGGTCGAAAAGCGCATGCCGCCCGTTGTGGGACTTTATGAAACCCATTTGACCGTCGCCGACCTCACGCGCTCGATCGCATTCTATTGCGACGTCGTCGGGCTCGAACTCGCGCGGATTTTCGCGGAAAGACGGATCGCCTTCTTCTGGGTCGACGATCGCAGGACCGGGATGCTGGGCCTATGGGAAACCGGCGGCGGGCCGCTCCGAATGCGGCTGCACATCGCCTTCTCCATGACACGGGAGGGCGTGCTTGCCTCGCATGCCGCGCTCGCGGCGCAGGGCGTCGAGCCGCTCAACTTTGCCGGCCAGAGAGCGGCAGAGCCCGAGGTGATCGGCTGGATGCCGGCGCTCTCGCAGTTTTTCGCCGACCCGGACGGCCATTCGATCGAGTTCATCGCGATCCTCGACGATGACCCCAATCCGGAATTCGGAGTCAGGCCCTATTCGGAATGGCTGGCCCGGCAGCGGCCGTCGGCTCCGGGCTGATGCGCCTCACTCGTCCATCTTGAGCGCGGCGATGAAGGCTTCCTGCGGGATGTCGACCTTGCCGAACTGGCGCATCTTGCGCTTGCCCTCCTTCTGCTTGTCGAGGAGCTTGCGCTTGCGGGTGATATCGCCGCCATAGCACTTGGCCGTCACGTCCTTGCGCAGTGCGCGCACCGTCTCGCGGGCGATGATCTTGCCGCCGATCGCCGCCTGGATCGGGATGACGAAGAGATGCTGCGGGATGAGGTCCTTCAGCTTCTCGCACATGGCGCGGCCCCGCCGCTCCGACTGCGATCGGTGCACGAGCATCGACAGCGCGTCGACCGGTTCGGCATTGACGAGGATCTGCAGCTTGACGAGGTCGCCTTCCTTGTAGTCGGTCAGCTGGTAGTCGAACGAGGCATAGCCCTTCGAGACCGATTTCAGGCGATCGTAGAAGTCGAACACGACCTCGTTGAGCGGCAGGTCGTAGGTCACCATCGCGCGCGCGCCGACATAGGAAAGGTCGACCTGCACGCCGCGGCGCTCCTGGCAGAGCTTCAGGATCGCGCCGAGATATTCGTCGGGCGTCAGGATGGTGGCGCGGATCCACGGCTCGGCGATCGTGTCGATCTTCACGACATCCGGCATGTCGGCCGGATTGTGCAGCTCCATCTCGGTGCCGTCGGTGAGTGTGATCTTGTAGACCACCGATGGGGCGGTCGCGATCAGGTCGAGATTGAACTCGCGCTCCAGCCGCTCCTGGATGATCTCGAGATGCAGCAGGCCCAGGAAGCCGCAGCGGAAGCCGAAGCCGAGCGCGGCCGAGGTCTCCATTTCAAACGAGAACGACGCGTCGTTGAGGCGCAGCTTGCCCATTGCGGCGCGCAGTTCCTCGAAATCGGCGGCGTCGGTCGGGAAGAGGCCGCAGAACACGACCGGCTGCGCTGGACGGAAGCCCGGCAGCGGCTCGGCAGTCGGCTTCTTGTCGTCGGTGATGGTGTCGCCAACGCGGGTATCGGCGACTTCCTTGATCGAGCCGGTGAAGAAGCCGATCTCGCCCGGGCCAAGGCTGTCGACCATGACCATCTTCGGCGTGAAGAAGCCGACGCGCTCGATGTCGTAGGCGGCGCCGGCGCGCATCATGCGGATGCGCTGGCCCTTGGAGAGGCGGCCGTCGATGACGCGCACCAGCACGACGACGCCGAGATAGGTGTCGTACCAGCTATCCACGAGCAGCGCCTTCAGCGGCGCGCCGGCGTCGCCCTTCGGCGCCGGCAGGTCGGTGACGATCGCTTCCAGCACGTTCTCGACGCCGAGGCCGGTCTTCGCCGAGATGAGCACGGCGCGCGAGGCATCGATGCCGATCACCTCCTCGACCTGGGCGCGGATGCGCTCCGGCTCGGCGGCGGGCAGGTCGACCTTGTTGAGGACGGTGACGATCTCGAGATTGTTGTCGATCGCCTGATAGACATTGGCGAGCGTCTGCGCCTCGACGCCCTGCGAGGCGTCGACGACGAGCAGCGCGCCCTCGCAAGCTGCCAGCGAGCGCGAGACCTCATAGGCGAAGTCCACATGGCCGGGGGTGTCCATGAGGTTCAGGATATAGGACTTGCCGTCCTTCGCCTTGTAGTCGAGCCGGACGGTCTGCGCCTTGATCGTGATGCCGCGCTCGCGCTCGATCTCCATGGAATCGAGCACCTGATTGGTCATCTCGCGGTCGCTGAGGGCGCCGGTGAGCTGGATCAGGCGATCGGCGAGCGTCGACTTGCCATGGTCGATATGCGCGACGATCGAGAAATTGCGGATATTGGCGAAGGGCTCGGTGCTCATGGCGCGCTGCATAGCATCATCGCCAGAAGCGGCAAAGCGCAGAAAGCGCGGCTTTTGGAGGCCATGCGCCGGCCAGGCTCAGGCGCTGGCATCCTCGCCGGCTCCGTCCTCATCCGCCTCGCGCGCGTCCTCGCGGGCCGTGTCGAGAATGCCGAGCGTCCGCGCGCGGGCGACGAGGCGGGCGGCGAGATCGGCGGCGAGCGGCCGCGGCGGCTCCCCGGGCCGTCCCGCGACCAGCGCCGAGCGGCGGTCGATCGGCGGCGCATCGACGGGGTCGATGACGACGAGGCGGCCGAATTCGCGGTCCGCGGCGATCTGCGGCGCCAGCAGATGGCCGATGGCGAGGCCGCGCTCGATCAGCGCCCGGCTCGGCTCCAGCGTCATCAGCGAGGTGCCGCGCGCCATCTTCTGCATCGCGAGGATCGGCTCCGGCGTCACCTGCCACCACAGATGCGTCACGAAGCGCGGCGCGATCTCGAAGATGCGCTGCAGCGTCGGCGACGGGCCGATGGCGCGGGCGAGCTCGGGCGCCGCGACGAGATGGGCGCGCTCGCGAAAGAGGGCGAGCGGCTCCAGCGGATCGAGCAGCGGATCGAGATTGGGCCAGGCGATGACGCCGAGATCGATGCGCCGGTCATGCAGCCATTCCGCGATCTCGCGGTGCCGGCCCTCCTCGATGTCGAGCTCGACATGCGGGTGCTCGGCGAGGAACTCGGCCACCGGCGTCGTGACGAGCGGCGCCACCAGGCTGCGCAGCGTGCCGATCGCGACGCGGCCGCGATCCATCACCCGCATCGCCTCCTCGCTCTCGATGAGCGTCGAGAGCACGCGGCGGGCATAGGGCAGGAAGGCGGTGCCGCGCTCGGTCAGCTCCACCTTGCGGCCGCGCACGAAAAGCGGGCCGCCGACATGCTGCTCCAGCGTGCGCATGCGCATCGAGATCGTCGCCTGGGTCACGTTGAGCCGGGCGGCGGCCTTGGTGAAGGAGCCGTCGCGCACGATGCGGTCGAAACTGCGCAGCTGATCGATATCCATAGAGAAACCTTATACGGCTCGTGAGGATTCCTGATGGATCGGCGCGTCGGATTGACAGGAGCAATCGAACAGCGCGATAGCTCGTCTCATCCGCAGCTGCAAGCGGCACCCGCCAAGCCGAGCCGTAACGCCATGACCGAGACCCGCCCGGACGCGACCTTGCGCAGCCTCTCCCATGCCGAGGCCGAGGCGGCGCTGGACGGGCTCGCCGAAGTGCTGGTCGATGCCGTGGAGCATGGCGCGTCGGTGAATTTCCTCGCCGGCTTCCGCCATGACGAGGCGGTCGCCTTCTGGCGCGGCCAGCTTCAGGCGATCGCCGAGGGCAAGCGCGCCCTCATCGTCGCCGAAACGGGGGGACGGGTGGTCGGAACGGTGGTCGTCACCCATGCGCATCAGCCGAACCAGCCTCACCGCGCCGATGTCGGCAAGATGCTGGTTCATTCCTCCATGCGTCGCCGGGGGCTCGGACGGCGCCTGTTGGCGGCCGCTGAAGCGGAGGCTCTGGCAAGCGGGCGAACGCTCCTGGTGCTCGATACCGAGACCGACAGTGCCGGCCATCGCCTCTATGCCGCCTGCGGCTGGATCGAGGTCGGCACCATTCCGGGTTTCGCCCTCTCCACGACCGGGGAGCCGAGCGGGGCGACGATCTTCTACAAGCGCATCGGGAACGATTGAGCCATGCTGATCCGGCCGGCGGGCGAAGGCGATCTCCCCGCGATCCTCGCCATCTATAACGATGCCGTCGTCAACACGACCGCGATCTGGAACGACGACGTCGTCGATCTCGACAATCGCCGCGCCTGGTTCGCTGCCCGCAAGGCGCAGGGCTATCCGGTTCTAGTCGCGGAAGAAGCCGGGCGTGTGCTTGGCTATGGCTCCTATGGCGATTTCCGGCCGTTCCAGGGCTATCGCTTCACTGTCGAGAACTCGGTCTATGTGGCGGCCGAGGCGCGTGGCAAGGGCGCCGGCGCCGCGTTGCTCGCGGCCCTGGTCGACCACGCCGCCGCCACCGGCAAGCATGTCATGATCGCCGCCATCACCGCCGGGAATGAGGCCTCCGTACGGCTGCATGCGCGGCAGGGCTTCGTCGAGACGGGCCGTCTCGGCGAGGTCGGCTTCAAGTTCGGCCGGTTCCTGGATCTCGTGCTCATGGAGCGGCGGCTCACCGCAACGTCATCGCCCGCCGCTTGACGCTGCGCCGGCAAGGGCCCAGCCTGCGGGCCATGAGGCTTTCCCGCATCCTCGACCGGCTCGCCGCGTTCGTGTTGATCCTGGCGCTCGCCGCCGGCTTAACCGCCTCGGCCACGATGCCCGCGCATATGCTGCCGGGATCTGCGATGGCCGAAGGGATGACCGGGGCGATGGCGGATTGCCCGCATCCGATGATGGCGATAGGGGACCACGGCTCGCACGCGGAGACGACCGGCCCCGTCTCGCAGGGCAAGGCGCAGGCGCCGATGCTCTGCTGCGCGGGGGCCGGCCCATGCCTTGCGGCCGAACTCGCCGCGCCGCCGCCGCTCCGCCTTGCGGCCGGGCGGTCACTGCCCGCCTCCGATGCGCTGCCGCGCGCCGCCGCGCCCGGACCGGAACTGCCGCCGCCCCGCGCCTGACCGAAGCCGGAACAGCCGCGCCGCTCCGCAACCCGCGGACGGCGCCCGTCATGCTGCCCATCGATCAGGAGACCACCATGCTGAAAGCAGCAACGCTCGCCATCGCCCTCGCATCGTCCTTCGCCCTGCCGCTCGCCGCCACGGCCGAGGAGATGTCGCACGACATGCACGACATGAAGGGCATGTCGGATGCCGTAAGGCCCGAGGACTCGGCCTCGACCAGAGCCTTCAAGGAAGCCGATGCGGCGATGATGAAGGGGATGGCGATCGACTATTCCGGCAATGCCGATGTCGATTTCGTCCGGGCGATGATTCCGCATCACGAAGGAGCGGTCGCGATGGCCCGGGTCGAGCTCCAATATGGCAAGGACCCGGAACTGCGGAAGCTCGCCGCCGACATCATCGCCGCGCAGGAGACCGAGATCGCCTTCATGAAGGCGTGGCTGGCCAAGAACGGCGACAAGGGCGCGCCGCAGAAGAACTGACCGAAGCGCGGCGCTCCGCATCTTCCGCGAGCGGGGCGCCGCGTTCTATGCTCGGCGCTCCGTTGCCAGGGGAGCCCCTCGATGCCGCGCCTGTTCCACGACGAGATGCATGACGAGTTCGGCTGCTGGCTCTATGGCTATATCGCCACCGGCGGGCCGGAATTCGGCGAGATCGCCGCGCTCGCAGAAGCGGTCGGCGAGGGTGGCGACGAGGCCTATCACAGCGCCTTCGTCGCGGCCGGCGAGCGGGCCTTCGCCGAGGCCGAGGCGGCGGAGCGGTCCGGTCATCGCCAGGCGGCGCGCGAGAACTATCTCCGCGCCAGCGCGATCTTCGACACCTCCTATCATCCGCTCTATGGCGCGCCGACCGATCCGCGGCTCGTCGCCGCCTTCAGGCGGCAGATGGCGGCGATGGAGCGCGCTTTCGCGCTCATGGAGCCGCGGCCCGTTCCTCTCGCCATTCCCTTCGAGGGGGCGACCATCCAGGCCTGGTATCTGCCGCCGCCAAAGGAGGCAGGCGGCGCGGCGCCGCTCGTGGTCTTCACCAACGGCTATGACGGCACGGTGACGGACATGTATTTCGCCTCGGCCGCCGCCGCCCACCGGCGCGGCTATGGCAGCCTCATCTTCGACGGTCCGGGCCAAGGCGGCATGCTCTACGAGCAAGGCGTCGTCATGCGGCCGGACTGGGAGACCGTCGTTTCGGCGGTGATCGACGTTGCCGTGACGCTGCCGGGCGTCGATCCGGCGCGCATCGCGCTGTCGGGCTGGAGCTTCGGCGGATATCTCGCGCCGCGGGCCGCCTCGGCCGAGCCGCGCATCGCCGCGCTCATCGCCGACCCGCTGCTGCCGGGCCTTGCCGACGGCGTCCGCGCCATGGCGATGAAATTCGGTGCCAGCCGCGACCAGGCGGCTGACCTCCGCACCCTTGCCCCCGAATTCGTCGCAGCCATGGATAGCGTCGTGCGGGGCAATCCCTCGCTCGACTGGAAGATCGTGAAGCGCGGCTTCTGGGTCCACGGCGTCGACAGCCTCGCCGGCTATCTCGCGGACGCCGAGCGCTACACGCTCTGGGAGAGGCTCGAAGCAATCCGCTGCCCGACCCTCGTCACGGTCGGCGAGAACGACAGCCTCGCCGCCGGGGCGCCCGCCGCTTTCGAAAGGCTCACCTGCCCGAAGCTCATGATCCGCTTCACCGCCGCAGAAGGCGCCGGCGACCATTGCGAGATGGCGAACCGGGCGCTTCTCAACCGCCGCACCTTCGACTGGCTCGACGATGTCTTCGCCGGACGTTTCGGCTAGGGCATTTCCATCCGGCCGGGAAAGGCTCTAAAGGAGGCGCGACCTCACATGACGCGCGAGTTCCAGCCGTGACCGATGCCCTTCCCGCCGCCGAACATCTTCTCACCGTGCGCGATTTCCTGCGCCATGCCGTCAGCCGCTTCCGCTCGGCCGGGCTCGCCTTCGGGCACGGCGCGAGCGATGCCTTCGACGAGGCGGCGTTCATGGTGCTGGAAGGCCTGAAGCTGCCGATCGACACGCTCGAGCCCTTTCTCGACGCGCGGCTGCTGCCCGATGAGCGCGCGCGGCTCGCGGAGTTGATCGAGGCGCGTGTGACGACGCGCAAGCCCGCCGCCTACCTCCTGAAGCGCGCCTATGTGCAGGGCATTCCGCTCTATGTCGACGAGCGGGTGATAGTGCCGCGCTCGTTCATCTGCGAGCTGCTGGTCTCCGACATCGTCGGCGGCGACGACTTCACCATCATCGAGGACACTGGCTCGGTCGAGACGGTGCTCGACCTCTGCACCGGCTCCGGTGCGATCGCCATCCTCGCCGCCGAGGTGTTCGAGAATGCCGATATCGACGCCGTCGATCTCTCGCCGGACGCGCTCGAGGTGGCGAAGATCAACGTCGCCGAGCACGGGCTCGAAGGCCGGCTGTCGCTGATCGAGGGCGATCTCTTCGCGCCGCTCGAGGGCAGGACCTACGACCTCATCCTCACCAACCCGCCCTATGTGGACGAGGTGGCGATGGAGGAACTCCCCGAGGAATACCGCCACGAGCCGGCCATGGCGCTGGGTTCCGGGCTCGACGGGCTCGACATCGTCCGCCGCATCCTCGCCGAGGCCGGCGCGCATCTGAACCCCGGCGGCGGCCTCCTCTGCGAGATCGGCGCCGGCCGCGAGATCATCGAGGCCGAATATCCGGATCTTCCCTTCCTCTGGCTCGACACCGAGGAGAGCGAGGGCGAGGTGTTCTGGCTGGCTGCCGAGGCGCTCGGCGCCACCGCGTCGAGCACCATCGGCGCCGTCGAGCAGGATTAGGGCGCCAGCGCCTCTGCGCCGATGACCGCGTTCGGATAGGGCAGGGCGCCGACCGGCTTCGACATCGGCTTGTCGCTCGCGAAGAGCGGCGCGAGGTCGATGGTGAGATAGCTGGTGCGGTGGTCGTAGTCCGCGATGATCAGGCGGTTTTGCGTCAGGTCCTTGATCGAGACCCACTGCGTGTAGTCGGAGACGACCGTGTCGCCGTCCTTCGACTGCGCGACGCCGATCGGGATGTCGACAGTGTTGAGGATATGCGTGATGGTCTGCGTCGCTTCGCCGCCGTCCTTCGGCTGTGGCACGAAATGGCGCATGAAGGCGGCGCGGACGAAGCGCGAGGGCGGCGTATAGTCGCCCGGCAGGCCCATGGTGCCGCCGCCCTGGCCGAGCGCCGTCACATCGACATCGCCGTATTGCCGGCTGTTGGCGCCGATCGAGGAGAGGTTCACATAGTTCCTCAGATTGGTGAGGTGCCAGTCATAGGTCGGCGCGTTGGTCAGCACATGCGCCGCGTCGTCATAGATCTTCAGCTCGCCGCCGACATATTCGACGATCAGCCCGGCGCCCGAACGGTCGTCGAGCTTGAAATGCATGGCCGGCACTGTCGGGCCGGTCGGCAGAGCAGGATCAGACCAGACCTTAACGGTCGGCAGCGCCGCCTTGACGCTCGCCACGTCCTTGAAGCTGCCGAGCAGCCATTTGGCGAAGGATAGAATCTCGACGGCGTTGGCGGCGTCGGCCGCGTCCACGGTCTGGTACTGCGTGAAGCCCGGCAGGAAATTCGCGCTGAGCGCGAGGCCCGCCTCGTTCTGTCCCTCGACCAGCGGCATGCCCGGGATGATCCCGGCGCCGATGCCGACCACGGAATAGCTCGTGGTGACGGTGCGGGGGCTGGCGCCTTTCGGGGCGGGCAGCGTCAGGCTCGTGCCCTTCGGGATGCTGGCGAGCGTCCACTGCATGTCGAACGCCCATTCCATGGTGCGGCCAGCAATGACGGACTTGTCCGTGGCCACGATGTCGACGGCGGTGCAGGCGAGTGCGGCATGGCTCATGGCGGTGAGCGAAAGCGCGGCAGCGAGCAGACGAAGCATGGTCGTTCCTCCCCGATCGGGACTTTGCGTCCCGTTGCACCATGCTGCCACGGCGTTAAGGCCCGCTGAAGAGGGCCGCGCAAAGGCGGCATGATTTTCGCCGCATCCTGTGCTATGAGCCGGCCAACGCGAATGACGCCGATCAAACGAGGCCGCCCGAGGCGCCCGGATCGGAAGAGAACGGAATCCTCGCATGACCGCTCCCCTCGCCGCCGCTCCGGCGGCCGAAGCCATTCAGAAGCCGCCGCGCGGCGCGGGCGAGAAGCCCTCGCTGGTGGGCCTCTCGCGCGCCGGCATCGGCGCCGAACTCGCCGCGATCGGCGTCGAGCCGAAGCAGATCCGCATGCGCACGGCCCAGATCTGGAACTGGATCTATGCGCGGGGCGTCACCGATTTCGGCGACATGCTGAATGTTTCCAAGGATATGCGCGCGACGCTTGCCGACGCGTTCACGCTGGCGCGGCCGGAGATCGTCGCCGAGCAGGTGTCCGAGGACGGCACGCGCAAGTGGCTGATGCGCTTCCCCCCGCGCGGTGCCGGCCGTCCGGTCGAGATCGAGACGGTCTATATCCCCGAAATCGGCCGTGGCACGCTCTGCGTCTCCAGCCAGGTCGGCTGCACGCTCACCTGTTCCTTCTGCCATACCGGCACGCAGAAGCTGGTGCGGAACCTGACCGCCGAGGAGATCGTCGGCCAGATCCTCGTCGCGCGCGACCGCCTCGGCGATTTTCCGGACAAGTCGACGCCGGTCGGCGCCGCGGTCCCCTCGGAGGGCCGCCTCGTCTCCAACATCGTCATGATGGGCATGGGCGAGCCGCTCTACAATTTCGACAATGTGAAGGAGGCGCTGCTCATCGCCTCCGACGGCGAGGGCCTGTCGCTCTCCAAGCGGCGCATCACGCTCTCGACCTCCGGCGTCGTGCCGATGATCCCGCGCGCCGGCGAGGAGATCGGCTCGATGCTGGCGATCTCGCTGCATGCGGTGCGCGACGACCTGCGCGACATCCTCGTGCCGCTCAACAAGAAATACCCGATCGCCGAACTGCTCGACGCCTGCCGCGCCTATCCGGGCCTTTCCAACGCCCGCCGCATCACCTTCGAATATGTGATGCTGAAGGACATCAACGACAGCGCGGCCGATGCGCGCGAACTCGTCCGCCTGCTGCGCGGCATCCCGGCCAAGATCAACCTGATCCCGTTCAATCCCTGGCCGGGCGTCAACTACCAGTGTTCGGACTGGGAGACGATCGAGGCCTTCTCGGACATCGTCAATCGCGCCGGCTATGCCTCGCCGATCCGCACACCGCGCGGCCGCGACATCCTCGCTGCCTGCGGGCAGCTGAAGAGCGAGAGCGAGCGCATGCGCGCCCGCGAGCGCCTCGCGCTCGAGGCGATGATGGCGGACAGCGAGGACTGAGCCTCGCTCACGCGGCCTGACGGCGCAGCCGTGTTCCGTCGCGGGCCGGCGGCATGCCGAACATCCGCACATAGTCGCGGCTGAACTGCGACGGGCTTTCGTAGCCGACCGCATAGGCTGCGGATTCGGCGCGCGCGGCCGTGCCGATGATCAGCCGCCGCGCCTCGATCAGCCGCAGCCGCTTCTGATACTGCAGCGGCGTCATGCCGGTGAGCGCCTTGAACTGGCGATGGAAGGCCGAAGCGCTGAGCTGCGCGACCTCGGCCAGCTCGGCGATCCGCACCGTCTCGCGAAAGCGTCCGCGCAGCATATGCAGCGCCTCGATGAGGCGGCCCGGACGGCTGCCGGCCGCGGCGAGGCGGGCGACCGCGCCGCCCTGCGGCCCGGCCAGCAGCCAGTAGCAGATCTCGCGCATCAGCGGCGGCAGGAGCAGCGCGGCGGCCTCCGGCGTCGCCGTGAGGCGCATGGCGCGCAGCATGCAGTCCGACAACGGTTCGTCGATATCGATCACCGCGAGGCCGAGGCTCGCTTCGGCGACGGCGGGCGGCGTCTCCATCTGCTCGATCACCTCGCGCAGGATGGCGAGGTCGAGTTCGAGCACCACGCCCAGAAAAGGCTTCTCGGGGCTCGCCTCGACCACGCAGCCGGTCGCGGGGATATCGAGGCTGACGAGCAGCGCATGACCGGCGGCGTAGTGAAGCCGCACATCGCCGGCTTCGCTCCATTTCGCGCCCTGAACGACGACACAGAGCGCCGGGCGGTGAATGACATGCGAGGGCGGCTTCGTCGTGTCGTTCCGAAGCACGAACAGACCGTCGATGCCGGTCAGGAACGGTCCTTCGCCCGGCCTATGTGCCGCAAAGCGGCTCACGGCCTCCACCAGCGCGCTCGAAACCACGATCCGCCTCGCCTCCTGTCGAGCGCCAGACATAGGAAGGCGCGGGGGATCGGGCAAGAAGCAGGATCGGGCAAGAACGAGGGGAGTTCCGGCATTAAGCCCCCGAGTGGCGCCGCCTATGGTCCTGCCATTCCTTCCACCCCGAAAGGCAGTCATCATGACCGAGCAATCGACGAACCACACCCCCACGATCGCCATCGTCACCGGCGGCAGCCGGGGCCTCGGCCGCAGCGCCGTCATCGCGCTTGCCGAACGCGGCGTCTCCACGATCTTCACCTATCGCGCTGCCCGCGACGAGGCCGAGGCGACCGTCGCGGCGGTGGAGCAGAAAGGGGCACGCGCCGTCGCTCTTCCGCTCGACGCGGGCGACATCAGGTCCTTCCCGGCCTTCGTCGCCGCGGTGCGGGAGGCGCTGGCCAGCCTCGGCAGCGATCGCTTCGACATTCTCGTCAACAATGCGGGCACCGCGCATCACCGGCCCATCGCGGAGACGACGGAAGCCGAGTTCGACGCGCTCTACGGCGTGCATCTGAAGGGCGTCTTCTTCCTGACGCAGGCGCTGCTGCCGCTTCTTCGCGACGGCGGCCGCATCGTCAACGTCTCCTCCGGCTTGACCCGCTTCTCCTATCCCGGCAGCGCGTCCTATGCCGCCATGAAGGGCGCCGTCGAGGTTCTGACGCGCTATCTCGCCGCGGAACTCGGCGCGCGCGGGATCACGGCGAACACGGTGGCGCCCGGCGCCATCGCGACGGACTTCAGCGGCGGCATGGTGCGCGACAATCCCGAGGTGAACCGCATGGTGGCGAGCGCCACCGCGCTCGGACGCGTCGGGCTTCCCGAGGACATCGGACCGATGATCGCCGCGCTCACCTCGGAGGCCAATCGCTGGGTGAACGGCCAGCGCATCGAGGTCTCGGGCGGCATGCAGCTCTGAGGCGAGCGCCCCGCCTCAGCGCGGGGCGCGCTTGGCGAGGATGCGCTGCAACGTGCGGCGGTGCATGTTGAGGCGGCGGGCCGTCTCGGAGACGTTGCGCTCGCACAGCTCGTAGACGCGCTGGATATGCTCCCAGCGGACGCGGTCCGCCGACATCGGATTGTCCGGCGGCACCGCCTTCTCGGTCGGGTCGCGGGTCAGCGCCTGGAACACCTCGTCGGCATCGGCGGGCTTGGCGAGGTAATCGACCGCGCCAAGCTTCACCGCGGTGACGGCGGTCGCGATGTTGCCGTAGCCCGTCAGCACCACCATCCGCGATTCCGGCCGCCGCTTGCGGATCAGCTCGATGACGTCGAGCCCGTTGCCGTCCTCGAGGCGCATGTCGACGACCGCATAGGCCGGCGGCTTCTGGTCCACCTTGCGCATGCCTTCGGCGACGCTATCGGCGGTCTCGACCTGGAAGCCGCGCGTCTCCATCGCCCGCGCGAGGCGCTGCAGGAACGCCTTGTCGTCGTCGACGATGATGAGAGTGGTGTCTGTGCCGGCCAGCCCGGCGCTGTCGATGTCCGTCATCGGATCCTGCCTCGGCCCCCCAGTCTTTCGTTGTTCCTCTTGACGCCGGTTATAGGAAGCGCGGCACCATCCGCCAAGAGCAGCACGGTTTTCGTAGCATAGGTGGCGAAGGTCACTCCGCCGCCACGGCGCGGCCGCCGCGCCCTCCGAGCGCCTTCGCGGCCTCGTCGCGGCGCGGCGGCTCGCGGTCCATGGCGTCGCGCGGCCAGTCGATGCGCACGATCGCGCCATGCGCCGGCGACAGCCGGTTGGAAAGCTCGACGCGGGCCTGCGAACGTTCGAGCAGCGTTTTCGCGATGAAGAAGCCGAGCCCGAGACCGCCGGCGCTTTCGTCGGCGGCGCCGTCGGCCGGTGCGCGCGTCGTCACATAGGGCTCGCCGATATGGTCGATCACGTCGGCGGCGAATCCCGGCCCGTCATCGGCGATGACCAGCGAGACGCTTTCCTCGGTCCACACCGCGGTGATCTCGACCCTGGTCTCGGCGAAGTCGACCGCGTTTTCGAGCAGGTTGCCGACGCCATACATGACGGCGGGATTGCGCCGCCCGACCGGCTCCGGCCCGCCCCGACCGTTGAGCTTCACGTCGATCTCGACGCCGGTTCCCTGATGCGGCTCGACGACCTCGGCGATGAGATGGCTGATCGGCAGGCGGTCGAGATGCTGGTCGGTCTGGGTCGAGAGCGAGGTCAGTTTGCCGAGAATGTCGCGGCAACGCTCCGCCTGACTGCGCAGGAGCGCCACGTCCTCGGCATAGGGGCTGCCCTCCGGCAGTTCGCGCTGCAGTTCCTTCGTCACGAGGGTGATGGTGGCGAGTGGCGTGCCGAGCTCGTGCGCGGCGGCCGCGGCCAGCCCGTCGAGCGCCGAGAGATGCTGCTCGCGCGCGAGCACCAGCTCGGTCGCGGTCAAGGCCTCGGCAAGCTGGCGCGATTCGAGCGCGACGCGGAAGGCGTAGTTGCCCATGAAGAAGACGCCGGAGACGAGCGCCACCCAGACGCCGGCGACATAGGTGAGCGGCAGGCTGATCGGCTCGCCGGCCCAGGGCAGCGGCAGGTGATGGATGGCCAGCACACTGACGGCGACCAGCACCAGCGCCCCGAGCGCCGTGGTGAGGCGCGGATCGAGCGTCGTCGCCGAGACCATGACCGGCACGATGAGCAGGATCGAGAACGGGTTCTGAAGCCCGCCGGTCAGGTAGAGCAGCGCCGAGAGCTGCAGCACATCATAGCCGAGCAGGAGCGCCGCCGTGCTGCCCCGAAGGCGAAGGCTGGAGGGATAGCGGATCTTCAGGAAGAGGTTGAGCCAGGCCGAAAGCGCGATCGCGCCGAGGCAGAGGCCGAGCGGCATCGGAAAGCCCAGCCAGTAATGCACCACCACGACGGTGGCCGTCTGCCCCGCCACGGCCAGCCAGCGCAGACGCACCAGCGTATCGAGCTTCAGCCGCGGTCGGTTGGCGTTTCGCGACGGCCGGCTCTCTTCCGCCATGATGACTCCTTCGGCGTTTCCCTCCCGATCCGGGGCCGATCATAGCATGGCGGTTCCAGCGGCGGCTTGCGCGGCGAACAAAATCGTCCTTACATATTGCGGTGCAAACAGCCGGCCCCGCCCTCTGCCCGACGGTTCCCATGGCCGACTTCCAGCTTCCGCCGAGCGGCAGACGGACGGCCGTATGACGCCCTTTTCCTATTACCAGCTCTACGAGTTCCATCATGCCGCGGTGGCGCCGCTGCGCGCGGCGGCCGACGCCATGAAGCTGGCGCTTTCCAACCCGCTCAACCCGTTCGGCCAGACGGCGCTCGGCAAGAACTGGTCGGCCGGCCTCGAACTCTTCGAGCGCGTGACGCGCCGCTACGGCAAGCCGGCCTTCGGCCTGCCGACGACGCTGGTTGGCGGCACGCGCGTTCCGGTCACCGAGCGCGTGGTCTGGAAGCGGCCGTTCTGCAATCTCATCCATTTCGAGCGGGCGCTGGACCGGCCCCGCAACGATCCGAAACTGCTGATCGTCGCGCCGATGTCCGGCCATTACGCGACGCTGCTGCGCGGCACGGTCGAGGCCATGTTGCCGAAGCACGAGGTCTACATCACCGACTGGATCGACGCCCGCGCGGTGCCGCTGTCGGAGGGGCGTTTCGATCTCGACGACTATATCGACTACCTGATCTCGATGCTGCATGCGCTGGGCGGCGAGACGCATGTCGTCGCCGTCTGCCAGCCGGCGGTGCCCGTGCTCGCCGCGGTCTCGGTCATGGAGGCAAAGGGCGATCCCTATGCGCCGCGCACCATGACGCTGATGGGCGGCCCGATCGACACCCGCATCAACCCGACGGCGGTCAACAAGCTGGCCGAAGGCAAGGACATCGACTGGTTCCGCGACAATGTCGTGATGAAGGTGCCTTTCCCGCATCCCGGCTTCATGCGTGACGTCTATCCGGGCTTCCTGCAGCTCTCCGGCTTCATGTCGATGAATCTCGACCGCCACCTCACGGCGCACAAGGAATTCTTCGGCCATCTCGTCGCCGGAGACGGCGACAGCCAGACCAAGCATCGCGACTTCTACGACGAGTATCTCGCCGTGATGGATCTGACGGCGGAGTTCTATCTCCAGACCGTGGACACGGTGTTCATCCGCCATGCGCTGCCGAACGGCACCATGATGCATCGCGACGTTCCGGTCGATCCGTCCGCGATCCGCACTGTCGCGCTGCTGACGGTCGAGGGCGAGAACGACGACATCTCCGGCGTCGGACAGACCGAGGCGGCGCAGCGGCTCTGCTCCAACATCCCGGACGATATGCGCGCCCATTACGTGCAGCCGAAGGTCGGCCATTACGGCGTCTTCAACGGCTCCCGCTTCCGCGCCGAGATCGCTCCGCGCATCGGCGACTTCATCCTGACGCACAACCGTCCGCGCCACGCGGCTCCGGCGGCGGTCAAGGCTCCGAAGGCGGCCGCCGAGCGGGCCGCGGACACGCTGGCGGCGATCGTCCTTTCGGCGCCGAAGGGAGCGGCCGACGATCTCAAGGCGATCACCGGCGTCGGGCCGAAGCTGGAGCAGACGCTGAATGCGATCGGCATTTTCCATTTCTGGCAACTGGCCGGGCTGACGGCGGCGCAAGCCGAGGAGCTCGACGGAAGGCTCGCCTTCAAGGGCCGCATCGCGCGCGACCGCTGGGTCGAGCAGGCGGCCGAGCTCGCGAAGGAGAATGCCGCGTCCTGAAGCGGCGTCAGGCCTGCGTCGATGTGATCGCGTCCCAGCCGAGCATGGCGCTTCGCGCCACGCCGGCCAGGGTCTCCATGTCGGCGCCGTCGCGCGCCTCGATCGACATGCCCTTGATGACGGTCGCGAAATAGGCGGTGACGCGGTCGAGGTCGAGGCCGGGCGGCAGTTCGCCATCGGCGATGCCGCGCGCGAGGCGAGCCCGGATGCGGACGGCCATGTCGCGGCGGCGGTCGCAGAGATAGGCCTGCGCCGCATCCGTGTCCGGTCCGCCATTGGTGGCGCCGAGCATCAGGAAGCAGCCGGACGGCTTGTCGGGCCGCATGCAGGAGCGGGCGCTGGCCATTAGCATCGCCGCGATCGAGTCGCGGGTCGACAGATCGCCTTCCAGCATGGTGAGCGTGCAGCCGTCGTCCGTCGCGGCGTAGAGGCCGACGGCCTCCTTGAACAGCTCTTCCTTGGATCCGAAGGCGGCATAGAGACTCGGCGGGTTGATGCCCATCGCCTCGGTCAGCTCCGCCATCGACGCCCCGGCATAGCCGCGCGCCCAGAACACCTCCATCGCCTTTTCCAGCGCCGCTGCGCGGTCGAAACCGCGCGGCCTGCCGCGCGCACCCATGGCTGCCATCCTCGCTATCGGTCCGGTCGAGCCGCGCCGATATTTCTGTATCGATCACTAAATTAAACGCTTGACGGTCGGAATCAAGGACCTATTATTTCCGTAGCGATCCCTACAGAACGGGATCGGCGGTGGCGGCCGGCCGCCGTCGAAGCGTGCGGCGCCCTCTCCCGCCGCACGCTTCGCGCCCTCGATCGCCCCCCCCGCGCCGAGCGGCGGGCTCAGACAGTTCGGAAAGACAAGCCATGACCGACGCATCTCCCGATGCGGCGCGGAAGAAGTCGCTCGTTCTCGCGGCCATCTTCCTCGTCGCCGTCACCATTCCCATCTCCTTCACCGGCCCGGCGGTGGCGATCCCCGCGATCGGCGCCGATCTCGGCGGCAGCGTCGCCGCGCTGACCTGGATCGTCTCGGGCTTCATGCTCGCCGTCGGCTCCAGCGTCATGCTGGGCGGGGCGCTCGCCGACCAGTTTGGCCGCAAGCGCATGTTCAAGATCGGCATGGCTGGCTTCACGATCGCCTCGCTGGCCATCGGCTTCGCGCCGAGCGTGCTCGTGCTCGATCTCCTGCGCGGCGTGCAGGGCGTCTCTGGTGCCATCGCGCTGTCGGCCGGCTTCGCGGCGCTGGCGCAGGAGTTCGAGGGACCGGCGCGCACGCGGGCGCTCGGGCTGATCGGCTCCGGCTTCGGCATCGGCATCGCCTTCGGGCCGATCATCGCCGGCGGGCTCATCGCGACGCTCGGCTGGCGCGCCATCTTCTTCGCCACCGCGGCGGCCGGCGTGTTCATCCTCGCGGTCGGAGCGCCACGCCTGTCCGAAACGCGCGATCCGGACGCGACGCGGATCGACGCGCTCGGCGCCGCGAGCTTCACCGCGATGCTGGTGTCGCTGATCTTCGCCATCAGCGAAGGGCCGTCCTTCGGCTGGGGCCACCCGCTGGTGATCGGCCTCTTCGCGGCCGCGGGCCTCCTCTTCGTCGCCTTCATCACCATCGAGCGTCTCGTCGCGCGGCCGATGCTGGACCTGTCGCTCTTCACCTATGCCCGCTTCGTCGGAATCCAGGCGCTGCCGGTTGCGGTCGCCTATTCCTTCGTCGTGCCGCTCTTCCTGCTGCCGATCCGCTTCGTGCGGGTCGAGGGAATGAGCGAGTTGCAGGCCGGGCTGATGCTCCTGCCGCTGTCGGCGCCGATCGCGATCGTGCCCTTCCTCGCGGCCCATCTCGCCCGCCGCATCCCGGCCGGCCTGCTGGCCTCGGGGGGCCTGCTCGTCTCGGCGGCGGGCATCGTCTGGCTGGCGGCCATCCCGCCAGGTGCCGCGCCGCTCGCCTTCATGGCACCGCTGGCACTGGCCGGCATCGGCGCCGGCATTCCCTGGGGCCTGATGGACGATCTCGCCATCTCCGTCGTTCCCAAGGAGCGCGCCGGCATGGCGACCGGCATCTTCGGCACAATGCGCGTCGCCGGCGAGACGGTCGCGGTCGCGGTCGTCGGCGCCGTGCTCGCCGCCTTCGTGGCGGGCGCGCTGCCGGCGGCGGGAATCGGGACGATGGACGAGCTCGCGCTCGCCGTCGCGAGCGGTTCCTTCGAAGAGGCGGCCCGCATGGCGCCGCACCTCCCGGCGCCGGCCTTCGCCGCCGCCTATGGCACTGCCTTCCGCCTCACCATGCTGATTGCGGGCGGCATCACCTTCGCGGCGGCGGTCGTGACCTTCGTCGCCCTGGTGCCGCGACCCGTGCGCCGCCGACGCCGCGGCCGCCGGATGCTGGAGATCGAGGCGTGAGGAGAGCCGCGCGCGGCGGCTGAAACGGAATCGGACGGCCCTGGGGTGGCGGCCGTCCGATTTTGCTTGAACGGGGGGCATCCCCTTCCCACTTCCGTTTGCGTTGGGGATTACGGAAGGAAGGATCCATGACCAACACTCAGGCCCTGCGTCCGGGCTGGACGCCGCTCACCATCGCGCTGATGGTCCTCGGCTTCGTCGTGTTCTGGCCGCTCGGTCTCGCCATGCTCGCCTACATCATCTGGGGCGACCGGATTCCGGAGTTTCGCCGCAGTGCGGCGGGCGTACGCGACGACTTCCGCCGCTCGTTCGGCGGCTGCGGGTCGCGCCGGTACGAGCAGCGCGGCTGGCAGAGCGGCAACTCGGCCTTCGACGCCTATCGTGACGCCGAGCTGAAGCGTCTCGAGGAAGAGCGCCGCCGCCTCGACGAGGAGCGCGCGGAGTTCGAGACCTTCGTGCAGAACCTGCGCCGCGCCCGCGACCAGGAGGAGTTCGATCGTTTCAAGTCCGATCGCGACCGCGCCCGCAAGCCGCAGACCGGCCAGGGTGGCGGCAATGACGGCCCGGTGATCGATCTCTGAACCGGAACCGACGGCGATGATGTGGGCCGGGCAGCGATGCCCGGCCTTTTTCATGCGAGGATAACATCGGCGAATCGGCGGACACGAAGGAGCAGCATGGGATTCTTCTCGCGCCAGCCGCCGCGGCTCGCCGCCGGCGCCGCGCGTCCCGACCACTGCCAGGTAACCATCGACGGCGCCGCGGTCCGCGTGGTGCTGAACTGGAGCGCGCGCGCGAGCCGCTACACGCTGCGCGTCGCCGGTTCGGTCCGCGAGCCGGTGATGACCATTCCCGCGCGGGGCAGCCTCGCCGAGGCGAAGCGCTTCCTCGAGCGGCATAGCGGCTGGCTCAAGGCGCGGCTCGACGCGCTGCCCGAGGCGAAGCCGCTCGCCGATGGCGGCAGCGTGCCGCTGCGCGGCGTTCCGCACGCGATCCGCCATGTCGGTGGCCGCGGTCTCGTCCATGTCGAGGGCGAGGGAGGCGATAATGGGGCGACGCTCCTCGTGCCGGGCGACGCCGGTCATCTCCAGCGCCGCGTGATCGACTTCCTGAAGCGCGAGGCGCGCGCCGATTTCGAGGCGGCGACGGCGCGCCATGCCGCGGCGCTCGGCGTGCGCGTCAAGGCCATCAGGCTCGGCGACCCGGCGAGCCGCTGGGGCTCCTGCTCGACCAGCGGCACGATTTCCTATTCCTGGCGCGTGGTCATGGCGCCGCCTTCGGTGCTCGACTATCTCGTCGCGCATGAAGTCGCGCATCTGCGCGAGATGAACCATTCGCCGCGCTTCTGGAAGCTCGTCCGCGCGCTCTGCCCCGGCATGGACGCCGCCAAGGCCTGGCTTGCGCGCCACGGCGCCGGCCTGCATGCGGTCGGCGCCGGCCCGCCCTAGGCCGGGAAGATCCGCCAACGCTCCGGCCTGAAGCCGATCAGCGTGCCGAGCGGCCGCTCGTCGCCGACCTCGACATCGATCTCGGCCCTGAGGTGATCCGGCCCGACCTGCAGCTCCAGCCGACGCCGGCCGCCATGGCGCCGCGTCGCGACGATCCGGCCGCGGATCGCAGGGGCGCCGTCCTCGACCAGCGTCACGTCATGCGGCCGGAAGCCGAGCACCGCCTCGCGCCGCTCCGCCTCGTTCACGGCGAGCCCGGTCGGATCGCCGCTGAACGTCACCGCGCCGTCCTCGATCACCACCGGCAGCAGCGTTGATTCGCCGATGAAGGAAAAGACGAAGGGGCTGGCCGGCCGGTCATAGATGTCGTCGGCGGAGCCGACCTGCTCGATCCGGCCCTTCGACATGACGACGACACGGTCGGCGAGTTCCAGCGCCTCTTCCTGGTCGTGGGTCACGAAGAAGGTCGTGTGGCCGGTGCGGTCGTGGATCTCGCGCAGCCAGCGGCGCAGATCCTTGCGCACCTGCGCGTCGAGCGCGCCGAAGGGTTCGTCGAGCAGCAGCAGCCGCGGTTCGATGGCGAGCGCGCGGGCGAGCGCCACGCGCTGCCGCTGGCCGCCAGAGAGCTGCGTCGGATAGCGCTTCTCGAGCCCCGTGAGCTGGACGAGATCGAGGAGATGCAGCACGCGGCGGCGGATTTCCGACTTGGGCGGCCGGGAGCCGCGCGGCCGCACGGTGAGGCCGAAGGCGATGTTGTCGAACACCGTCATGTGGCGGAAGAGCGCGTAGTGCTGGAAGACGAACCCGATATTGCGGTCCTGCACGGGTAGCCCGAGCGCATCCTCCCCGCCGAAGAGCACGCGGCCGGAGGACGGCGCCTCGAGTCCGGCGAGGATGCGCAGCAGCGTCGTCTTGCCCGAGCCGGACGGGCCGAGCAGCGCCACCAGCTCGCCGGCGCGCACGTCGAGCGACACGCCGAACAGGGCCGGCGAATCGCCGAAATCCTTGGCGACGGCATCGATGGTGACGTCCACAGGCGCGCCGAGGGCGATCGACGTCTCCGCTTCGAGCTGGGTGAGCGCGTTCATGGGTGTCACCTCAGTGGCGGCGGGTGGCGGCGATCTCGTCGGCATAGCGCCATTCCAGGATCGACTTGACGATGAGGGTCACGAGCGCGAGCAGCGCCAGCAGCGAGGCAACCGCGAAGGCCGCGCGGTACATGTATTCATTGTACAGGATCTCGACCTGCAGCGGCATGGTGTTGGTCTGGCCGCGGATATGGCCGGAAACGACCGATACCGCGCCGAACTCGCCCATCGCACGGGCGTTGCAGAGCAGCACGCCGTAGAGCAGCGCCCATTTGACGTTGGGCAGCGTCACGCGGAAGAAGGTCTGCCAGCCGCCGGCGCCGAGCGACAGCGCCGCCTCCTCGTCCTGCGTCCCTTGCGCCTGCATGATCGGGATCAGCTCGCGGGCGACGAAGGGAAAGGTGACGAAGATCGTCGCCAGCACGATTCCCGGCACCGCGAAGATGACCTTGATGCCGTGTTCGGCGAGCAGCGGCCCGAGATAGCCCTGCGCGCCGAACATCAGCACATAGATGAGGCCGGAGGTGACCGGGGAGACGGAGAAGGGCAGGTCGATCAGCGTGATGAGCAGGCTCTTGCCGCGGAATTCGAACTTGGCGATCGCCCAGGACGCGGCGAGACCGAAGACGAGATTGGCCGGCACCGAGATCGCGGCGACGAGAAGCGTGAGGCGGACGGCACTCGCCGTCTCGCGGCCGCCGAGCGACTTGATGAAGGCTCCGATGCCGGCGCTCAGCGCCTCGTAGAAGACGCTGACCAGCGGCAGCACCAGGAAGATCCCGAGAAAGGCGAGCGCGACGATCGTGAGCAACACGCGCACGAGCGGCGTTTCCGTCGCGGCCGGGCGGAAGCGGGCTGCATGGCGCGGCGCGGGAGCGGCGATGTCGGTCATCCGAGCCTCCGGCGGCTCCAGGCCTGGATGAGGTTGATGGCGAAGAGCAGGATGAAGGAGATGATCAGCATGATCGTCGCGACGCCCGTCGCCGCCGCATAGTTGAATTCGGTGAGGCGGATGACGATCAGGAGCGGCGCGATCTCCGAGACATAGGGGATGTTGCCGGCGATGAAGATCACCGAGCCGTATTCGCCGACCGCGCGGGCAAAGGCGAGCGCGAAGCCGGTGAGGAGCGCGGGCACCAGCGTCGGCAGCACGACCCGCCGCACCGTCGTCCAGCGCCGGGCGCCGAGCGTCGCGGCCATCTCCTCGATCTCGCGGTCGAGATCGGCCAGTACCGGCTCGACCGTGCGGACGATGAAGGGGATGCCGATGAACACCAGCGCGATGAAGATGCCGATCGGCGTATAGGCGATCTTGACGCCGAACATCGCCGCATATTGCCCGATCCAGCCGTTGGGCGCGTAGAGGGCGGTGAGGGCGATGCCGGCGACTGCGGTCGGCAGTGCGAAGGGCAGGTCGACCACGGCGTCGATGATGCGCTTGCCGGGGAAGTCGTAGCGCACCAGCACCCAGGCGACGACGAGGCCGAACACGGCATTGACGAGCGCCGCGATCGCCGAGACGCCGAACGAGAGCCGCAGCGCCGCCAGCGTGCGCGGGTCGAGCGCGATCGCCATGAAGTCCGCCCAGCCGAGGCTCGCGGCGCGCACGACGAGACCGGCGAGCGGGATGAGGACGATCAGCGACAGATAGGCCAGCGTGAAGCCGAGCGTCATCCCGAAGCCCGGAATGACGCCCGGCCGGCGGCCGAGGGCGAGCGGCTCTGCCATCGCGGCCTTATTGGCCCGGCTTGTAGATCTGGTCGAAGATGCCGCCGTCGGCGAAGTGGGCCGGCTGCACCTTGGCCCAGCCGCCGAACTGCGGGTCGTCGACGGTGACGAGCTTCAGCGCGGCGAAACGCTTCAGGTCCTCGGGATCGGCGGCAGCAGGCTTCACCGGGCGATAGTAGTTGTGCGCGATGATCTTCTGCGCCGCGTCGCTGTAGAGATAGTCGAGATAGGCCTGCGCCACGGCCGTCGTACCTTTGGCGTCGGCATTGCCTTTGACGAGCGCCACCGGCGGCTCGGCCTTTACCGAGATCGACGGCGTCACGATCTCGAACTGGTCGGGACCGAGCTCGTTGAGAGCCAGGAAGGCCTCGTTCTCCCAGGCGAGCAAGACGTCGCCGATGCCGCGCTGGGCGAAGGTCGTCGTCGAGCCGCGAGCGCCGGAATCGAGCACCGGGACGTTCCTGTAGAGCTTGCCGACGAAGTCGCGGATCTTGGCGTCGTCGCCGCCGAACTTGTCGTTGGCATAGGCCCAGGCGGCGAGATAGTTCCAGCGCGCGCCGCCCGATGTCTTCGGGTTGGGCGTGATCACCTGGACGCCGTCCTTCACGAGGTCGTCCCAGTCCTTGATGCCCTTCGGATTGCCCTTGCGTACCAGGAAGACGATCGTCGACGTGTAGGGCGTCGAGTTGTCGGGCAGCAGCGTGGCCCAGTTCTTCGGGATCTTGTCCGTCCTGGCGGCGATGGCGTCGATGTCGGCGGCGAGCGCCAGCGTCACGACATCGGCGTCGAGGCCGTCGATCACCGCGCGGGCCTGGGCGCCCGAGCCACCATGCGACTGCTCGACCGTGACGGTCTCGCCGGTCTTCTCCTTCCAGTAGGCGGAGAAGGCCTCGTCATAGGCCTTGTAGAGTTCGCGGGTCGGATCGTAGCTGACATTGAGCAGTGTGGTATCCGCGAAGGCCGGGACCGCGGCGAGCGGCAGGGAGGCCATCGCGGCGAACAGAGCGCCCGCGGCGAGACGGCCGATCGGTCGGGACCGGAAGGTCTGGAAAGGCACCATGCGAAGTCTCCCTCGAGAGATGATGGCTTATCTCGACATAGGAACTCGACAAATTCAAACCAACGGAGCCGCCTGGCCGACCCGCGGAATGGAAAATCGTTCCTAGAATCCAGCCTCGGCCGAAACCGGGTCCGGTTCGTCGAGGAGGCCGGACTCCTCGCGCAGCGCGTCCGCGAGCGTCGTCGCGTCGAAGAGGAGAAGCTGCGCGGCGTAGGGGCCGGCGAACAGCCGGCGGACGCCGCAGGTCGCCTCGTCCTCGCAGTCTGCGCAGCGCTGATAGGCGGTGCGCGAGATGCAGCCGAGCGGCGCGATGGGGCCGTCGATTGCTCTCAGGACCTGGCCGATGGTGATCTCGTCGGGCGCCTTAATCAGCACATAGCCGCCCGCGCGGCCGCGCCTGCTCGCGATCATGCCGCGATGCTTGAGATCGAGCAGGATGTGTTCGAGGAACTTGCGCGGCACCCCCGCCTGGCGGGCGATGTCGTCGATCTGAACCGTCTCGCCCTTCTCCTGGCGCGCCAGATGCAGCAGCGCCTTGAACGCATATTTGGCCTTCTGGGAGATCATCGGGCGTTCCGCCTGCGGGCTCGGGAAAGAAACGTCTTAGCGGAAGGCGGCGGCGATTCAAACGGCGCGGCGCTTGTTGACGCGATGCCCGGCCCCGCCGATCATCCGCGCCTCGCAACGAAGGGCCGGGCAACGAACGCACCGGCGACGACAGGAGGAACGACCCACATGCTGCGCGGCATCGATCCGATCATCGGACCCGAACTCATCCATGCGCTCCGCGCCATGGGCCATGGCGACGAGATCACCATCGTCGACGCCAACTTCCCCGCCGTCGCCATGGCGAAGCGGCTGATCCGCATGGACGGCCACGATGCGGTGCGCGTCGCCGACGCCGTGCTCTCGCTGATGCCGCTCGACCGCTTCGCGCCCGACGAGACGGCGATCCGCATGGAGGTCGTCGGCGACCCCGACGCGGTCCCGCCGGTCTGCGCGCTGTTCCAGGACGTGATCGACCGCCGCGATCCCGGCTACAAGCTGCAGAAGCTCGAGCGCTTCGCCTTCTACGAGCGCGCGAAGCAGTCCTTCGCGATCATCGCCACCGGCGAACGCCGGCTCTACGGCAATGTCATCCTCAAGATGGGCGTGATCGATCCGTAAGGCGGGTCGGGCTGCGGCCCTTGTCCGATCCAGGATGCGTCTTTCGCAAAGCCGCCAACAAGCGTCGTGGCCGGGCCTGTCCCGGGCATGACGGGGATGGATCGAAGCGCGATTCCTAGGGAGGCGGCGTCTCGCCGCGCTCCATCGGCGCGGTCGTCTCGGGCGCCGGCGTAGGCAGCGTCATCGCGGTGCAGGTGAGCGCCATGCCGCGCACGCGGTCCATGTCGGCCGGCGTCAGCGCGTTGTCGAGCATCGGCCGCATGAGCCCGGCCTTGTCCATGTCCTCGAACATGCAGCGGCAATAGGCGTGGCAACCGACCTCGTCGGCGCGGGCGGCGACGCAGCGATCGACGCAGTCCGCCCGCGCGCCGTCGACCGCCGCATCGGGGACGAGCACCTGCGCGACAAGGAACAGGGCGCCGAAGATGATCGGCTGGTGGACGAGATAGACGGCGAGGCTGTGGCGGCCGGCAACGGCGAGGAGGCGGCCGGGCCATGCTTTCGGCTGCCAGGCCGCCGCGAGCCGGCGGTCGAGCCCGTGCGACACCGCGAGGCGGCCGGCGGCGACGCCGGCGAGCACCGCCGCCGTCCACGGGAAGACCGGCACATAATCGAAGGAATTGTGCGGCAGCGGCGCGAGGCCGGTCCACCACAGCGCCGGCACATCGAAGAATTCCGAGCGGAAGACCTGCGGCAGGGCGGCGACGATCGCCGCAACGACGAGCGTCAGGAGCGGTGGCAGGCGCAGGAAGGGCAGGGCGATGACGCTCGCCAGCGCGATCTGGTGCAGGATGCCGAAATAGACCCAGCCCTGCGGCATGGCGAAGTAGGTGGCGACCGAGACCAGCGCCGCGCCTGCGACGATCATGCCGAGCCGCCTCAGATAGGGCTCGAGGCGAAAGCCGCTCCTGGTCGCGAGGACGAGGCTGACGCCGGCGAGGAACAGGAAGGTGCCGGCGATCACATGCGCATAGATGCGCCAGGGCATGGATCCCGATGGATCGATGCGCGCGAGATGCAGATAGGCGAGGTCCCACGCGCCGTGATAGGTCATCATCGCGACGAGCGCGACACCGCGCCAGGCGTCGATCAGCGCGATGCGCCGCGGCAACGCTGCCTCATTCATGTGCATGCACCTCAGATTGGCAGTTCCCAAGACGTGCCGACGTCCATAATCTTGTCCCGACGATCAAGATCAAGTCGGGGCCCGTCATGACGTCCATTCCTCTCATCGACCTCGCCGATCCGCGCGGCAGCGAAGCCGTCGCGGAAGCGATCGGCCGGACCTGCGAGGATACCGGTTTCTTCCTGATCACCGGGCATGGCGTCGACCCCGCCGCGCTGGAGCGTGGCTGGAACGCGGCGCGCGCCTATTTCGACCGTCCGCTCGCCGAGAAGATGACGGCGGCGATGCCCTATCCGGGCTATCCCTACGGCTACAGCCCCGTCAAGGGCGAGACGCTGGCCGCCTCGCTCGGTGACGCGCGCCCGGCCGATCTCAAGGAAACCTTCTCCTTCGGTCCGTCCGCCTTCCGCCGTCTCGACCACAAGCCGGCCGACGACGCGGAGGCCTTCGTGTTCTCGGCCAATCCCTGGCCGCTCGGCGGCGACGACTTCCGCATCGCGGTCATGGCCTACTACGCCGAGATGTCGGCGCTGGCCGGCCGGCTGATGCGGCTTTTCGCGCGGGCGCTGTCGCTCGAAGAGACCTATTTCGACCGCTTCATCGACCGGGAGGCGAGCGCGCTGCGCCTGCTCAACTATCCAGAGGTGGATACCCCGCCGGAGCCCGGCCAGCTCCGCGCGGGCGCTCATTCCGATTACGGCTCGCTCACGATCCTGAGGCAGGAAGATTCGCCCGGCGGTCTCGAAGTGCTCGGCCTCGACGGAGCCTGGGTGAAGGTGCCGGCGCTGCCCGACAGCTTCGTCATCAATATCGGCGATCTGATGCAGCGCTGGACCAACGACCGCTGGAAATCGACGCTGCACCGCGTTGCCGTGCCGCCGCCGCAGCCCGGCCGTCCGACGCGCCGCCAGTCGATGGCCTTCTTCCACCAGCCGAACTGGGATGCCGCGATCAGCTGCATCCCTACCTGCCTCTCGCCCGGCGAGGCGGCGAAATATCCCCCCGTCGGCTCGGGCGAATATCTCGCCTCCAAGTTCCGCTCCACGGTGGCGAAGGGATGAGACGGACGGCGCGTTCCCGTCCTTCGCACGGCGCCGCCGGCGCGGTACCGTCTCTGGCGCGTTTGTTGCGTCCCGGCTGGCGGCACCACCGCCCCATGCCTGCTCCAACCTGGTTTCCCTGATCCGATGTCGATCCTCGCAGCGCTTCGCCACGTCACACGCTACAGCTACGACAAGCCGGTCACGCTCGGGCCGCAGGTCGTCCGCCTGCGCCCGGCGCCGCATTGCCGAACCAAGGTTCCGAGCTATTCGCTGTCGGTGAAGCCGGCAGGCCATTTCATCAACTGGCAGCAGGACCCGCACGGCAACTGGCAGGCGCGGCTCGTCTTTCCGGAGAAGACGACCGAATTCGAGATCGCCGTCGATCTCGTCGCCGAGCTCGAGGTCTACAATCCGTTCGATTTCTTCGTCGAACCCTATGCCGAGACCTTCCCCTTCACCTACGAGCCGGCGCTGGCCGAGGAACTCGCCGCCTATCTCGTTCCCGAGCCGGCCGGGCCTCTGCTCTCCGGCTTCCTCTCGACCATCTCGCGCGAGCCGATGCAGATCGTCGACTTCCTGGTCGCGATCAACCACCGCCTGCAGCAGGACATCCGCTACCTGATCCGCATGGAGCCGGGCGTCCAGACGCCGGAGGAGACGCTGGCCAACGCCTCCGGCTCCTGCCGCGATTCCGGCTGGCTGCTGGTGCAGGCGCTGCGCCATCTCGGCCTCGCCGCACGCTTCGTCTCCGGCTATCTGATCCAGCTGAAGCCCGATGTCGCCGCGCTGGACGGACCCTCGGGCACCGAGGTCGATTTCACCGACCTCCATGCCTGGGCCGAGGTCTATGTGCCGGGCGCCGGCTGGATCGGCCTCGATCCGACATCCGGCCTCTTCACCGGCGAAGGGCATCTGCCGCTCTGCGCGACGCCGCATTACCGCTCGGCGGCGCCGATCACCGGCGGCTTCTCGGCCGAGCCGGGGACCGAGACGAGCTTCGACTTCGAGATGCGCGTCGACCGCATCGCCGAGCAGCCGCGCGTCACGCTGCCCTTTTCCGACGAGAGCTGGGCGGCGCTGGATGCGCTCGGCCATCAGGTCGATGCCGAGCTCAAGGCCAACGATGTCCGCCTCACCATGGGCGGCGAACCGACCTTCGTCTCCATCGACGACTACCAGGCGGCCGAATGGAACACCGCCGCGGTCGGCCCTACCAAGCGCCAGCGCGCCGACGACCTCATCCGCCGGCTGAGGAAGCGCTTCGCGCCGGGCGGCTTCCTGCATTACGGCCAGGGCAAATGGTATCCAGGCGAGAGCCTGCCGCGATGGACCTTCGCGCTCTACTGGCGCAAGGACGGCAAGCCGATCTGGCAGGACCCCTCGCTCATCGCCGGCGAGGCGCCGCAGGAGAGCGCGACGCCCGAACATGCGCGCGAACTGCTGGAAGACCTCTCGGAGCGGCTCGGCATTCCGAGCGCATTCGTTATTCCCGCCTATGAGGATCCGGCGCACTGGATCCTCAAGGAGGCCGAGCTGCCGGAGAACGTGACTGCTGCGGATTCGAAGCTCGACGACGCCGAGGCCCGTGCCCGCATCGCGCGCGTCTTCGAGCGCGGCCTCTCCGATCCCTCGGGCTATGTGCTGCCCGTCCAGCGCTGGCAGTCCAAGGCGCGGGCGCGGCGCCGCTGGGCTTCGGAGCGCTGGCCGCTGCGCCGCGGCCGCATCTTCCTCGTCCCCGGCGACAGCCCGGTCGGCTTCCGCCTGCCCCTGTCCTCGCTGCCCTATGTCCCGGCTTCGTCCTATCCCTTCATCATCCAGGCCGATCCCGGCTCCATCAACGTGCCGCTGCCCGATCCGGACGAGATCGCGGCGCAGCTTGCGCAGCCGCGGTCGCCGCGCGAGCGGGAACGGCCCGAGCAGGTCGACCAGTATTTCACCGGCACCGGCGCGGTGCGCACGGCGCTGTCGATCGAGCCGCGCGACGGGCGGCTCTGCGTGTTCATGCCGCCGACCGAGCGGCTGGAGGACTATCTGGAGCTGCTCGCCTCGGTCGAGGCTTCGGCGGCCGCGCTCGGTCTCAAGGTACATGTCGAGGGCTATCCGCCGCCGGTCGATCCTCGCCTCGACGTCATCAAGGTGACGCCCGATCCCGGCGTCATCGAGGTCAACATCCATCCCTCGGCCGACTGGACGCAATGCGTCGCCACCACCCGCGATCTCTACGAGGACGCGCGGCAGGCGCGGCTCGGGACCGAAAAGTTCATGACCGACGGCCGCCACACCGGCACCGGCGGCGGCAACCACGTCGTGGTCGGCGGCGCCCATCCGGCCGACAGCCCCTTCCTGCGCCGGCCCGACCTCCTCAAGAGCCTCGTGCTCTACTGGCAGCGCCACCCCTCGCTCAGCTACCTGTTCTCCGGCCTCTTCATCGGGCCGACCAGCCAGGCGCCGCGCATCGACGAGGCCCGGCACGACCAGCTCTACGAGCTCGAGATCGCCATGTCGAAGGTGTCGCCGCCGGGCTGGGGTGCGCCGCCGCCGCCCTGGCTGGTCGACCGCCTGTTCCGAAACCTGCTCGTCGACGTCACCGGCAACACCCACCGAGCCGAGATCTGCATCGACAAGCTCTATTCGCCGGACGGCCCGACCGGCCGGCTCGGCCTCGTCGAGTTCCGCTCCTTCGAGATGCCACCGGACTACCGGATGAGCCTCGCGCAGCAATTGCTGCTGCGTGCGCTCATCTCCTGGTTCTGGCGGCAGCCGCAGCAGGGCTCGCTGGTCCGCTGGGGAACGCAGCTGCATGACCGCTTCATGCTGCCGCATTTCGTCTGGGCCGATTTCCTCGACGTGCTCGCCGACCTCCGCAATGCCGGCTATCCCTTCGATCCGGTCTGGTTCGAGGCGCAGCGCGAGTTCCGTTTCCCGTTCTGCGGCGTCATCGAGCGCCAGGGCGTGCGGCTCGAACTCCGGCAGGCGCTGGAGCCCTGGCATGTTCTGGGCGAAGAGGGCGCGATCGGTGGAACGGTCCGCTATGTCGATTCCTCGGTCGAGCGGATGCAGGTGAAGGTCGACGGTTTCGACCCGCGCCGCTACGCCGTCGCCTGCAATGGTCGCCGGATGCCGATGACGAGCGCGGGCGTCTCGGGCAGCTTCGTCGCCGGCGTGCGCTTCAAGGCCTGGCAGCCGGCCTCGGGCCTGCATCCGACCATTCCGGTGCATGCGCCGCTGGTGTTCGATCTCGTCGATACCTGGTCGAGCCGTTCGCTCGGCGGCTGCGTCTACCACGTCGCCCATCCCGGCGGCCGCAACTACGAGACCTTCCCGGTCAACTCCTACGAGGCGGAAGCGCGCCGGCTCGCGCGGTTCGAATCGATCGGCATGACCGGTGGTGCGCTGCTGCCGCCGGTCGAGGCGCCGTCGCAGGAGTTCCCGCTGACGCTGGATCTCCGCCGGCCGGCAGGGATCTAGGGCCGCCGTGCCGCCGCGCGAGACCCTTCGCCGAAACCGGGCCGTCGCCGAGCGCGCGGCGCGCCTCGTCGGCCACTACCGGCCGCTGCCGGGAGTGGCCGACGAGCTGATCGGCCGCGACGGACGCATCCGTCCGCACTGGCAGCGCTTCGTGCAGACCATGGCGGAGCTGGGCGGGCGCGAATTGCAGCACCGCTTCGCCCTCGCCGACCGCCATCTCGCCGAATCGGGCGTCGTGCTGCGCGTCTATGGCGCGGAGAACGGCGACGAGCGGCCGTGGCCGCTCGCCCATGTGCCTTTCCTGATCGCGCCGGAGGAATGGCGCCAACTGGAGGCGGGGCTCATCCAGCGCGCCCGCCTGCTCGACGCCATTCTCGGTGATGCCTATGGCGAGGGCCGTCTTGCCGCCGACGGCGCGTTGCCGGCCGCCATCATCGCCGGCAGCCCGGAATTCCTGCGCCCGCTCGTCGGGTCGGAGCCGGTCGGCGGCCACCACCTGCGCATCTATGCTGTCGATGTCGGACGCGGCCCCGACGGCGACTGGTGGGTCGTCTCCGACCGTACGCAGGCGCCGTCCGGCGCCGGCTACGCGCTGGAGAACCGCATCGCGCTGGCGCAGGCGCTTCCCGACATCTACCGCGCCTTCAATGTCGAGCGGCTGGCCGGCTTCTTCCAGGCGTTCCGCGCCGGCCTCAACGCCCTCAACCGCCACGAGGAGACGCGCGTCGCGCTGCTGACGCCGGGCCCTCTCAACGAGACCTATTTCGAGCACGCCTATCTCGCCCGCTATCTCGGCTTCGTGCTGGTCGAGGGCGAGGACCTGACGGTCCGCGACGACACGGTCTACATGCGCACCATCACGGGGCTAAAGCGCACCGACGTGCTGCTGCGCCGCCTCGACGCCGATTTCGCCGATCCGCTCGAACTGAACCCCGCCTCGCGGCTCGGCGTGCCGGGCCTCGCCGGCGCGGTGCGGCGGCGCAATGTCGTGATCGCCAATGCGCTCGGCTCCGGCGTCGTCGAGGCGCGGGCGATGATGGGCTTCCTGCCCGGCCTTGCCGAGCGCATCCTCGGCGAGAAGCTGATCCTGCCGAATGTCGCCACCTGGTGGTGCGGCCAGACGCTGGAGCGCGACCATGTCGTGGCCGAGTTCGACCGCATGGTGATCGCGCCCGCCCTTGCCCCGACGCTCCCCGGCATCCTGGCGCGTGGCCCGGTGCTCGGCGCCAACCTCTCGCCCGAGGACAAGGCGAAGCTGATCGACGCCATCTCGCGGCGCGGCCAGGATTATGTCGGCCAGGAAGCGGTGACGCTCTCGACGACGCCGGTCTGGCGCGGGGAGGGCGAGGACGCGCGGCTGGAGCCGCGGCCTTCGATTCTCAGGCTCTATGTAGCGCAGACGGCAGATGGCTGGAAGGTGATGCCCGGCGGCTTCTGCCGGATATCGGACCGGGCCGACGCGCGTGCCGTCACGCTGCAGCAAGGCGGCACCTCGGCGGATGTCTGGGTGCTCTCCGATGGACCGGTCGCCGAGACGACGCTGCTCGCCTCGCCCGACAAGGTGGCGCTGCGCCGGGCGACCTCGACGCTGCCGAGCCGCGCGGCGGAAAACCTCTTCTGGCTCGGCCGCTATGTCGAGCGCACCGAGCAGGCGCTGCGCGTCGTGCGCGCCATCGCCCGCCGTTTGGTCGATGTCGAGGCCGGCAGCGGCGCAGTGTCGCGGCTCGTCACGATCCTGACCTCGTCCGGCGCGGCCGATTTCGAGAAGGGGCCAGCCCAGCCGGCGCGCCTCGCTCTCGCCGCCCTCACCGACCGCGAGAATTTCAACACGGCCCCCCGTCTCGCCGAGGCCTCGCGCCGCGCGGCCTCCGTCATCCGCGACCGTCTGTCGCCCGATGCCTGGCGCGCCGTCGCCGATCTCGAGATCCTGCTCAACCGTCCGCTCGCCGCCCATACCGGCAGCGACATGCATGAGCGGGCCAGCGAGGCGCTCCGTATCGTCGCCGCCTTTTCCGGCCTCGCGCAGGAGAACATGGTCCGCCACAATGGCTGGCGCTTCCTCGAGATGGGCCGCCGCATCGATCGCGGCCTCGCGGTCGCCCGCGCCGCGCGGCTTTGCGGCCTCGGCACCGGCGGCGCCGAGCTCGACGCGCTGCTCGAGATCGCCGACAGCCAGATCACCTATCGCATCCGCTATGTGATGCAGGCGGCGCGGGTGCCGGCGCTTGATCTGGTGTTGCTCGATGCCGGCAATCCGCGCGCGCTCGCCTTCCAGGCCGAGCGGGTCCGCCATTCGCTGTCGAGCCTTCCCGGCCATGCCCCGGCCGGCATCCTCGCGCCGGCCGACCGACTCGCCTCGCGCCTCGCCTCGGAGCTCGAGACCGCCGACGCTGCTGCCGTCGATGCCGACACGATCATCGGCTACGAGCAGACGCTGATGCGCATCTCCGACGAGATCGCGCTCGCTTATTTCACCCATCGCCGGCCATCGCCGCCGGTCGAGGGCGGAGACTAGTCTTGCTCTACGACATCCGTCAGGTGACCGAATACAGCTATGCCTCGCCGGTGCCGTTCGCGCGCCAGGTGCTGCGCCTGCTCCCCGTCGACCGCCCCGGCCAGCGGGTCGTCGCCTGTGAGCTCTCGATCCGGCCGCAGCCGACCGAGCGGCACGATACGCGGGACTTCTTCGGCAATTGGCTGACCACGGTCGCCTTCTCCTTCCCGCATAGCGAGTTGCGGCTCGAGACGCGCGCCCGCGTGCTGGTCGAGGCGGCGGAGGCGCCGCTGCCCATGCTGACGCCGCCCTTCGAGCTGATCCGCCGCAACGCGGTCGCCGAATCGGATCTCGGCCCGCAGTCCCCGGTGCATTTCCTGTTTCCGAGCCGCCTTGTGGCGCTGGACGAGGTGATCGCCGCCTATGTCCGCAAGAGCTTCCCCGCCGGCCGTCCGATCCTCGACGGGGCATTCGATCTGACCAAGCGGATCAAGGCCGATTTCAAATACGACCCGTCCGCGACCGACGTGACGACGCTGCCCGCCGTCGCCTTCGCGCAGAAGGCCGGTGTCTGCCAGGATTTCGCGCATGTGATGATCGCGGGGCTCCGGACGATCGGCCTTCCCGCCGCCTATGTCTCGGGCTTCCTGCGTACCGAGCCGCCGCCGGGGCGGCCGCGTCTTGAAGGCGCCGACGCGACCCATGCCTGGGTCGCGGTCTGGTGCGGCCGCGAGACCGGCTGGGTCGGGCTCGACCCGACCAACGGCGTCTTCGCCGCCGAAGATCATGTCGTGCTGGCCGTCGGCCGTGACTATTCCGATGCCGCGCCGGCCGATGGCGTGATCGTCACGTCGGGCGACCATACGCTCGATGTCGCCGTCGATGTCGTGCCGGTGGGCGCATGAGCGCAAGGCCAGGGGTGCGGCGACCCGACAGGCTGGTATTTCGCGACAGTCCACGGTATCAGGACGGCAGCCATTGCTTCGCTATCCGGCCCTCCGGACTGGCCGGGCGGCAGCGCATGCGGCTCGTGCCGCCTCGATGCGGCCGGCCTGACCATTCTGAGGCCGCGAGAACATAGGACCACGGACCGTCATGTCATCCACGTTCGACATCGTTGCCGATGTGATCTCCGAGACGAGCGAGATCCCCCGCGAGAAGATCACGCCCGAGATGCACGCCATCGACGATCTCGGCATCGACAGCCTCGACTTCCTCGACATCGTGTTCGCGCTCGACAAGAAGTTCGGCATCAAGATTCCGCTCGAGCAGTGGACGCAGGAAGTGAACGCGGGCAAGGCTTCGGTCGAGGAATACTTCGTCCTCAAGAACCTCTGCGCGCATATCGACGAGCTGATCGCCAAGAAGAACGCCTGACGGCGCGATGCGTCTCGAATATTTCCAGATGATCGACAGCGTCGTCGCCTTCGACGCCGCTGCCGGAACGATCCACGCCAAGGCGAATGTCCCGGAGGCGAGCCCCGTCTTCGAAGGACACTTTCCGGGCTATCCGATCATGCCGGGCGTGCTGCTCATCGAGACGATGGCCCAGGCCTCCGGCTTCCTGATCCTCGGCATGAACGGGCTCACCCGCATGCCCTTCTTCATGGGCGTGCAAAAGGCCAAGTTCCGCAAATTCGTCGGGCCGGGAACGGTGCTCGACGTCCATGCGCGCATTGAGCATGACGGCTCCGGCTTCACCGTCACCAAGGCGCGCATCGAGCATGACGGCCCGGTCTGCGATGCCGAGCTGACGCTGCGCATCATGGATTTCCCGGCCGAGGAGCTGCGCACCTCTCTCCTGGAGCGCGCCGCGACCATGGGACTGTCGCGGGCCATCGCGACCAGTGCTGGAGAGGCGACATGAGCGCCGCGGCGAACGACGTCCTCGTCACCGGCATCGGCCTCATCTCCTCGCTCGGCGAGGGGTTGGACGCCCACTGGCAGGCGCTCGCGGTCGACGGCGGCAGCCCCACGGCCCCGGAAACGGAGAAGTTCAAGCCCTTCCCCGTCTTCCCGATGGTGCCGCTCGAGCTCGACCGCCAGATCCCGCGCCGCGCCGACCAGCGGCAGATGGAGACCTGGCAGCGGCTCGGCACCTATACGGCGGGTCTCGCGCTCGCCGATGCCGGCCTTGCCGGCGATCTCGAGCGCCTCGCGCGCATGGACATGGTGGTCGCCGCCGGCGGCGGCGAGCGTGATCTCGCGGTCGACGGCCAGATCCTCGAAGGGCTCGAGACGGCGGCGGATCCGGCCTCCTTCCTCAACGAGCATCTCGCCAACGACCTTCGTCCGACGCTCTTCCTTGCGCAGCTCTCGAACCTACTCGCCGGCAATATCTCGATCGTCCACAAGGTGACCGGGTCCTCGCGCACCTTCATGGGCGAGGAGATCGCGGGCGTTTCGGCTGTCGAGGTCGCGGCCCGCCGCATTGCCGCTGGGCAGGGCGACCTCTTCCTCGTCGGCGCCGCCTACAATGCCGAGCGCAAGGACATGCTGCTCTCGCTCGCCATGGGCCGAACGCTCTGGCAGGGCGCGCCCAAGACCGTGTGGCAGCGCGGGGCGAGCGGCGAGGGCGGCATGATCACCGGTTCGGCTGGCGCCTTCCTGGTTCTCGAATCGCGCGCGCATGCTGAGGCGCGCGGGCGCACCGCCTATGCGAAGCTGACGGGCGTGCTTTCTGGCCGCAGCCGCCGTGGTCCTGGCGAGGCAGCTGCCGTCGCGAGCCGGCAGTTCGACGAATTGTCGCGCCATTTCGGCGGCTTTACGCCGGCTGTCCTCTCGGGAGCCAACGGCATCCCGGCGACGACGGCCGAAGAACGTGCGCTCTGGGAGGATCTCGCCGCCGATGAGCGCGTCGACGGCATCCGCGCCACGCAGACGCTGATCGGCAATGCGATCGAGGCGGATTTCCCGATCCGCGTCGCTTTGGCCGCACTGGCGATCGGCCGCCGCGGTTTCTATCTTCCGACCGACGATACCGGCATCGAGCGCCCCGCCGAGACGCCGTCGAAGATCCTGGCGACGAGCTGGGGCTTCTGGCGCGGCGAGGGCATGGCGCTGGTCGAGGCGGCGGGCTGAGGCTCCATCGCCGCCCGAGTGAGGCGGCTGGGGGCCATATCTGACGTGGAAGGGCGAGCGATGGGCAAGACACGCGATCATCTCGGGCGGCCGGTCGTGGCGGTGACGGGCATGGGCGTCGTGTCCTCGCTCGGCCAGGGCGTCGACGACAACTGGGCGGCGCTGACCGCCGGCAAGTCGGGCATTCACCGCATCACGCGCTTCCCGACCGACCATATGCGAACCACGATCGCCGGCACGGTCGATTTCCTCTTTCCCGACGAGGTTCGCTCGCCGGTCCTCTCCGAGCGGCTCGCCCGCCTCGCCGCCGAGGAAGCGGTCTCGGAATCGGGCATTGGCGCCCCCGGCGATTTCCCGGGCATGCTGTTCATGGCGGTGCCGCCGGTCGAGATCGAGTGGCCGGCGCGGCGCGATTTCTTCGCCGGCACGGATGGCGCGACGGGCGACGCCTATGACCGCATGATCCAGAGCGTTCTGCAGCTCAACGATCCCGACACCTACGAGTTCGCACTCTATGGCTGCGTCGCCGACCGCATCGCCGATCATTTCGGCACGCGCGGCGCGCCGATCGGGCTGTCGACGGCCTGCGCCTCCGGCGCCTCGGCGATCCAGCTCGGCGTCGAGGCGATCCGGCGCGGCGATACCGAAGCGGCGCTGGTGATCGGCACCGACGGCTCGGTGCGCATCGAGGGTCTCGTCCGTTTCTCGCTGCTTTCGGCGCTCTCGACCAGCAACGACGATCCTGAGAAGGCCTCGCGGCCGTTCTCCAAGGATCGCGACGGCTTCGTGATGGCGGAAGGCGCCGGCGCGCTGGTGCTGGAGGACTATGACGCGGCCAGGGCGCGCGGCGCGAAGATTCTCGGCATCGTGCGCGGCATTGCCGAGAAGGCCGACGACTTCCACCGCACCCGCTCGACGCCCGATGGCAAGCCGGTCATCGCCGCCATCCGCCAGGCGCTCGAGGACGGCGGCGCGGCGATCGAGGATGTCGACTACGTCAACGCGCACGGCACCGGCACGCCCGAAAACGACAAGATGGAGGCGATGTCGCTGGAGGCCGTGTTCGGCGAGCGCATGAAGTCGCTGCCGATCTCGTCCAACAAGTCGATGATCGGCCATACGCTGACCGCGGCCGGCGCCATCGAGGCGGTGTTCTCGCTGAAGACGATCCTCTCCGGCGTCGTGCCGCCGACGATCAATTACGAGACGCCCGACCCGTCGATCCCGCTCGACGTGGTGCCGAACGTTGCCCGCAACGTGCCGGTCTCCATGGTGCTGTCGAATTCCTTCGGCTTCGGCGGACAGAATGCCTGCCTGCTGATCGCCGCCGAGCCGGCCTGACCGGCGTTCCCTTTCGGCCGGGAACACTGGCGCAGCCGCGGATGACCCGCTAATAGCCTGATCATGAACGCCGCCCCTTCGGGCGGCGCCTGCCATTCTTCGACGGCCGCCCTTCCGCGGCCATGGATTGGGAACCGATGCGCGCCCTTCAGCTCCTCTCCGACCGCAAGCTCTCGATCGTCGACGTGCCGATGGCGCCCGCGCCCGGCGAGGGCGAGGTCCGGCTGAAGATCGGCGCGGTCGCGCTCAACCATATCGACGTCTGGGGCTGGCGCGGCATGGCCTTCGCGAGGCGCAAGCTGCCGCTGACGGTCGGGGCCGAGGCCGCGGGGACGATCGAATCCATCGGTCCCGGCGTCGAGGGGCTCGCCGTCGGGCAGCGCGTCGCGATCTACGGCGCCGAGACCTGCGGCATGTGCCCGGCCTGCCATGCCGGGCGCGACAATCTCTGCGAGAACGTCGCCGGCGTGCGCGGCTTCCATATCGACGGTCTCGCCACCGACTATGTGACGATGAAGGCGCGCCTCGTCGTTCCGGCGCCGGACGGCGTTTCGCTGCGCGACGCGGCCTGCACCCCGGTCACCTTCGGCACGGTCGAGCACATGCTGTTCGACAATGCGCGGCTGGAGGCCGGGCAGACAGTGCTGGTCCAGGCCGGCGGATCGGGCATCGGCACCGCGGCGATCCAGCTTGCCCGCGCGGCCGGCGCGACGGTCATCACCACCGTCGGCAGCGCCGAGAAGGCGGAGAAAGCGAAGGCGCTCGGCGCCCATCACGTCATTAACTACCGCGAGGAGCGGTTCGAGGGCGTCGTCCGCAAGCTGACCAAGAAGCGCGGCGTGGACGTCGTTTTCGAGCATGTCGGCGTCGACACCTGGGCCGGCTCGATGTTCTCGCTGCGCCGCGGCGGCACGCTCGTCACCTGCGGTTCGACCACGGGAATTTCAACAGAAATCAACCTTTTTCAACTTTACCAGCAGCAGCTGCGCCTGATCGGCTCCTTCGGCTGCCGCATGGAGAACATCGCCCATGCGCTGGCCAAGATCGCGGGGGGCGTGGTGTCGCCGGTGATCGACAGCGTCGTCACGCTCGACAATCTCGACGATGCGCTGCACCGGATCGAAAGCCGGCAGGTGTTCGGCAAGATCATCGTGATGCTCTGAGGCGCCGATGACGAGAGCCGAGCGGCGGCGCCGCCGCAAGGAATTCGGCAAGCGCCTTTTGCGCTCGCCGGCGGTCAATGCCGTCATCGCAGCGACGGTGCGCGGGGCGATCGGCTTCGTGCGGCTGCTCGGGCCGAAGAAGGCCGGCTGGCTCAGCGCCCGCCTCACCCGCTTCGTCGGGCGGTTCGTGCCGGAATCGAAACTCGCCCTCGCCAATCTCGCCGCAGCCTTTCCGGAGAAGACCGAGGCGGAGCGGCGGGCGATCCTGGACGGGGCCTGGGAGAGCCTTGGCCATACCGTCGTCGAATATGTCCATCTGGACCAGCTCATCGATATCGATCCGCTCCATCCCGAGCGCGGCCGCACCGAGATCGAGGGCCTCGACCAGTTCCTGGCGCTGCGCGAGGACGGCAAGCCGGGTATCATCTTCTCCGCTCATCTCGCCAACTGGGAGGTTCTTGCCGTCGTCGCGGCCCGCTTCGGGCTGCCGGTCGTCGCGCTCTTCCGCATGCCGAGCAACAACCGCATCGCCCAGGACCTGATGGCGCGGCGCGAGGAACTGATGGGCAAGCTCGTCGCCTCCGGCCGTGGCGCCACCTTCGAGGTCGCGGCGGCGCTCGATCGCGGCGAGCATCTCGGCCTCCTGACCGACCAGCACCATACCGGCGGACCGCGCGTGCCCTTTTTTGGCCGCCCCGTCTCGGCGAACCCGCTCGTCGCCCGGCTCGCCCGGCAATATGACTGCCCGGTGCATGGGGCGCGGACCATCCGCCTGCCGGACGGCCGCTTCCGCGTCGAACTGACGCCGCCGCTCGACATGCCGCGCGACGCCGAGGGCAAGATCGACGTCGCCGCCGGAACGGCGCTGGTCATGTCGGTGGTCGAGGGCTGGGTGCGCGAGCATCCCGACCAGTGGCTCTGGCTGCACAATCGCTGGCGGTAGCTGCGCAAGGATCGGGGTGGGCCGTGCCCTTCGGCCATCCGGACATGACCACGCAACCCGACTCTTGAACGGCGCTCCCGACCGGCGGTAGACTTGCGTTCATGGTTTATTCCCCAGCCATCGCCGTCCCGCGTGACGGGCGGCAATCCGACATGGCCCATGCCCTGCAGCGCGGCGTGGGGCGGCTGTTCCGTGCGCGCGGCCATGCGGTGGTGACCGAGCTCGGGCTCGGCAATGGACGGCGCGCCGATATCGTGGCGCTGGGTCCGCAGGGCGAGATCACCATCGTCGAGATCAAGTCGTCGATCGAGGATTTCCGGGCCGATCGCAAATGGCTGGATTACGGCCCCTATTGCGACGCGCTGTTCTTTGCCAGCCATGCGGGCGTGCCGGCGGAGATCTTCCCGGCCGAGGCCGGGCTGATCCTCGCAGACGGCTACGGCGCCGAAATCCTGCGCGAACCGCCGCGCACGCCGCTCACCGCTGCGCGCCGCAAGGCGATGATGATCGCCTTCGGCAAGGTGGCGGCCCACCGGCTGCACGGGCTCGTCGATCCGGAGGCCGGCTTCGCCGAACTCTGAGCCTCAGTCCTCGATGCGCTCGTGGGCGTCCGCGAGGCCGCGCGTCCAGTAGCCGGCCGCCTTCATCTGCGCGCGGGGATGGCCACGCTCGAGCAGGCGGGCGCGGATGGCGCGGGCGACGGAGGATTCGGCCGCCACGAAGATATAACCGTCGCCGGCGGGCATGGGGCGCGCGTCGAGAAGAGCGAGGAGCGCGGCCGCGTCGTCCGGGCCGTTCACTGCCCGCTCGGCCCAGAGGGCGGTCCAGTCGGCCTTCGTCCCGAAGGTCTGGCGCTCGCCCGCATCCGCGATGGCGACCGCGGTCATCACCCTGGCGCCGCTGCCGAGCTCCTCGACAAAGCGGCCGATGGCCGGCAGAGCGGTCTCGTCGCCGACGAGCCAGTACCAGTCGAAATCATGCGGCACGACCGCCGAGCCGCGCGGCCCGCCGAGCTCCAGCATGTCGCCGGGCTTCGCCGCGACGGCCCACTCGGCCGCCGGACCGGCCTCGTGCAACGCGAAGTCGATGGTGAGCGTGCCCGCCGCGACGTCGAAGGCGCGCGGCGTGAAATCGCGCATCAGCGCCGCGCCATCGGCGCCTTCGAAGAACAGCTTGATGTGGTCGTCGGCGCCGAGGCTGACGAAACCGTCCATGTCGCCGGAGAGGACGACGCGCTTCATGCGCGGCGTGATCAGCGTCGCCTCCGCCACGGTGAGGCGGCGACGACGGGTCTCGTGCCGCACGCGGCGGATCGCATGCGGCAGGTGGTCGATTGCAGTCATCGGATTGTCCAGGCCTTCTTACGATATGTCTCAAGATATAGCGTAAGACTGATGTCCGCAATCGGCTCTTTGTCACGCCTTCGCGAGGCTCCGCCTCATTCGACGGCGGGAATCTCGCCCGCCGGCTCCGGCCGCGGCACCCGGCCATGCACATGCATCGGGACTGCCTGCTCGTGCACGAACTTGCCGCCGGCGAGATAGGAGAAGGCCGCCGCCAGCAGGTTGAGGATCATCGAGAAGGTGAAGGCGAAGACGAGCCCGTGCATGAAGGGCTCGGCGATGAGATGCGGAAAGAAGGTCTTGCCGGTGATCTCCGCCGCGGCGGGCAGGCCGGCCAGCGTCGCCGCGGGAATGAGCTCGCCCATCGGGTTGTAGCCGAGAAAGGCCGCGAAGAGGCTCGCCACGGCCGGGGCGGAGGCTGCCTGCGTCGCCACCGCATCGGGAACGTCCTTTGCGACGAGCGCCGCATGCATGGCCGAAGGCAGGCTCTCGGTGAGCCCGAGGATCATCAGGCTGAAGAAGATGCCGATCGACAGCACCTGACCGGCGTTCAGGGTTGTCGCGCGCATGCCGGCGGCCTGGCCGCGTTCGGCCGGCGGCACGGAATTCATGATCGCCGTCGAATTGGGGGCGATGAAGAGACCGGAGCCGAGGCCGTTCAGGAACAGGAACAGCGCGAAGAGGGAGTAGGGGAAGTCGGGCGGCAGCAGCATGAGCGCCGCGAAGCTCGCCGCGCCGATCAGCATGCCCGCGACAGCGAAGGGCCGCGCGCCGTGACGATCCGACAGCCAGCCCGAGACCGGGGTCGCGACCAGGAAGCCGAGCGTCAGCGGCAGCATGAAGATGCCGGCCCAGAGCGGCGTCTCCTCGAAGGAGTAGCCGTGCAGCGGCAGCCAGATGCCCTGCAGCCAGATGATGAGCATGAACTGAAGCCCGCCGCGCCCGATGGCCGCGAGCAGGCTGGCGAGATTGCCGGCGGAGAAGGGGCGGATGCGGAACAGCGTCAGGTCGAACATCGGATAGGCGACGCGGCTCTCGATGACGAGGAAGGCGACGAGCAGCGCGAAGCCGGTGACGAGCAGCGTC